>NZ_CP040840.1:1472500-1590000 GCF_006874765.1 Leptospira weilii
GAAAACTTCCACGACCAAGGAAGTTTACGACCTGATGAGGGAAATTCTAAGCGAACAAACGATTGCCAAAATCACGGAAGAGGAATTGGAATCCGCAAAACAATCCATCGTCAACCGTTTCATCTTTCAATTTGCGGATAAGATGGGAATTCTACACAACTTTCTTCGGTTTAAAGAACACGATATGCCCGCCGACTATCTAAAAATGTACCGGGGTAAAATCCAAGCGGTCACATTAGGCGATCTCAAACGGGTCGGTAAAAAATTCTTCGTGAGTTCTTCCGTAAAGACTATTTTGACCGGGCCGAAAGACATTACGAAAGGATTGAATGAAACCGTGAAGCACATCGGACCGGAAGATGTATTGTAAGTTTCAGCACAAACAATATCAATTCGAAGGAATATCGGAGGGGGGCATTCGTACCTCCCTTTATCTTCCTTCCTTGAGTTTAATGTTCGATATAGGAGCCCAGAACCCCAATCGGATTCACCTTGATACTTTGTTATTGACTCATTCTCATCTGGATCATTCCTGCGCTTTGCCGTATTATATTTCCCAGAGGTCTTTGAGAAAATTAAAACCGCCTAAGATTTTCGTTCCCGCCGCTTTGGAAGAACCCATGAGAAGGATTTTGGATCTTTATTCCGAGATCGAAGATTTTTCTTATTCGTACAATATGAAAGCGGTAAGCCCCGGAGATAAGATTGATTTGGATCAACAGCATTTTTTTTCTCCTCATAAAACCTTCCATAGGGTTCCCTCCCAAGGATATACCTTGTATCAGAGAAGAAAAAAATTAAAAAAGGAATTTCAATCTCTTCCCCAGGAGGAATTGAATCTTGTTTTAAAACAAAATAAGGAAGTTTCCGAGCCGAGTGAAACTCCGGTGGTCAGTTTTTCGGGAGATACGAAAATAGAATACGTATTGGAACACGAAGACGTCGCGAGTTCGAATATTCTATTTATCGAATGTACTTATATCGACAAGGAACGAAACGTCGCTCAGGCTAGGGAATGGGGTCATATTCATCTGGACGAAATTTTAGGAAATCTTTCCTCTTTTCGAAACGAAAAGATCGTTCTCATTCATTTTTCGAAACGTTATTCGATTTCGTATATTCGGGAAGTTTTGGACAAAAGAATCCCGAAAGAAGAACGACATAGATTTCATCCGTTTCTGCCATGAGCAAGGGGAGTCCTCCCGGAAAATACGGAACCTCGATTTTTCTTAACGGTCTGGAAGAAAGGATCGATTCTGAATTGGTTGCCCGCCCCATCGATATCCTTTTGCAAATGGAAAAAGATGCGGCTGCAATTGGTGTTCCCGTTTTAACTCCGGCTTCGGGTGCGGTTCTTCGTTTTCTTGTGGAGTGCGAACAGCCGGAGGAAATTCTCGAACTCGGAACCGGATACGGGGTTTCCCTTTTTTGGATGGCTTCCGGTTTAAATAGAATCGCTAAGATCGTCTCCTTGGAGAGAGAGATTGATTATATCGCGCGAGTTCGTTCTTATTTGGAAAAACATCCTTTTCGTGATTTGGATATTCGTCTTTTAAAGGTTCATTGCCTTCGATATCTCAAGGAAGCGAGCGGGAATTCGGACGTGAAGTGGTCGGGCAAGTTCGTGTTTGTGGATTGTGATAAGGTCTTATATCCGGAAATTTTTCGGATTCTCAAACAAGTGCGACCGGACACAGCGGTGTTTGATAACGTTCTTTGGCACGGTAGAATTTTCGATCCTTCGAGACAGGCTCCTTCGGACAAAGCGGTGCGGGAATTTTGGGACGAAGTCAAAAGTTCGAATCTTCCCTATACTCTTTTTCCGGTCGGAGACGGGTTGCTTCGAATTCGATTTTGTGAATCCTTCGAAAGGAACAAGACCTTTTGCAGAGGGACGAACGAACCCGTTTGTTCGTTTTAGACGTAAGGCGGAAAGCGACAAAATACTAGTTGCGTTTTAAGACGCTGTGTTATACTTCCGTGCAGGAGATTTGCATGTCATTTAAAAGTTTCCAGATTTCGATTTTAGTTTTATTTTTTTCTGTATTTTCAGTTTCGGCTCAATCGAACGCATCCAAGGACGAAGACAAAGGGAGCGAACTTGCAAGCGCGACTAACGATCCTAAGTATCAGGGAGATTATTTAGAAGAATTTCATTACGCGAGAACCTTGGATTCCATGAAGGAGAGAGTAAAAAACGATATTCACGCGCTCGTAACCGTAACGAAAAATTTCGGTTCCAGCGTTCAAGGTTCGAACGAGGATCTGAACTCGATCTGGAAACAATACAACGACGCTCTTCATTACTATTACAGAAGACAGTATGTGGTCGCGGGAAGAAAGATGCGGGAAACTTCGGAAAGTATGGACAAACTTTACAATAAGTTTTCGGATCAGTACAATAAAAGGACGGATCAGCTTTTGGGGGAATGCGCGGATACGATCGTAAGTGTGGAGCAGACTCAGAGCGGATCGGTTCAGTCTTCTTCCGCTCGTAGTAGGGAAGTTTCGGCAAATCATCATAAACTTCAGATCGCTTATTATCAGATGATCCAAGCGGATCGAATGCGCAAGGATTCAAGATATAAGGATTCTCTCATGCACTTTCGTCTTGCAAAGGAATACGGGATTTCGATTTTGAGTAAACTCAAGCCGGAGGAAGAGGGTAAGAATATCCGTGAAAAATATAAGATAGATCTGAGTGATAATCGGAATTTGGTATATTCCGAAGGTTCGAACGGAAAAGAATCTCAAAAGAAATAGTGGGGCGTTTTCAATACCTTTTATCGATCCTTTTCCTTCACGTTTTGTTTTCGGGATCGTTTCTTTTGGCCGGTCCCGAAGATCGAGGGACGTCGAATTCAAAAACCGCTCGCCCGTTATCCCCTCTTAAAACTTTTAAAGTGGTAATCGATCCCGGGCACGGAGGCCTGGACCTTAAACCCAAAGAAGATCACGGAGACAAATACGATCCGATCTCGGGCAAATATTTGGAACTCTACAAGGCGGGAGCGTCTTTCAAGGAAAGAAAAGAAAGGACGATCGTATTAGAACTTGCTAAAGAACTCAAGGAAGTTTTGGATCTTACGAAAACCGAAGAGGGGTTCAAAACTTTTCGATCCTATATGAAGTCGTTTACGAACGACAATATCCCTTGGATCCAAATCGATTCCGTTATGACCCGTAACGAGAATGCGGAAGAAAGAGAATTTTCTTCGAGCGAGGATCCGAACGCTCCGTACCGTCTTTTCGATTATCCGGATAAAAAAACGAAAAAAATTCAACAAGGAAGAATTTCGTTTATCAACACGGAGAAACCGAACTTGGTTGTTTCCCTTCATCTCAATCCAAGTTATAAGGAACATCCGGGAGGGATGGCGGCGGTGCTTACGCCTTCTTACAGAACTTTCTATATATTAAAAGGAATTGGAGAAGGTAGGTTTGAAAAGGAGAAGTTCGAACGTTCTCCTTGGAGCGAATGGATGATCTTTAAAAGCGGTTGGTCCAAGTTAGAAAACGCGGTCGCGGACGCTTGGATTTACTTTCACGGATATTGGCCGAACCAAAGTGGTAAAAAAACGGATCTGTCCGCATTCGAAGGTTATCGTCAAAATATGATTCATTGGAAATATAAGGATATCCCAGGTTGGGAAGAACTCGCTAAACTCGGAGGAAAAGGGCCTTATTCCAAAAGTCATAAGAACTTTGTCGCGGAAGGAAAATTCTGGGAAAGAGAAAAATCTCAGCCTGAGCTTTGGAGAAGAGAAGACGGCAGAGAAGGTTTCGGTGGAGACAATCATTACGCTTCCGCGGAGCTGATGAGATTTGTTCAATACGGCCTTCGAAAAAGAAAAACCGAGGGAAAATTTCCGGAACCCGGTCCGATCAATAAACCGTATCTTTCTACGTATGCTTTACCGACTTTTATCAATGCGATTTCCGCTTATTTGGAAATCGGTTATATCGATAAGGAAAAAGATATGATCTTAATGACAAAGCGTAAGAAGGATGTCGCGATTTCGCTCGCGGCGGGTATCTATTCTTTGGTTCATGGGATTAAGATTAAAAAACAAAATTATCCTTATATTCCTGTTGGTAAAAAAATAAATTGGAAACGTTATGAAACCAGAAAAGAAGGAAATTACTTTCAGATCGTAGGTGAGTAGATATTTATTTCAACCATTTCACAACCTGCGAAAAGCGGAATCATGACAGTCCTGGGTTTTACCTTCGTTAAATAAGTTACATCCTTTGATCAAGGATCGGACTGGGCAACACGCGATTTGGGTAAACGGAGCTATTCGAATTTGTTTTACCTGGAACGACGGAAAAGTTATAATAGAATTTATCGGAAACTATCATTACTGATCCCTATAAAAAAGAGTACCAAAAATATATCAATCATATCCCATTGTCATAATGCAAAGATTAGAGCGGGAAAAATTAAAGCGCTTGGAAAAGCGTAGGTTGAAGGGAATTCGTTTACTTGAGAAGGGCTATACATGTTATAGAGTAAGCAAAGAGCTTGGAGTAAGTAAGCAATCGGTAATGCGTTGGCGAGATAAATATGAATCGGAAGGAATCGAAGGAGTAAAGTGGAATGGTCAACGAGGTCGACCGACCAAATTGAGCATTGCAGAGAAGAAAGAATTAAAAAGAATCATCTTAAAAGGCCCGATCAGTAACGGTTATCCGAATGAACTCTGGTCAACGTACCGCGTATTGGAAATCATACGAAAAGAATTCGGAGTAACATATCATCAAGATTATGTGGGAACTCTCTTGCATCAATTAGGGTTTTCGTATCAAAAACCTAAAAAAAGAGCGTTGGAAAGAGATGAAAAGGCAATTGAAACTTGGAAAACGAAAACTTGGCCGGATATAAAAAAAAGCAGAGAATGAAGGATTTAAGATCCTATTTTTGGATGAAAGCGAAATCAGTCAAAATCCGTATACGGTAAAAACTTGGAGCTTAATCGGCAAGACACCGATCCTTCGTCACAAGATGTCTTGGAAAAAATTATCAGTAATAGGCGCTATTTCTCAAAAAGATTTTAATAGTTTGGGATAATCTATCTGTTCTGTTTGCGTGCGTTTTCTCGATTTTAAACGCGCGCAAACAGCGAGTGGTCTATGGAAACGTATGGAGATATTTTTTAAGATTTTGGGGCGGGACTTATTCTCTTTTTATCTTACCTTTTATCAAACTCGTCTTTCAAGCATAACTAACGTTAATTTGATGATTGAAAGTGAGAAAGAATATTCCAAAAGTGGAAATCCCTACTTTTAGAATTTGTTCGTAAAATCGCGATTTGTTGTAGTTCCCACATTTTAAGAATAGATTTACAAAGTTCAAATTCCGACTTCGTAAAGAAAAATGAATCATGAATTTCTTACGACCTGCTCACGTTAAGTAACGTGAGTTTGGCGTAAGAAAGTTTGGGCGAATAAGAAACTAAAGTGCAACGACTCCCTATGGGTCGTCGTCGCAGCTCGCGAGTTTCATAGATAAAATGGCTCGCGACCGCGCTTAAACTCAATGTTGCTGCCTATGGTCGCAACATATAATCGCTTTCGCATTTTGTTATACCGAACTCACGTTAAGTAAGTTTTGAGACAGGTTTGTCGAAATCGCATTCTCTTGACCTACAACAAGAACCAGTAGTATGAAAACGCAACGATCACGGAAAGGTAGCCGATTATATAAATCCAAAGTCTGTGTTTGTACACGAATTGAAATAGTATCGTATCATAGGCATGATTGGAATTTGGAAAAATATCCCGGTTATTTTGGGAATTGTCCGAAAGTCCGTTTTTCCATGAGGCTATCACTTTTGTAAAATCTTTTCCGAATGAACTTTTCGGAATGAAATTCTCAAAATGGAATATTTTCGCTTTCTCCTGACAGCGATCGCAATCCCTAATATGATTCCTAAGAAAGATTGGAATCCTCTTCCCGGAATATAAATTTTCCTTAATGTATTCATCTTCAAAACATATGTCGGTATTCATGGGCTCCATCGTTTTTGGATTTCCTTTATATTTTCTTAGAACGTTTTTTGATTTTATTTTGTAGCGGAATACTTTTATGATCTTCCAGAAGATAGGGGACCGCGATTTTAAAAAATGCGGGAAATAAAAGTATTGTAAGAGCCGTCGAGATGGACAATCCTGCGACTACCGTTACGGCAAGGGGCCTCCACAGCTGACTCCCTTCTCCCGAATCCAAAACGGACGGAAGTAATCCCAGAACCGTGGTTATGGTAGTGATCAGGATCGGGCGAATTCGTTCTCGGATTCCTTCGGTTAATAATACGTCGATTTCGTAATATTGATTTGATTTTAATTTTTCTAAAAAAGTTTCCACAATTAATATCGAATTGTTCACGGTAATTCCTGCCAACATAACGAAACCGATATATACGGAAATATTTAAGGACATACGAAACACGAATAGAGTTAAAATCACTCCCGCCGCAGAGAATGGAATGGTAAGTACAATTAGAAACGGAAGTAAAAAGGACTCGAATAAAGACGATAAAATACAAACGATTATGATGAATGCCAAGACGATTAAATTGATCATCTCGGTTTTACTCTCTTTCAGTTTTTTGTAATTTCCAGTCATTTCGTAATGATAGTTTTCCGGGAAAGAAATTTTCTTTAAAGCGGTTTCAATTTTGAAAACGGCCGAACCGGTATCGATGTCGCCTAACTTAGAGGTGAGTCCGTAAGTTCTTCGTTTGTTTTTTCTATAAATCCTGGACTCCGCTTTTTCCTTTTTGATCGAACTGAGTTCGATCAAGGGTGTTTTCGAGACTTTTTCCGATTGAGAGGAAGGAATTGCGACTCCAAAAACCGACTCGGGGCCTTCTCTGTCTTCTTCGGAAAATCGGACTCGAATGTCTATCTCCTTGTCTTTATCGTAAAACTTAGTGGGAATGGAGCCAGTATATGCAGTTTTCATAAAGTTGGCGATTTGGTTGGGCAACAATCCGGATTGCGAGGCTTTCACTTTGTCGATCGAAAAAGTGATTTGATCTTTTCCTTCCTTAAAACGAAGGGCAACCTGCTGAATTCCGGGTATTCCTCCTATTTCTTTTGCGGATTCTCTGGCTAACTCTTTGATCGTTTCAGCTTCGTCTCCTATAATTTCAATATCGATTTCCTTGGATCCCTCTCCGGCGCCGGATTCGGTATAAAATACGAATGCGTTCTTTAGTTCGTCCGTTTCTTTTTTTAATTCGGTGATAACGTCGTTGGTCGATTTACCTTCCCGGAAAGAAACGGGTTTTAACTTTATCATCAGATCCGAATGCCATTTTTCGACTTTGGAGGATACTTTTTCCACGTTCGGATTCTTTTCGATCGCCCTTTCCACGCTCTTTGTGATCAAATCGGTCGCATCAAGATGGGTTCCTGTTTCTACTTCCAAAGACGCGCTGATCTCGTTGGAATCGGTCGGATCAATGTATTCCTGTTTTAAAAAATAAGAAAGGCAAAGACAAACTACGATGATAGCCGTGGAATAAAGCGCGGTTTTATTGTAGTGTTTGAGTAGAAACCGCAAAGATTTCGTTAAATCAAATCGTAGAAGTTCATGTTGATTTGGTGATTCGGAATTTAATTTCGTTTGACGACGCCGCAAAATTTGATTCCGGAGCCAAGGTAGGATCTTACAGCGCGCGCCAAAACCTGCTAAGCGATTCTTAGAGAGCAAAGGCATTGCGTTTTCTGCTTTATCAGAAAGATTAAGCTGCAAGGTTCTGTCCCAGTATTGGGATAGAACCTTATGATACATTTCGATTTCGATATAAGATTTCATTTTTGAAATATACGTAAGAATATACTGCGGCGGAACGAGAGTTTGAAACCGACTCTCCTTCGTTAAAATAAATTTGGCAAGAGTGGGCAAAAAAGTTAGGGATACGATTAAAGAGGTGACCAAAGACGCTGAAACGGTAATCGCAAGACCTCCGTAGAGATCCCGTAGCTCTCGGGAACTGAAAAAGATCGGAAAAAAAACCGCAATGCTGGTCAAAACGGACGCGAACAATTCCTTCGACAATCCGGAAGAGGCTTTTAAAATTCCGTCTTTTACGAATCCGTTTTCGTGGTGAACAAAAAAGATACGATCGATAACCACCACCGAACAATCCACAAGCATTCCCACGCCCAAAGCCAATCCGCAAAGGGAGATAACGTTGATCCCTACGTTGAAAAAATACATCAATCCGAACGTCGAAATGATAGAAAGCGGAATCGATACGGATACGAGAATCGTAGCGTAGAAGTTCCGTAAAAAAAGAAACAAAACGACGACTGCGATGATACCTCCCTGAATTGCAGAATCCGCAACTTTTGCGATAGCCGTTTTGATCGTCTGAGACTGATCGTAGTTGATACTTTGTTGAATCCCTTCTATATGAATCGAGGAAAGTTCCCTTCGGAGTTCTTCGCATAACGCCAATGAATTTGCGTCGCCCGCTTTTTGAACATAAATGGATACTACTTCTTTACCCGCGTCCCTTGCTATGTCTTCCTTTTCTCTGAACCCGTCCTTCACATTCGATATATCCGATAAGTAAACGATTTGCTCCGACTTACCGACCGTAATCGGTATTTTTCCGATCTCTTTAATTTGAATCAACTTACCGATCACCCGTATATTGATATAGTTGTCTCCGATCAATAAATTTCCGGCGGGAACGTCTACGTTCGCGGTTCTGATCTTGGATAAGACTTCTTCCAATCCGACCCCGGTCTGTAATAATTTACCCTTGTCTATATCGATGTTTATCTCTCTTTGAAATCCTCCTCCGACGTGAATTTCACTGACTCCGTCGATTCTTTCGAATTTCTTTTTATATTTGTTTTCGCCGAATTCTCTCAAGTCCTTCAATTTGTATTTTTCGGATTCGAGTTTTACGATGAAGATCGGTTTGTTGGTGGGATCGTATCTGAGAATGGCGGGCTCTTCCACTTCTCTGGGAAAATTACCTCGTATGAGATCGATTTTAGAACGTACTTCGAGAGAACGATACGAGACTTTGGTGCCGGGTTTGAATATGACGTTGATCCTAGATTCCCCTTCTTCGGAAGAGGATAGAATATCCTCGATCCCGCCTACTCCGGAAATTTGTTCTTCGATCGGTTTTGTTATGATTTCTTCGATTTTACCGGGTGAAATTCCGGGATATCGAGTCAGTATGGTGATAGCCGGAGAACTCGTCGGAGGCATTAACGAAATCGGAAGTCTTGGAATGGAAATGAATCCGAAAATTCCGACCGCCACAAACAACATAAACGTTGTTATATGTCTTCTGTATAATAGACCGATTAAAGAATCCATTTACAGCGTGTCCCAAAACTCCAGTTTACTTTATCGGAAAAATCAAGCTGCAAGGTTCTTACATCTATTTCTGTTTTACGATCGAGAAATAAGCCGCGGGTATGATAACCACGGTAAAAACAGTGGAAGCCGTTAAACCGCCTAACACCGCTAAGGCCATCGGCTCTTGGGGAGATTCGCCGCCGATTGCAAGCGCCGCCGGCAAAAGTCCTAAAACCGTAGTCAGAGTAGTATTCAGGATCGTGTCGATTCTTCGGTAGATCGTACCGTATACCGCTTCTTCAACGTTTTTCTTTTTATCGACCAAGGTGAAAAACTCTATTAGAATAATTGCATTATTGACCACCAACCCGCTTAACATGACCATTCCCATTCCTGAAACTATATTCAACGAGTTGCCCGAGAATATTAAAAACATCAGGGAACCCGATCCGACCATCACGATGGATACCATCACGACTAACGGTAAAATTAAATTTTCGAACTGAGACGCTAAGGTCATGTAGACCAAAATTAATGCGAAAAGACCGGCCCAGGCCAGGGCTTCGAAGGATTTGTTCGTTTCTTTCGCGATTTCGCCCGGAAGAACGGAGATATCCTTATCTTTTTCAAAACGTGTGATGATCTCCGAAATCTTTCGTTCTATGATTTCGGCCGATTCCTTAGGAATTGCGGATACGATCGCGATTCTTTTTCCCTCTAATCGCATAATTTTACGCAAGGTTTTTGTTTGTGAAACTTCCGCTATCGCGTCCAAGAAAATATTTTTTCCGCTCGGTAAACGAATCGGAATTTCGCGTAACGAATCGAATCCAAGTCTATCCGCCGATTGAAATCGAACCAACACGTCGTATTCGAAATCGTTTTCTCTAAATCTTGTGGCAATATCCCCTTTGATGGAAGTCTTTAGAGTGGTGGCTATGTCCTCCACGCTTAGGCCGAAGTGGGCCATCTTTTCTCGGTCCAATTCTACTTTTAGTTGAGGCGTTTCTTCCCGAGCCGACGAGGAAACGGAAATCGTTTCGTTCGTGGAGACCAATTCGTTTTCGACTTCGTTCGCGATTTTACGGATGAGGTTTAAGTCTTGTCCCGAGATTTCCACGGAGATTCCTCCTCCGCCGGAACCGAAGATGCCGCCTAACACGCTACCGGCGATTCGAGTTCCGATTTTAGAACGATAATTTTTTTCTATCTCGGATAGCTCTCTGGAGAATCCGATTAAAAATTTCTCCGCTTTGTTTTTGTCGGCAAGTTTAACGAAGATCGAAGCTCGATTCAGACCGAAGTCCCCTTTGGGATTCAATATGATATCCTTTTCCTCGTATCCGATTCTTGAAAATGCGGTTTCAACGGTTTTATCTTGAGTGAGTTTTTTCGTGATCGTATCTACGACTTTTTTTGTATAATTTAGATTGGATCCTTCCGGTGCAACGATATCGATGTAGAATTCTCCCTGATCGATCTCGGTCAGCATTTCTTTCGGAATTAGAATAAAAAACAAACCCGCTACAAGTATGGAGCCTAACCCAACGTATACGGCGAAAGTTTTCCTTCGGATGAAAAAGACCGCCATGGACGCGAAAGAATTTCTGATTGTGGAAAGGATTTTTTCTCTGCGAATTTCGATCGCTTGCGGAAACGTTCCTATTCCCTTCGAAAAGAAATCGTATTGCGTTAAAACGGGCACAAGCGTCGCCGAGGTAAAAAGCGAGGAGATGAGCGAAAACGAAATTGTTAATGCGAACTCTCCGAAAATTTCGGCGGCGATCCCTTCGACGAATAGGATCGGCAGGAATACGACGACGCTCGTGATCGTTGATCCCAGGATGGATCCGAATACCTCTTTTGTTCCCTCGATACTCGCTTGGATCGGATCGGGGATCGTTTTCTTTTTAGAAGCTACCGATTCTAAAACGACAGTTGCGGAATCCACAACCATTCCGACACCGATCGCTAGTCCGCCTAACGACATCGTATTGATCGTAAGACCGAATCCGAACATCATCAAAAAAGTCGCCATAACCGAAATGGGCACCGCACTGATGACGACGATCGGTTCTCGGATATTTCCTAAAAAAAAGCTCAGTACACAATAACAAATGATCACCGCGAGAATTCCCGCCCAGGCGACGGAAGCGATGGAGTCTTCGATCAATATCGATTGATCCGATATGATTTGAAAACGGATCTTGTCCCCGAATTTTTCGTTCAGCTCTGCGATTAAATTCCTCAAGTCGGACGCGACTGAAACCGTATTTTTTCCGGATTCTTTTTTGAGAACCATAGAAATACATTCCTCGTCCATCAAACCGCTTATGCTGGTTCTTTCTTTAAAAGTATCCTTTACGTCGCCTACGGTTCCGAGATAAATAGGAACTCCGGCCTTTGTAACCCCAACTACCGTATCCTCAATGGATGCGACCGAAGGAAAAAGCCCGTCGGTTCGAACTAATATTTCCTTATCTCCCTCCCTTACGTTACCGGCGGGAAATCCGAAATTGCTGGAATCGATTTGATTGACCAAATCCTGAATTCGTATATTATGAGCTTCTAATCTTCCTTTGTCTACGTTAACCTGAATTTGCCTTTCAAATCCTCCGGATAACGAGATGGCCGCTACGCCGTCCACACGTTCGAAATATGGAATTACGTTTTTACGTAAAAATAGTCGAACGTCTTTCAAATCGATACCGTTTGTTTTGACCGCAATCTGCATGACGGGCGCGCTGTTCGGATCGAAACGAATTACGATGGATTTTTTTACGTCCTGAGGCAGAGAGCCTTTGACCAAATCTAGTTTTTCCCTGACTTGAATCAACGCCTGGTCGATTTCGGTTCCCCATCTAAATCTCACCGTAACGATGGATATCCCTTCGATCGATTCGGATAAAATTCTGTCGACGCCTCCAACGGAGGAAAGGATTTCCTCGATGGGTTTGGTCACTAGGGATTCGATTTCCGTCGGAGCCACGTTGCTATAAACCGTAACGATCGTGAGAGACGGAAAACTCACGTCCGGAAGTAGTTCCATCTTTAATTTTGTCAGCCCTACGTATCCGAACAGAACGAGTAAGAAGAATACGACTAACGTTGTTACCTTTCTTCTTAGGAAAAATTCAATCACGGATAAAATCTCATTTTGAAGTTAACTTTAAGGGGAAACGGAAAATCTGACGGAATAATCCTGTTCCAGATAATTTCCGTACAAATCTTTAGCCCCGTCGGGTCCGCCCTTTACCGTGAAAATGTAAGAGTTCGGAGATTCCGTGAGTCCGAAAATCGAAGTCTTATAGATGTTAGGCGCCGCTCCTAACTGAGGTAGAAGCAGATAAGGATTTCCCGAATTGGGACCGAAGTCGAAACTCACCGAAAATTGTAAGGAAGACAATATCATATTCAAATCGGTTTCGGAACAAGTATTCGATCTGAAATCGTCTCTGCAAAAAGCAACGTAAAACGCTTTCGCGCCCCCCGCGGAATAATTATACGCGGGACCCAGACCGCCGTCGTGCTGAAGCGAATTGATTACGCCGTCTAACAATCGATTGGCGAGAGAATGCGCGTTACTCAGATAGATATTCTGTACGAAAAGATACTTACTTCTCGGTCCGTTCACTTGAGTGTTATAAGTGAACGTTTTGTTCAGGCTGTTTCCTTGGGCGTCTTTGACGGAATTCGTCACCTGTATCTGATATATTTGATTGATCGATAAATTAGAATTCGGATGTATGATAAATCCGGTATTGGCTCCTCCCGAATTTTCGACGATGGTAAAAGTTACCGAAGGGCTGAATGTGATTCCGTTCAATAAGCTGGAGGGTAATACGGGTTCCGAAAAATCGATCATAAAATCGTCGGTCTTTTCGAAACCTCCGATGATCGCGAATTCATTCAATACGAAGTTTCCGGTATTCGTAGTGGATCTAATGTTCGTCAGAGTGGGTTGTACAAAATCGGAACCTACGGTAAATCCGATTCGATACGTCTGCAAAAGCGGATTTCCGATACTGTCTTTGATGGGATTGGGAATCGTGACATTATAAGTGGTACCGAAAGTCAAAGGTTGAATCGGTATAAATTCAAACGTCGTTCTATCCGGAGAAATGATAGTAGAGGGAAGGTTGAAGGTTACGGAAGGATTTGAGGTAACTTCGGTAAGGACCTGATTTACATTCATTGGCTTGGAAAATCTGAGAAGTAAGTGCGCGTCCGAAGTAACTCCGATGGCCCCGTTCGAAGGCGAGCTACCGGCTAACGTAGGTTCGATCGTGTCCGCGTTATAATTGAACTTGAGTATAAAATCTTGTTCTAAATTTTTACCTTGTTTGTCTTCCGCCTGAGATTTGGAAACGGTTAGAGTATAAATTCCAGGATCCGTAAGGGATACGGTGGGCTGAAAATGGAGAGTCGAACCCACCCAGGAATAGCTTCCCACAACGGTATTTTGCGAACTTTTTAGGGACAGGGCGGATTCCGTAAACGTCTGATTCATTTCTTTGGAAAAAGAAATGGAAAGAGCCGCCTTTGGATCGGCAATCGTTTGGTCGTTCAACGGCCAGCTTCCGATCACTCTTGGAGATTCTCCGTCCGAAAATACGGATAAGCCAGGAATTAAACTCAAAGGCCCTTTTCCATTGTCTATCAACTGACTGCATCCGACAAAAAAAGATAAGATCCAAACCGCGGTTATCCGGTATGAAATTTTAACGAACGTGGAAGAGACGTATTTCCTATCCTTTGATTTTTTACAACTCATGTTTAGCTTGTGTGTTTTCATTGTCTTTCAAAGAGAAATATAATATCGTTTGTGAGATAATTATCGTTGATATCCCTGACTCCCCCGGGACCGCCTTTCAATTTGAATTTATATTGGGTTCCGGTCGGAACGTTTTTGATGCCGAATTCGAATGATCCCGCGGTGGAACAGGACGGGCCGCAATTGTAATTTTTATAATAAATGTTCGGAGATCCCACTCCCGGACCGCCCGAAAAATACGAAACGGAAACCTGATTGTAAATATCGTTGTCTCCCAAACTTTGAAGAGGCACGTTACCTGCCGTCGCGAAGTTCAGTCTGAATATATAATCTTCCAAAGCGCATGCGGTCGATATTACAGATATCTTATATACTGCGGAAAGATTTGCGGGAATTACGGGGGCGTTCGCATTGCCATCCGCGGTCGGAGCACACAACGCAGTGACGGAAAAATTGTTAATTCCGGTTACCGTTACCGGAAGACTGTCGGCCACATTATCCACTTTAAAATCTACGATATAGGAATTTTCCAGCGGCATATTTCCGGTATCCGTAGCGGTCGAGTTGATTGCCAGTCTGTAGGTCGCTCCTTGGGTCAGTTTATCGGTAGGAGTAAACTGAAGCAAACTTTGCGATACCCAGGTAAATTGGCCTGTTATGGGGGGAGTAAACTGAATGGCGTTTTGAGTTTTTGATTGATCCATCGGTTTTGAAAAAGTGATCGTCAAAAAACTATTTTTTGAAACTCCGTTGATCAACGGATTGGCGGAGGGAACGGGTTGTAAGACCGGCCAAGGCGTACTCGGAACGCTCATTCCGATATCTTGAATATAAGGATTTAAGGATGCGATTCCGGTATAAAATAGAATGGAGTAGTCTTTTTCTAAAACGTTTCCGGAAGCGTTTTCGGCTGATTTTAATATTTTGAGAGTATATGTGGTGGAAGGGTCCAGGCTTTTTGTCAGTGATAGAGTGAGACGAGTCGAATCGTCATTCCACTCTTTTACGTAAATCGCGGGACCTCCGGTAATGGAAACGGCTTCCGCCGTTTTGATTCGATCCATCGGTTCGGAAAATTGTATGTAGGGATTGGAATTCACACCGAATCCGTATACGATCTGGTTGGCGACCGGAGGATTCGATTCCGTAATAAACGGTTGAGGCCCAAATCCGGTTGTATAAAAAACGGAAAGAAAATTTTCAGCTAAAAAATTTCCCCTTAAGTCCTTAACGACATTACGGTTGAGTCTGATTTCATATCTTCTACCGGCGGTAAAATGCGACTTGGGAATGACTTTGAGAAGTATGTCGGAGGTCCAAACGTATCGAACCGAGCTGTCTCCGGAAACGGCTCCGATTGTAATTCCGGTTTCGACCGAATTTTTATCCATCGGTTGAGAAAAAAGAACGGATACCTCTTCATTAACCGAAACGTTTTTAGCTTCGGAGATCGGCGTAATCATAAGGACGGTCGGCGTCGTAAACTCTCCGCTATTTGCAAGACCGAGATATTTTAGTTTGTCACTCAATTGGTTGATATCGGCGTTGCAGTAGAAACATAAGAATATTAGAAAATATTGAATTATTTTTTTCATTCTGCTTTTTCGAGAAGTAGGCCTTTTTCCAAAGCCGCTTTTTCGTGCAAACCCGCAACGTCGTATAGTTTGCCCAGATCTCTATGGATTTTATCAAAACCGATTTTGATCATCTTAGCGCGATTGTATTCAACCAAGGCTTCCTTCAACATTCCTTCTTTTTCATATATTTTCGCCAAATAATAGTGCGCGTCGAAAAAAGTTTCTTCCGTTTCCAGTATGTATTCGAGTTCCTGCTTTGCTTCCTTTGTCTTGCCTTCCTGCAACATATGGATTCTTGCTATCCAAAATCGAATCGTCGAGTTTCCCGGAAAACGAGTTAATCCTTTTTGAAATACCTCCTCCGATTCCTCCATTTTCCCCAAGAAAAAGAGGCTCTTACCTAACATAATTTGAGCCGGTAAAAATTCCTTATCCTCCGAAACGACTTGCCGAAAAAATTCGGCGGCCTTCTCTAAATTTCGGGAAGTGTATTCCTTTTTTCCTTTTTGAAAAGTTTCCAATTTGGATTGTTCGTCCCTGCCGCACGCGTTTAAAGTGACGATCAGAGAGATGGAAACGATAAGGAATAAAATCGAGCCGTGATACGCTTGCTTTTGAAGTCGCATTATCGACGATTTGATTTTCAGATTGTTTGCGATTCCTTTAAAATTATTTTTCATATAAATCTTTCGTAAATACTTCTTTTTGAACGATGCGAACCTTGTTGTTCTGTCTCATCTTTCCTAATATGATTTTCTTTTTTTCTTGGGACAGGGCTAACCTTTCTCGGATCTTAATTAGAATGGCGGTGTTTCTAAGTTTCTTTTTGAGTTCTTTCGGATTTTTTTCTTTCAGAAGTTCCTTATTTTGAGAGTAGTATCGTTCGATCAGTTCGTCGGAAACTTCCACTTCATTCGAGTTTTCGGCGATTTCGAATTCTCCGGACTCTTTGGATAAATAATAAGAAATGACCGCTTTGCGGACAAAAGGCCATAGATACTTTTGAGCTTCGGCTGAATTCAGATCGGTTTTGGCGATCGCTTCGTTTAAAACGATGGTTTCTTCAATGTATCTTTGAAGTTCGGCTTCTATTTCCGGGGGCGTAACGGGGTCGAATTTCCCCGCAATATGTTTTCTTTCGAAAAAAAATTCTTTCCTGAAATTTTTCGCGGAGAATTCGGATTCGTTTAAATAAAACAGCGCCGGGGTTCCCTTTCTTTCGGAGGTTCGCGCAGACGCAAATTTTTCCAAATCGATCGAACCTTTGCAGGATAGTAGGACGGAACAGAATAATATCCAAATGGTCTTTTTCATTTTCAAACACCCAATTCTTTGATTTTCAAATATGCGTCTTTGATTTGCTGGCCAAATTGAGGAGGGGCTTTTTTGATAAAGATCTCGTAATTTTTT
This sequence comes from Leptospira weilii, assembly GCF_006874765.1. Taxonomy (NCBI): domain Bacteria; kingdom Pseudomonadati; phylum Spirochaetota; class Leptospiria; order Leptospirales; family Leptospiraceae; genus Leptospira; species Leptospira weilii. Next base: position 1,489,596 of record NZ_CP040840.1, read on the forward strand.
TTCGCTTCCGCTTTTCGGTTCAATCGAGTATTAATAATACCTAAATTGAAATAAATCTCGGGCATAGCCGCAGGAATTGCGGCCGCCTTTTCGTAATAACGCAATGCCTCCGTATCCTTTTGGAGATTTTGATAAGCAACTCCCAGGTTAAAATAACCTCTTTGAAAGTTCGGATCAATTTCAACCGATTTTGAAAAATAGATTATCGCCTGTTCGAATCGATTTCGCGTAATCAATGTTACACCTATGTTGTTCGCGTAATTCGGGTCTTTAGGATTCAAACGATGCGCTTCCTTGAAATGTTTTTCCGCTTTTTCGAGATCATTCAATTGTAAGGCGCCGATTCCAAGTGTGTTTTGTTTTTCCGCGTCGTTCAATAGTTCTTTCTCCTTTTGCTTGGAACAATCGCTTAGCATCAGTATGGAAAATAAAAAAAAACATAAAAAGATCGCATAACTTTTATTTTTCATTTTTTCTATGCCCTTCCTAAATAAGACAGATAGCCGATTCAATGGAAAAAATGTCAATCTTTTCAACTCTAATGTAATATTTTATTCTTATTAATTTCTATTTCTTGCATTTTTATGCCATATGTGAAGTATTGGTTCTTTTTAGATCACCGATTACGGATTTTTTCTATTCGAAAATATGAATATCTCTTAAAAAATTATGTTAAACGATCATTTTCAAACTTTGCTCGGAACCTTTGCGGCTTTTTGTTTTCTTTGTCTGGGGACATGTGGGCCTTCTTTGCGCTATTATCATGATATAACGTATCATGTATCGTTTTCTGAAATGGACAAAACCGCTTTGAAGGGCGGAAACCGCATCGGTATCGTTCGTTTCCTCTCCAAATCTTCCAATCAAGCGGATATAGTTTCTTCCGTCTTTTCCGATAATTTGTTATTTTTTCTCCACACAAACGGTATGAAAGGGACGATTTCGAATCCTTCCGCTAAAATCGAAGAACCGCAACCGAACTCTAATGTTTCCATTGTTACGGCCACGCAAAAAATGAATTCCGCGTATCTTTTGAATGCGGAACAGGTAAAAGAAATCTGCGCCGAGACGAATTCGGATTACGTTATCACTGGATTTGTTCATGAAACGAAAGCGGGAAATTTTTTAAATCCCGATCAGAGTTCGGGTATTATGGCGTACCTCTATAATAAAAACGGATCTCAAGTGGTTCAAATGCAGTACATAGGGTCCGAGTCGTTGGAATTATACGATAACAGTTCGGAAGTCGCGAGAGTTTTTGCGAATAAGATCGTGGAACTATTACGAAGTAAATAACGGTGGATCGTAGATCTTATTTAAATTTTGGGTGTGACCCGTGTTCTCTTTTTTGTCTGTAAAATCGCTTCAATGGATTCCGATTTTTGCGTGTTTTGGAATATTCCATTATATGAATATTTTAGAGGCAAAGGAAAAAATTATTCTAGACATCGGTTCCGCGGAAAAGCTAGGAGTCGAGAATAGTCCCGAAATTCGTCTAATCAGTTCCCAGCAACAAATCAAACGATTGCTGTTGAACGAAAATTGGAGGGCTTATTTTCCCACCGCAACGGTTCGCTGGGATCGCTCCCACAATATCGTATCGAATACGGATGACAGCAGAAATCAGCGTTTGAGTTTGAATGTGGACCAGGTGGTATTTGACGGAGGGAGGCGTTCTCTCGCTTTAGACGCGGCAATGAGCGATTTAGCGTTGGCAAAATATGATCTTCGTCTCGCTCTGAACGAACTTAGGTTTAAAATCAGATCCAAATTTTATGAAGTTCTGAGCCGAAAGTCGGCAATCGAAGTCTACGAACGATCCATCGACCGCCAAAAACAACAATTGGAATTAGGCAAGAAGGAGCTGGAACTTGGGGAAAGTACCGTAATCCGAATTCTGGAAGTCGAAAACCGTCTGAATGAAATCAAAATGCAGCATGAAAACGCCCGGATGGAATATAATAACCTCCTTGAGGATTTTAAAATTCTGCTACGTCTTCAAGCGAGTAGCGAATTGGAATTAAAGGGGGACCTCTTAAATTCCGTAAAATACAACTTTATCCAGTTCGAGGAAATAAACCTAATTTCTTTGGCAAGAAAATATAGAGTGGACTTTGATCGGGCTAAGGCAAAGGAATTACAGACGGAGTCTCAGCATCGTTATGCGAAATCTTTTTACATTCCTACAGTTTCTTTAGGCGGCTTTTACGGCTATTCGGGAGCCGATTATCCGCCCAGACAGCCGGAATGGGGTTTGAACTTTCGAATTTCCATGTTGATGGGTCCGAACCAAATTACCGATTCCTCGAACTTCGTTTCGCGCAGGGACGATACGGATCGTTCCCTTTCCTCCTCCACTACGGTTTCGATTTACGATCAATTGAGTTATAAAAAACAAATAGTTTCGACGGGAGTGGACGCGTATCAGGCTAAAATTGCCAGTAAACAATTGGGGGATATTATCGAAACCGAAATCAGAAAGTCTCTCAGGGGATTGAATATCAGTTGGCAAGCCATGAAACAAGCGGATGAAAATATTATAATATTCGAAAAAAGACTCAATATACAGGAGCTGCAGGTAAAACTCGGGGAAGCCACTCGGCCTCAATTGGCCGAAACGGAAATTCGTTTTTTAGAGGCGAAAAACGCCCAAATCGGGGCCAGGTTGAAATATTTGAACGCGATTGCTCAGATGGAACTATCGACCGGCTTAAATTTAGACGATTTACACTTATTTGAACTACAATAAGAGGATATAGAATATGAAAGATAAAAATCATTTCACAAAATCGGAATCAAATCGGGTTTTACGATTTGTAAATAAGGGCTTACAGAGTTTTGTTCGTTATGCTTGATCCCATGAAATTAAGATCATATTCTTATTGTAGAATTTTTCGAAAGTGCGTCTGGATTGTAATATTACTGTTTCTTTTTACGGATTGTAAAAAAAGCGAGAAAAAGGAAGAAGTATTACCTCTCGAAGATCGTATCAAACTTGCCAAGATCGATTTGAGCGAATCGAGTTCCGGTCTTAAAGTTTTAGGTTCCGTTTCTTTTTTCAAGAAGGCGGAGGTTACTTCCAAAATTTTAGGGAGAATTCAACAATATTTCAAAGAAGAGGGGGATTCCGTTCTTATCGGAGACGTTCTTGCGAAAATGGAAACGTTGAATTTGGAAATTCAATTATCCAAGGATCAATCCGGTGTGGAAGTACAAACCCGTCAAAGGGATCTTGCGTCCGCCAAGCTTTTCATCGCTAAACAAAGGGTGGATCGGGAATTGGCGAATATCGAAAAGGCGGAGGCAGACGTGAAGGATTCCAGGGAAATTCGAAATAATCTTTTGCGCAGCGCGGAAAACAAAAAGAAGCTGAACGAAGCCGGGGCTGTTTCCGAAACGGAATTGAAATCCGTGGAAACATCTTTGAACTCCGCCGAAATTTCCCTTTTTAAAGCCGAAAAAAATCTCGCCAGTCTTAGAATGGGTTATAGGCCGGAAGATTTAGATAAAGCGAATATTCAGATTCCGAAAACAAAGACAGGATTAAAGGAAGCTTACGTAAAATTGAATACTATGATTGAAAGCGCCGAATTGGACATGGCCGAGGCAAATCTCAAATCAACTTTTAAAAACATGGAATCCACGCAACTCCTATTAAAGGAATCGAATATTAAAAGTCCGTTATCGGGAACGGTCGCTTCCAGAATTAAGGAACAGGGAGAAGCCGTCAAAGAGGGAGAGGCTTTGTATATCATTGTGGACACCTCCAAAGTGATCTTGAAGTTTAACGTCGGTGAATCGGAACTATGGAAACTGAAAAAAGACCAGAAAGTGAATTTTATCGTCGATGCTTATCCGGGTCAAAACTTTGAAGGAAGGGTTTATATCATCAGTCCAATCGTCGATCCGCAGAGCAGAACGGTGGAAGTCAAGGTTCTCACTCAAAATGAAAAAAAACTCTTAAAACCGGGTATGTTCACACGGGGTTACATCCTTCAAGAGGACGCCCGAAAAAAAACCTTTTTGATTCCGCTCAAAGCTCTCCTTAAAAATAAGGAAGGCAAGAATGGAACCGTCTTTGTCGCAAACGATGAAAATCGGTTGTTTGGCGTCGAAGTGGAAATCGTTAAAGAGGAAGGCGATTTTGCGGAAGTATTAGGAAATCTTGAATTAGGAAGATATGTTGCGGTTTCCGATTTGAATGAACTCAAGGAAGGTCAAAAGGTTAAAGTTCCAAAGGAACAAACTTCCGGCTCGATCGAAAATCAATCTCATTGACAAGTGATGAGTATGCTAAGTACGCTCGTTCCGGAAATGCTTCCCACTCCGTTTGGGATCGTGCAGATTTTTGCGTTTGGCTGCGTTAACACTGTAACCGAATAGGAGTCTCCGTTTTTATAGGCTTTTGCAAATCGAAATACGCCGTTTAGATTGATCGTCAGTAAATCGGAATTGTTGTTCTGAATGATGACGCTACTGGATAAAGCCAGACCGGTTACGGTTCCCCCGACATAATAGGAATCGTTGTTTGGATTTTGGTTTTGTCCGTTCTCTGCGGCGGTAACGACGGAAAGCAGTCTCGATTTAAAATCTTTTTCTCTTTGATCCTCATGATTCGTTTTTCCGCATCCTAAAATCGATAGATAGATTAACGGATAAAAAGTTTTTAAAAAGCGGTTCATTCTTCAATCAAGATGTGTTTGGGTGAAAATTTTTTCGAACATTTTTCGAAATTCGTTCGGAAAATACTTACTAGGGGTCAGGAGTCAGAATTCAGTGTAGGGTCCTAGAAAAAGTTGTCCGGGGACAAATTTTCTTGATTTGTGAAGTATATTATTTTTAGTATCACAATCGACTAAGGTTCTTGAGTTCGACGTAAGAAAGTTTGGGCGAATAAGAAACTAAAGTGCAACGACTCCCTATGAGTGAGTCGTCGTCACAGCTCGCGACCGCGCTTTAACTAAAGTGTTGCTGCCTAAACTCAGCGAATGCCTCTCACTCTATTATGTAGAGATGAATATTATCGACAACTTGCGAATCAGAAGGACTTGGTGCGAACTTGCTTTGCAAGCGAAGCGCCTCAAGAAGTCGCATTAGGCACCTATAAGCTGACGCCGCAACGACGAGATTAAGCCAGAGATGGCGTCACTTTTTTACTGTTTTGATCTTTATAAAAATCCTTATATGATTTCATACTTTTAAGAACTTTTGCCAATTTATGCTGTTCTTCCCGAATATCATAATCATTCTGAAGACCAATCCAAAAGTGCGGATTTAATTCAAAAAATTTCCCAAGTTTTATTGAGATACTAGCGGTAATGTTTCTTTTTCCATGAATAATATCTGAAATTTTCGACTCAGGAATGCCTGTTTCTTTGGATAATCTATAGCCAGAAATCCCCATTGGCTCTAAGAATTCTTCCTGTAGAATCTCACCAGGATGAACATTTAATAGCTTTTTACTTACCATTTCCTTCTCCTAATGATAATCAGTTATTTCAACGTTGAAAGCATGATTGCTTACAAAATTAAAGCAAATTCGCCATTGTGAATTAATCGAAATAGAATATTGACCCTCTCTGTCCCCAGATAGCTTATGAAGTCGATTTCCGGGCGGAACTCGGAGTTCCGTTACATCTACAATGTTATTGATCATACCAAGCTTCATTTGCGCTTTCTTCTGAATATCGGGTGAATATTTTTTTGAAAAATGACCTTCCCAAATTTCCTGAGTCTCTTTATCCTTAAAAGACCTGATCACTTATTAATACTTATCATATTGATTAGTATTGTCAACGATTTTTTCAGGAAGAAATCAATAAAATCTCAACTTGCTAATCCCGGATACGAAGGTCCGGAAATGAAAAGCGGGAAGCCGCTGTTAGGCGACATTCGAGTAAGTTCATAGGGTTTTAGAATTCAGTGTGGTGTGTAGCGCCCTAGAAAAAGTTGTCCGGGGAACAAAATTTTCTTGATTTGTAAAGTATATTTCTTCATATATCACCGCGGGACAAAGCGGTGCGGTTACCTATTAAAGAATTTCAGATATTTGTTTTGAGTTTAGCCCTTGTATCGGCGATTCTTTTTGTTTTCTTTTTTGATTCCAAACCAAAAGAAGCTTTCGTATCGCGTTCGTTTTCGGCGGAGTTTCGAGTTATTGGCGCCACTTTCGAGTTTGAAAAAAACGTTTCCTCGATTTTCTTAGACGAAGTTCCCGTTCGAAATTCGCAAGGACTGAGTCGGAGCAACGGATCCGGTTTTGTTTTGAATCGGGGAGTTCCCGCAAAACAATTAGAAGATTTGAATAGAGAACTTTCGAATCCGAGCGTTTTGGATTCAGAGACATCGCCAAAACTGAAATTTTCACTTAGAAAAACTTCGGAAAAGAAAGAGAAATTTTTTGCAGAGATTTCGGACTTGGATCCTCTGGACCCCGTTTTTGTATATTTGTCGGAAGATAAATTTCTAACACTCCAGTTTGACTTTTTTCTCAATGTGACTTTGAACGCCGCGCACCAATTGAATCAACTTTTGACACCGTCTATTGCTCTTTCGAACATTCGTAAAATGGAAAAGGGCTGGTTCGGTTCCAATTTGTACGATTTGAGCGTAACGCTTTGCGGCCGGGAGAATCGCAAACTCAAGCCGGACCAATCTCTTACTTCCCCGTTTCGAATGAACCGAATTGATTTTGATTTCGCTTTAATGAATCTGAAACGATTGGAACGACCTTTGGTATCTTTTAAGTTTCACCGTTATTTCGCATTACTCTTTTCTTTTCCCCCGAATTCACCCGAAGGACAAAACGAATCATGTTAAACACCGACCCATCCCGCTCTTCTCAATCCGCAAAGTCAGTCTCTCTCTTCAACTCTTTTCGAAAGAAATTATTCTTCCCAAAGAACTCTTTTTTAGAAATCGATCTCAACGTTTGTGAGGAGTTTCTTCAAAAGGAAGAAACTCCGAAGTCCGATTCGAATTTTTTTTCTCAGACATTTAGAAAGTGGAACGGAGGAAGTTCCCACACTTTGTTTTTACGGCCCGAGCCGTCCGTTCGAAAACTCAAACGACAAACCACGGAAGTAGAGCGGTTTGTTAGAATGGATTTGCGTGGCGGTTCAAGGACGGAACAAAGACCTTCGGTATGGGGGACGATGACTCTTTTGGACGGATTGGAATTACTGCGGGGCGGAATTCGGGTGGCGTCCGACGTGTCAAAGGAAGGTCTTCGTTTAACATCGAGAAGATGGACAAAGACTGTCGCCCTTCCTATGATTTTTGTATTTTTGTTCGAGTTTGTGTTTTTGCCCGTTTTTGAATCGGGAAGTCTTTTTGCGGATCCTTTCGATCAAAATTTTGAAAACAAAAATAAGGCGAAGGGAAGGCTGGAATCGTATTACAACGCGGCGGAAAAAACTTCGGACGCTTTGGAGTGGCAATCGATTGTAGAAAGCGGGAAACGAATCTTGAAGGCTCAGTGGGAGGCGAATGCGAGTCTTGAGATCGAAAAGGAACTGAAAAGTTTTTCCGGGACTTCTTCCGCGAAAGAAGAACGTAGGATCCAACTGGAAAATCAAAAACAAACGATCGCGGTCGAATGGGAATCGGATCTTTCGGAGGAGATTTTAGAAAAGAGAGGATCTTGGAAAGCGAACTTCAACAAACAGAATTTCGAATCGTATTTTACGGTTGATAAAAAGAAAGAAATTAGAGACGCGCTTGAGAATTTAGTGAAGGCCGCGGACGCCGCTAAAAACGCAGCTACGGGAGACGGGACCGCTCGTTTAGCCGCCTGGGACAATGCAATCAATGCGGGGATTGCGGGAGTTCGCGCTCTTTGGGAAAACAACATCACTTCGATTAAAAACGGCATTTTGATTTCCTCTACTGCGACCGCGCTTACCGGAGTGGAAAAAGTGGAATTCGAGAAGAAGTTAGGCGAAATCGAATCCTATTACAAAAACTACTTTCGCCTGGAAGAAAACGGAATGAAACTTCCCGCAAGACAAGGATTGATTCAATCTCTCAACCGAGACATGGACATTGCGATCGCTCAGGAAGAAGATCCGACCCAACTTACCGAATTACTGATAGAAAGAACGAAACAACAACTGGATCCCGCGACGGGGCAGCTTTTGAATTCTTTGGACGATCTCGGAACCATTCCCACGAGTTACGACGACGTTTCGGGTTCGAACGCTCAGGAAAAAATTCTACAGGCTTTGCAGGACGGCCAGGCTCTTTGGGACCAGGCGATCGAAAGATTGGTCGTGAAAAAACTGGAATACGACAGAGTCGCGGAGGACAAACGGGTTCGCAACGAAGACAAATGGTCTAAGGCGTACTATGTTCTTTTGGATGCGAAAGCGAAGTGGAACGAGGAAATTAACAAACAGATCGAAGAAGGTTTAAAAAAATGGGACGAGTCCGAGGTTAGGCTTAAAGAGAACAAACAAAAAGCTTTACAGGAGTTGAATCAATATCTTTCGATCAGCCAGGAACAATACGTCGCGCACTTAAACGGCTTGCAAGGAACGATTCTTTCCAGCGCGGATACGATCGGTTCGATTGTTTCGAATATCGCCTGGTACCAAGATCAGATCGACAAAGAGAATAGAAAGTCCTCTCCGAATTCGGGCCTCATTAATACGTATCAGCAAGAAATCAACAAATGGACCGCTCTCAGGACTCAGTTCCGTCAATATGTGGCCGCCGTTCAGAACAAAATTCACGACGAGGATATTCTCGGAAACAACGGAGGTTCCGGGGTTTTGGACGACAACGGAAATTCTTCGGATCCGTATCTCTACAGTTCGGCCGAATTTGAATACCGCCTCGCAAAAGCGGAACTTGACGAACTCGAAAAGAAAAAAAACAGAGCGCAGGCGGTCTGGGACTACGCGGAAGCAAACGTAAATGTGACTAACATGCCCGCTCTTCAAACGGAACTGGAAGCCGCTAAAACCGCTTACGAAACGCAACAATCCGCTTATTTGGCTCTTCTTCAACAATTAAACGGTACAAGTCCCGTCGGGGGAGGCACCCAAGGAACGGATCCGAATTCGAGCAGCGGTTCCGGAAGTTCCACTCCACCGGCTAACACCTCTTTGTCGGAACTGGAAGCCGCTAAAAAATTAGCGGAGGAAAAAAGTATCGCTCTGACTACGGCTCAGGCGGAGTTGGAACTGGCTCGGAAACGTTTCGACCAGGCAAAACAACTTCAGATTTTAGTAATGAACTCTTCTCCCGAGTTCTTGGGGGACATTGGTTCCGTGAATATGGGTACATACGATCCGAATGCGCCTAACGGTGGTATCAAATACGAAATCTACCAGGCGGATCTTCAGATTGCGGAAGCGAGAGAAAAGCTCAAAGACAACGAAAAGGTGTATTTTTCCAAAAACTACGATCAAGCAAACGCAAAACGCACCGAGGATTTTTTCGGCGATCTTTGGAATCGGATTCAATCTTTCGAATCGAGTAAGGAAAAACTCAAACTTTTGGAAGACGCGGTTTCCAGTCCCAATCAGACCCTCGTTCAAAAAGTGAATTTGCTTTTGAATCCGGCTAATTTGGTTTTGGTTTCCGTTTTTGGAAACCAGGGCGCGGCCCAAGTCAAGTCCCAGTTGCAAGGACTTGTGGAGGCACTTTCCAAAACCGTAATAGACAACGAAAACGGTAACGTGGAAAAACAAAAACTTCCCTTTGCGGTGGAAAAATTCTCCTCGAGTTTGGATCCGATCCTCACTCGTTCCGACGAGCTGCTCTCTCAGTTTGATAATACGGATAAGGGCAACTTAAGCGAGTTTACGACCCGTATGGGTAACATTTCCTCTTTCTTAAATTCGTTTACGACAAACTACAATTTAAATTCCGGTTATTTAAAGATTGAAGACTTTAACGTTTGGAACTCCGCTCTTTCGAATTCTTTGTCCAAGTGGAACGAAAACGTAACCGCGTTTCAAACGGCCAAGACGGATTTTTCGAGCGCTCTTGCAGCTTACAAAGCGTATGCGACCTCCCACGTAGGAAGCGAGGACAGCCTGGAATACCAATTGGAAGTCCAAAAAGTTACGGCCGCTTTCGGTACATACCAGGAAAAAACTTCTTCCCTGGAAGAATACTGGGACGACCTTTCCACTCGCACAAGTCACTTAAGACTGGAAGCCTTGGATCGACTTCAAAAAGCGAGAACGATGGTGGACATGTCCACTTTGGATTTGGCTACGAGAAAAACACTCAAAGCGCAAATCGATTCTTTCAAATCCACTTTTAGTAAAAAAGATGCTTCCGGAAACGATCTACCGGACGACGTAACCGCCCTTTTGACCGGGACAGATTCCAAGTTTACATCGGTGGCCAATTCTTTTTCAAACTATTCCACCCGTTATTCGTATTACAGAAATACGATCGACGAAAGAAGCGCGATTTTTTCGGGCATGAGCGGTATTTTGATTCAGGCCTTGGAAGGTCAAAGAGCTTCGGTTACCGCTCAAAAAGCGCAACTCGGGTTTTTACTGGACGAAGACGCCGGGGTCGAGGAACTCCAAGACACAGTCAGCGGTGTGGAAGAAACCGCCAAAACGGAAGCCGCGAAACTAGACGCGAGAGTTGCTGAAATTCTTTTGTCGAAGCTGGGGAATTTAGGTTCGGATTCTTCGACGAGAAAATTCGATCCGATCTATTTAGGACTCACCAACGAAATCAATTCTCTCTATTCCACTTTTACGGGATCGTCGGATCAAATACTCGAGATCCGTGCGAGAAAAATCGCCCTGGACTATATTAAGAACGCGGGTCAATCCTTGACCGGGATCTTTGCAAGCAATTCCGAATATTCAAAATTTCAAATAGACTTGAATCGGATGAAGGATCGGTCCGCGGCGACGCTTTCTTTTTACGAAGACGATCACGGCTATTTGAGCGAAGCCGACAGGATTTCTCTTAGGATGTCCGATGACGAAAACGATCGCAGAAAGGTGAGCGAATATTTCAGTTTCGGTAGTACTTTTCTTTTCGGAAACGCTGTGATGCAAGGGACTTCCGCTTGGTTAAATTTAGCGGGAGGAATGAAGAGTTTTTCGGAAGCCGTGAAATCGGGCGCGATTTTAAGCGGACTGAGAGACGACTACTTTTCGGAGCAGGAATCGGAAGCGAACGGTCTTTTCCAGGAATTGACAGAGGCCGCGGGGATCGGTAGTTATTCCTCGGTTGATTTTTACAAGGATTCGATCCGCAGTCAAGCGGGTGTCGATCAGTTGGATACGGCTAAAATCAATCAGAAAAAAGCGGAACTGGCGGCTTTGATCGCGGGGATGTCCGATCCGCAGGCTCAGTTGTCTCAACTGATTCAGTCCGGGAACTTGACTTCTGTGTTCGGGTTACTGACTGGAACGGGCGTCAAACAGGACTTAGTCGCTTGGCAGAAGGAGATAGACGACGCGAAGGCATTGTTTCAAACTTTGGACGGAAGCATCCAAACTCCGATGACGAATCTTACGACACAGTTCGATTCTCTTTTGAATTTTTTCAACACTCCCGCTTTTGCCCAAATGCAATCGTATGCGGACGGTGTGTTTCAATCCGTGGAGGCTTTGAAAGGTTTGGAGGATTCGAATCTTCCGATTTACGATCGGGTCAACGACGCGGACGGTAATTCTCCGTACGAACAAGCCCCGGATCAGGACGGAGACGCCGTAGGTTCCGCCAATTGGACCCCCACATACAAGGACGTGAACGGGAAACTTCCTTGGGAGACCGGATACGATTCCGCTCACTTAAAAATATCGATCGCCTGGACTCCCACATACAGAGACGCAAACGGAAAGGTTCCGGGGGAATCCGGTTACAATGCAAGTAACTTAAAAATATTAGGATATACGAAACCGTTTGAGAATTTAAATACAGACAATTTAAAAACGATGCGGGACTCTTTGAAGACCGCGCTTACCGAATGGAACGGGGTCAAATCGGACGCGCAAGCCAAACTGAACGTTTACAAAACGAGCGTAAACGCGCTTTTGGCCTTTCGGGCCCTACACCCGACCGATTTTGCGGAGGCGGAAGGAGGCAAATATCTGACCTTGGTCGAAAAAGTCAGAACGGACGGACTGGCTTTAACGGGCACTCATTCGGATACGATTGCCTACTTTAACGGGGTTTCTCTGAAGTTTCAGGATTTAAAATCGGAACAGGAATTTTTGACCCGAACGGCCAAACAGATTTTAGGTTTGCCTATCAACAAAATCCTAGTGCCGCAAAAGGCGGTGCAGTTCACTTTTCCTCCCGTAGTTCCTCCGGAGCCTTTGGAACTTTCTCTTACCAGCGCGTTACGATACGATATTACGAATGCGAATCCGGGGAATTATTACACCGTGTCCTCTTCCCAGAGAAATATCGTCCAGCAAATTACATTATTGGAATATTCAAAATACAAGGAAATAGGACCGTTTTCCGATTACGGAACCAACGGGGTTTCGTTCTTTTTGGGGAACTTAGGAAGCGCGAACAATCAATTGCAAGTATCCGCTCAGACGTTCGCACAAAACGCAAACGCGTGGGCGAGTTCCGTTCAAAACAAGAACGTTCCTTTGAACGGACTTGCGGACAGACTGGATTCCTTAAACGATCGGATCGTTTATTATACCGCGGGGTCCGGTCCGAACCAGATCGGTCAGAGTGATCTGATCCAGGTCGTCGCGAATTTGAGGACCTTTCTACTCCAAAAAAGTTTGGACGGAGTGGAATTCAATCCGGCTTTAAAGGCGATGGTGGAAGCGGCGGGCGCGTTTACGGACGAAATTGAAAATATCCAGTATTTGCAATCGTATCCGAGTACGGACAAAAACGTGGCAAAGGCCAATTTGACCGCGGCCCAGGAAGCGCAAAAAACCTTGACTGAAATTTCCCAGTTGGCGGATCAACTCGGTAATTTCTTAAGTTCGGGCGCCGTATATTCCAATTTGGGTATGGTTCAGAGCTTATTAGAAAAGTATGATATTTTAAAGAACAAGCCGATGGACCAGGCAAAGTTTGAAACTCAGTTTAAATCCGTTTTGGGGAACGCGTACTGGCAGGGAGCCTTTGAAGTTTACAGGGACAAATTGTCCGCCGCAGAGGCATTCTTTACGCCGCAGACTCAGGAAAAAATCGACCAACTGAGAGAAAACAGTTGGGAGGTGTTCAAACGGAATTTAGCGAACGCGTATTTGACTCAGAGAGTGGGAAATCCGATTTTATCCGAATTTTTAACCGAACTCAAAGAAGGAAAGTTCAGCGTCCTCGGGGCCAATCAAGGAGTGGTGGAGATAGACTCCAAGTTTTTGGGAAAGGCGATGACCGACTCCGAAATTTTGGAAGTGGGGGAATTTCTGAAACCCTTTGACGACATGGCTTCGATACAAAGACAGGGTCTTGTTTCCGATTTGGAAACCTATTTGAAAGACTATGATCCGGAACTGAAAGAGGAGATGAAAACCTTTTCCCTTGTGAATCAGTATTCTTTGATCAAAAACGGAATCGCACAAGGAAACGTATATCCGGACCGGGAACTGCCTCCCGAGTTGAAGGACTTTACCATTATTAGTACATTTGAATATTATCTTTCCAACACGAAAGAAGAGATAACGGTAACGGAAAACGGCCAGCCGGTTAAAAAGATGGTAAAAAAATACGACCCGTCGAGCGCCGATTCCAGAAGGGCGGCGATGAGCGATCTTTTACTGAAACTAGGCCCCGTGCACAAAAAGGACGCAAACGGAACTCTCGTGCTCGATCCACAAAGACAGGCACAGATCGAGGCATTGACAAACGAGTATTTGACGAACTACGGCAGTAAAAATCCTTCCAGCTATTTGGATTCTCAAATACTAAAAAACTTTGAAGCTAAGGCCGCGTATTACGCGGAAAAGGAACTCAGAATTTCCCAAAACGCGGACCCGAACCTACCCGCAGACCAGAAAAAAGAAGAACTGAGTTACGACGATCTGCAAGCGCTTACCGATTGGTTGGTGGAAGCGAAATTTGATCCGAGTACGCAGACTGCAGTGACGGAAACGGCCCGGATGGATTTTCTCTTGTCGCATTATTACGGTGAGGATACGGAGGATTTGAGCGCGGAGGATCTGCAAAAAAATCCGGAACTGGCAGCGTTTTACGGAGAAGGCGGAAAGGGATATTTTTCGGAGATGGATGCGTTTTTTACGAATCAAGGCAAAACGGTCCTGACCACCGAAGAGAAGGACCGGTTTAAACTGCTCAGCAGCGGAGTGACGGACGCGTGGGGACTTTGGCAGTACGATCCGTCGAGTCTCGTTCAAAGACAGGTCGTTTTACAAAACTTCGGATACGCAAACGAATACGAGGACTTAGTGGATTCTCTGCAAACGGAAACCAAACGACTGAAAACGGAGCTTGCAAAAGCAAATCGGAATATACAAAAAGAGAAATACGTCAACGACTACAGAAACGGACTGATCCACTTTGACAGTTATCTTTCGTATTTGGGAGTACCGACGGACAACGTAGCCTCGGACGTAACCACAAACGAGGCCTTGGCGATTCAGGGAAGATTGAGGGAACTTGAGATCAACGCGGAACAGAAGTTAGGCGGTCTGTTCAACTTACTGGAAAACCACAAAAGCGCGGTGTTTGACCAGACGCCGCTTGCGGACGCACTTCCGGGGGATGCGATCCAAACCAAAGCCGACTTAAATCCGGGACTTAGAACTGCGGCGAAGGTGATGAGTTCCGCATATACCCTAAGCGACGACGTTTTGTCAAAAGACGCGAACGGGAATTATTCCTTTGACGGAGACTTTACGAATCTGAAAGGAAGACTGGACCAGGCCTTGAACGTGGTCAGCGCCGGATCGGTGGACTACGACCAATATGCCGGAACCATTACAAGCCAAAGCGGACTGATCGCCACTCTCAAAAATACGATCGAGACGGCGGGACAGAGTTATGTGCTTTTAAAAGCGCAACTTGCGAGCGGAGTCAATCCGACGGCGGAACTCAATGCGGCGACGACGGCGTTTAACGCGGCCAATGCGAAGATAGAAGGGGCGACGGGACTTAAAAAACAATTCGAAGACGCGCAAGCCTTGGTGACACAAAAACAAAACGAATACCTGGCCAAAGAAACCCAGGTAAGCAACGCATACAACACGATGCTTGACGCTCAGGATACGTTTAACGAAAAGGCGGCCCTTTACGACTATGCAACACTTTTAGAATATTCTAAACATAACGTATATCAGGCGGAAAACAATAACGCGCCGAACGCGGAGAACAATCTTCCCGCGGGATATATAGACACGCCCAAGAAGATGGCGGAAGCGAGATACAAAGCGGCCAAAGAAGCATACGACGCGAAAGCCAAGGAAGTGGAACTGCTCCAGAAAAAAATGGCCTCTCAAATCGGAGTGGGCGATTTGACTACTTACGTCCAGAATGAAAGGGCGGAAGCGGAGAAATGGGCGCTGCTTGCGGTCAAATACAACACGGCGGAAACCCTACTCAGACAAAAGGTAGCGGATTTAAAAAGACAAATCGGTGTACAACGAACCAACTTAGAGGGACAACTGGACCGATTGTACGGAATTGCACCGCCGAACAACAAACAGTCGGTCGGAATGATGGATTCTCTCGAAGGATCATTAGACTTCGGGGGGAGCAGATATTTAAAAACCGAACAGTGGACAAGGGACAGAGACAGAATCGCGGAAGGAATAATCAGCGGCAGAATCGGCACGATGGACGTAATGACGGCGTATCAATGGGATTACGGCCAAGGAATCACTCCCGACATGCAGCCGTACAACCTAAATTCCTTTTTAGGAAAATGGGGAGGCACCCTAGGAAACGACAGCTACCAGTCGTTACCGCAAAGAGCGAACGCTCATATGAATTCGATTTTGTTTCCGGCACCGGAAACAAGAGGATACCGATACGGATCGGGAAGCAGCGCAGCTACGTATGATCAAGCCTACGGACAGGCGCTAGTCAATCAGACAATGGTTCAGGTATTTTTCCTCAACCAATTGGATTTGGTATGTATGGGATTTTGTATGCTGACGATGGCGTATGTCAACGAAATCAATACATACAATACGAATCGGAATCAAGTGAACGACGCGGTAAGCGCCATCGGAGCGCAAGGATCGACACTCAAAGGCCTTTACAGCCAACTGCAAGAACTGACAGACGTAGACGATACGAACCAACTCT
The DNA here is from genome assembly GCF_006874765.1 of Leptospira weilii. Taxonomy (NCBI): domain Bacteria; kingdom Pseudomonadati; phylum Spirochaetota; class Leptospiria; order Leptospirales; family Leptospiraceae; genus Leptospira; species Leptospira weilii. The sequence goes on from NZ_CP040840.1 coordinate 1,505,826, forward strand.
TAGGCGTACTGGGAAGACCGGAGTTTGGACTGAATGCACAAGACTTGGCGATGATCCAAAAAACAAATCCGGGAAGCAACAGCCTCAAAGACATCGTGTGGAAAACGAGCCCCACAGCAACCAATCCGTTGTCGTTTAACGATTTAGTAGGAAGCGACGGGCTAAGATTAGCGCAACAAAAAGCAATCCACGACCAATACGGAAACTACGTAAGAAACGGAGAATATACGGCCGGAGGAACCACAGCCACCGCGGAAAAGACAGACCAATACGGAAGACAAACGGCACTGATGGTGGGAGCGGATGAATTTTTAGACGCGATGGGAGTGCTCGCGGAAGCACAATACCAAGTAGCAAGAGACGCATACTACTCAAAAGCCGAAAACTATACCAAACAAATCGGAACCGGAAACGAAGAGAAGATTGCAGTGAAAGTGGACGCGAAAGTGGTCCTGCAAGAAAGAGAGAAGTTTGCCTCGGACTTACTCAAAAAAATCACACGAACGACAAACGGAGAAACGATCGCATACAACGTAGAAACAAACATCTACAGAACAGTCCTCAATGATTACATGGGAGAAAACGGAGTAGTCTCCCAAATCTTCAATGCGGAACTGCAACAAAGAGGAGCAGAACAAAAACAGCAGTGGAATTTAAAAGAACAAGAATTCTACGATTTAAAAAGCGATTGGATCCAGAACGTGAGCTACTTGAAACAAACGGGAACCAAACGCTGGGAAAACATGGTACAAGAGTTCCAAGGGAAATGGAAGGACTGGAGAGCCGACTTTAAAGCGGAACACGAGGCGAACCAAAAAATCTACCTGGATCGAATCGAAAGCACATTAGAAAAGAAAGAAGCTTGGACAACGAGCTTTTTACAAAAGAGCAACGAACAAGCGGACGAATTGACGATGAAAGAGATGTACGACTCGATAGCTGGAATGGTAACATCGATGCAAGAGAATCTACCGGCGGGAGTGAGTATGAACGTAAATGTAAACGACATCCTCTCGAACATCCTGAGTAAAAAACCTGGAAGTATCTCCGCAAGTTTGATAGACAGAGCATCTTCGATTGATACCAATTTCTTTTTAAATGAAGTGAAGAAATACAACTTCAACGATAGCGGACTGAAAGAACAATTCAAAGGAATGTTGGACACAACCAACAAACTCTCCCAAAACCTGATCATCTTACAGACGTTAGAGTCATTAAGGAGTTTACCGGAAGCGTTTGCCAAAACGATCCAACAACAGAACGGAGCGGTAGAGGAACAATTGAACCAGACGATGGCGTATGGCGGATTTGCGAGATTGGGAGCAGCGTATGTTCGGATGATCAAAACTGCAAGCGGAGGAGACGAAGTCCAAACACTGGGAACGTACCAGTATTACAATTACAATCCGCCGACAGTGTTTCCTGAAGTGAAAGACTCGAACGGCCAGAGCTGGGATTTAGGCAAACCTGAACTGCTCATTGACCGGGAGAAAGTACCGAGTGCTAGCGACCTAACAGTGATGGTGCGACTTGCGAAGAACAAGATGGGCGCTGACTTTGAGAAAGTGTTTAATCCGAAAGTGCAACACAACTACGAAGCGGAGAGAGGCCTTTTCGATCCGACCGAAGTGCAAGCATCTTTCAACGACTATTTGGAAGGAGTGAGGAACGGAGAAACGGTATCTTGTTTGGGAAAGAGCGCGGAACAATGCGCAAAATCAGCAATGAGTTCCGGTTTTCTTGTCGGAGAAGTAGCGGACGGAACGTTTGGAGAGGCTCAGTTTGCCCAGTCTTACATCATCCTGAAAACAAAGAAGGAAATGGACAAGAGAAAGGGTAAGATGGACGCGGCCCGGCACAGAAAACAAGGCGGCATGGGAAGATTTTACAACCAACTGGGAGCGATTGGAGAAGGCCTTGGGGAAGCGGTGAAAGGAGCGGGAAGTGCGGTGCTATCCGCAGCGAAAGCCAGCTTGAAAGCGACTACAGACTTTAACGGAGCGAAGAAGGATTTAAAAGAAGCGGGTAAACAAGGAGAGAGAGCTTTACAAGGAGCGTTGTATGCAACCTCGGGAGCAGTAGACTTTGTAATGTTTGCATCAGAGACGTTTGCGGAACCGTTTGTGACAGTATTTACCCTTGGTATGGGTAACGAAACGATGAACGGAAAGTTTGCAGAAGGGAACTACGAACTTGCCAAGTTTAGAGACACAAACAGAGCCCAAAAACATTTGAATGAACTTGGAATGCGCACGGGAGCGGAGATGTATGCGAACGATGCCGCCCTCGACAAAGTAGTGACAACAACTCTCGCCGTAGCGGGAATTTTTGGTGCGATCCTTTCGTTTACACCGTTTGCACCTGTTGGAGTCGGACTTTTGGCGGTATCGGCCTTGGGAACTGCAGGTTGGAAGACGTTTAGAGGAGCGTATGAAGGCGGAGCGGCCGGAATGCTTGCGGGAGCGGTGTCGGGAGTCGCCAACTCGGCGTTAGACGCTGCGACAGAAGGAATGGTAAGTGTGAACTTAAGTTACAGTTATGCGAACGGATTTGGAGCAGGAGTTAGCATCGGGACAGACAACAAAACGGAGTTAGGCGGAAGCATCGGCTTGAACTACAACTCTAAGAGCGGAGCTTGGGGAGCAAGCGTAGGTTTGAAAGTAGGTCTTGGTGGACAAACGAAAGACGGCTATTCGAACTGGGCTGAAGTCGGTTACAACCGAAACAATATAGGCCGAGACAACCAATCTTCCGGAGTGAGCGCGAACATTAGAGGTCAATACAACGAGAAGCAAGGATTGTCTGGCAGCTTGGGCCTTAGCTATGATACGAAAGCGGGTTACGGTGCAACGATCGGTTTAACTTCTGGTTTTGGTCCTGTGAGCGTAACGCCTTCTTGGACAGTTTCAGAATACGGCGGTTTGAGTAGCGACGTTCAATACGGAGTTAACAAAAATCTTCTCGGGAATATCTTTGAGCAGGCTACCAACCCGAATCACGCTTCTGCGAATCGGAATTTACTCGATGATATCTGGAACGGGATGGGTGCAGTTGTGAGCGGTATCGGTGCAGTCGGTAAGAGCGCTTGGGAAAGTGCGATGGGGGCCGTTGGCGGTATTAACGGTGAGAACCTTTCTAACGGCTGGAATGCGATCAAGAAAGCGTTGTTTGGCGGTGGATCAAACGATGATCCTTCAGAAAGTCCGTTTATGACGCAAGGTATGAAAGAAAAATATGCAAAACATATGATAGAGCAAGGCAAGCATATCTTGCCGACGAGTGATCCTGATTTTGTAGCGGAACTTAAGCCCGACGGTACCTATGAAATACGTCAAAGAACGGCGTCAGACAATTTAATGAATGTTCATACGATCGCACCTAACGATCCAAACCATGAAAATATTACGTTAGAAGCGGCGAAGATTGCGGGAGTTGAAGCCTCGATGGATATGATACGAGGGATTAGGTCGAATGATTTGCCGGAAGGTTTATCCAAATTCCTTGAAGTATTTGCGAAACATAGCGCTGGAATGTCAGATGATTCTTTAACTTTTAGATCTCATTTCGGTGACATGCAGGAATTGCACTCGATGGCGGATAGGGGAGAAATCGCCGCAACTACGACCAAAAAAGAGATTATGAAAACCATTGTGGATCTATTTACACTGAGCACAGCTAAGGATGGGAATGGGAACTTTCTACTTCCTAAAGAAGTAAGAGCCGAACTGACCGGTTCTGCACTTCATATCATTCAAGATTCGTTTGCGCAAGGGCATGTATTGAGAAATGAGAAAGGTGAAGTTGTGATGTTCCAAACGTATGAAGGTCAGGGAGACAAACATGCGGAAATGGATCACAGTAGTATCAACGATCCTGTAGCCTACCAGAAGTCGGTAACAGCGTCTGTTGTATATCTATCAATAACCAATTATGGAGGCAGTGCGCAGGATATAATTCACTTTCTGGATAAAGTTGTTTTTCCTTTGGCAGATGATGTAAAGCCATCCGGCGTAGCTCCTGGATTTGAGAAACCAAAAAAGAATAATTGGTTCGAGTTGTAATCCAATGAAACGTATTTGGAAATATTTTGTTCGGATTCTTGGAGTTGTTGTACTTTCTTTCATCCTCATAGGAGCGGGACGATTGTTCTATGTAAGATACTTTGGTTTTCATTGTATCCAAGGCAATTGTAGGAGTGGGATTGGGGTTAAGGAATTCAATAATACTCGATATTCTGGTGAGTTTAAGAATTACAGATTGAATGGGAAAGGAAAAGCTGAATATTATTCCGGCTGTACATATGAAGGAGATTTTGTAAACGGCTACTTTGACGGATATGGAGTGTATTCTTGTTGGAATATGAAACCATTGGAAGATAGAAAAAAGCTTATATTTGAAGGATACTGGATTCAAGGAATTGCAAACGGTCAGGGAACAAAGACTACTGCTTCCGGTAAACAATACTCAGGAGTTTGGGAAGATGATAAACTTTGTTTGAAAGGCAATTGTAAGAATGGTTTTGGAACTCGTGTATTTGTACACCATGATAAAATTTTCACGGGAAATTGGACCAATAGATATTTAAATGGTTTCGGAGTTGAGACGGATTCCGACGGCCATCTAGTTTACAAAGGTGAATTTAAAAACACTCATTATCATGGTAAAGGAACTTTGTACAAGAATGGCAAAGTCTTTCAGCGTGGAGAATGGGCAGAGGGTCACTTTTTAGATCCTGAATATAGAAAATCTTATGAGGCGACTAAGAAATTAATTAAGGAAGTTGAGAAACGGATGATAGAGGAAGGAATTGCTGTTCCTGAGCCGACCAAAAACTAAAATGCAGAATCCACACCAAAGGCAGAAAACGGTTTCCTAGAAAACCGGACAGTGAAAAAGTAGCTCAATTTGTTCAATGACATTTTTCAATACAGTGTAAATAGCAGTGAGAATCCTGGATACAATATACAAAAGAAGACAATAGATGATACGATCTAAAGAAAATGAGGAAATCCAGAAAGCGATTAAGAAGCAGCTTGACGCTTTGTTGGAAGTCGGAGGCGAAGGAATTGATGTAGGATGTTTGGTATCTATCCAAGAGAAAGCACACCAAAGGTAGAGCTGGCCCCGGACTTTTTTCCGAAAGAATATCCCGTCGAAGGGAAAACGGAATTTCGAGCTTGGATAGGCAATTAGACATTACTAAATTAGAAAAGCAGCAAGCTCGGAATGAAGCGCGGGGAAGGCTTTTCCTGCCCCTGACATTTAATATGAGAGCGGTTCTTCATCGAGGAGAACGGTCACTTTTTAGATCCTGAATATAGAATATCCTTTCTAAGATTACGCGGTGATTTACCTGTAAATTTAATACAAGCCCTGTGAAAGGAGGAAGCGGAATTGAATCCACATTCAAGAGCGATCCCCAGTAGGTTGAAGTTTGATTTTGTGTGAAGCATCTTTATAACCTCGTTCATTCTGTGAAAATTCAGAAAGTCGTTATAACTCTGATTCAAATATTGATTTAAATAGTAAGAAGCTTGATGAGTGGAAAGACCTAAGTCGGCGGCAAAATCCGGGAGCCTAAGTTCCTCGTCTTTAAAACCTTTGGAAGTTATAAATTGATTCAGTTTGATTTCAACTTTTTCTAAATCAGTACCCTCTAACAAATCTCTAGGCGGATATTTATATTTTTTTGTTTCTTTGACTTCTGGAATTGAAATTGTTTCGGATTCAATTTCTTTGTCTATATTCGCGCCTGAGACTTTAACCTTGCCAAATAAGGAAGGAAAAAAACGTTCTAAAATAAACGCGTAACAAATGACTGATCCCGGAATGAATTCCGCAAAGAATAAACATTCTTTCTTAAAGAAAACAGAACCAAAGAAATCAAAAACAAAACAAATAGAGATCAGGAAAGATAGAAACGGAAGATTATAATGTAAAATAGATTTGTTAGTATTTAAAACCCTACTCAAAGACCGGATAAAAGTAAAAATTGAAATTATAAATCCTAGAATATCTACAAATGATATAAAGAAAAAATTAGGAATTAAAAAAGAAAGTAAAATCGTAATAGGAATCGTCCCTAAAAGTCTTTTGCAATAAATCCAAGGATTATCTAAAGCTTTTAATACATACTTAAAACAGACTAAAACAGCCAAACTGGAATATAAAACTAGACCGTAATAAAAACCGAATAAAATTCTACTTTCGTTTCGTAAAGTTCCTTGATCGATAAGGATACCGTTATTTAAAATCAGAAAGATTACCGTTGAATATAAAATCGTACCGTAAGATTTGTTAAAATTATCATCCGAAAAAAGTTTCGAAAATCCTAAAATTAAACCGATACCAACACCAAAGGCATGGAAATAAAGGATACCCAATTGTAGAAAACTTTTATAATTGAAAATTTCGGCTGTGTTCATAAAGTTTTATCTAATTATCTTTTACGCTTTGTCGGGATCCTTTCAAGGTGTGTCTTGTTCTGGTAGCGAAAACCCTACGAAAGCTTGTGAATTTCAATATTGCCTCTCTGTCCTCGTCGTTTATTATGATTTACCTAAATATTTTTTCATATTTGTCTAAATCGGAATTGGGGATTTCTAAGGGATTTATTTGGAAATAATTGAAAATCATGGTTTAATCCTTTTTTGGGGTTTAGGTGAATTTCTCCCTCAATCAAGTGAGAAAGATTAAACCTCTTGATTGTTGAAAATGAAATATTTCTGTCCTAAATTCTTATATATTTTAATTAAGTCCGTAATGATAAGCACGTGTGCGGATATTAGAAACCGACCTCGGATTTTTACTTTTCGGTTGCATAATTCCCACTTGCCAAATTTAATTATCAAAAATTGAAATTGGAGCAAATTGTTAATATAATGATAATATACATAAGTGTATATTTCAAGCAAAAAATATGCAGATGCGGAATTTTATGGATTTTACAATAATTCTGAAAGATTTAATGAGTAGGAAGGGGTGGAATCAAGAAGACCTTGCTAAGGCTGGCGAAGTTAAACAACCGACTGTCAGTCGTTATTTGAGTGGGCATACGACTCCAACGCTAACTTTTGTAGTAAATCTTTATAAAAATGAAAAGATTGATCCTATAATTTTTGTTCGTGATTTCGAGTTAGATCCGATTGATTTAGGATTAAGAAGATCGCGAAAAGAGAAAGGGGACTTGATCAAAGAAGTAACGGTGTTTCTACGATTTTTAAAAAATTCTCCAGACGCCTTGGAAATATTCTGGAAAATTTATAAAATGGATAAATCGGGTAAAAAATCTATGAATGCCTTGGCAGAAAGAATTATTGAGGAATGATAGGGATTTCCTTTGTTGCCAAGTAGCTGTAAATTTCATCCACAGTTAGTTCTGAATGGATTTGAAGGTCTACAAAATTTTGAATAATTCTTTCGATTGCATTCCTTCTGTAACTTATCAATGCTTTTTTGTAAAATTGCGAGTCAACTTTTCTTAGTATTAGAATGTTCGCATGGGCGACGATTGAATTTCTCTTTTCTAGAATTGTATCTTCAGAAATTTCGAACAAATTGATTTTAATAATTCCGATTGACCAAGTGGCTGTAGCTAAACTGCAACCAATTGGTGCTACAAAATTATACTCCGGTAGGCCAAGTATTTTGAATAAGAACATAAAAATAGCGATAAAACCAAACCAAACACAGATCCCCATTGCAATGTAGACTAGCCTAACTCTATCGAGCCCTTTTCTTCGTTTGAAACCTACAAACAGAACAAAAATTGAATAAAGGAGACTTATAATTCCTCCTGCTACAAAATAATCGTATAAAAGTCCAGCTTCGAAATATAATTTTGAATTTATAATTTCCGCTTTAGAAATATAAATGTTAGAAAAACTCAAAGCGGATATAGGTAAAACATAAACTAAAAGAATTAGAAAATTACAGATTTTTGACAGTTTTAAGCTGAAAACGTATGAATGTATAAATCGAACCAAAAGTAGTGGGCCTATAATCATTGGAAGAGTCATCACTCTCGTCCAAAAGAGAATGGAAGAGTGGTAGAAAAAGGGAACGGCAAATAAGACATCCCATATTCCAATTAAAATGCAAAGAATGCCAAAATCTAAGAATTTTTTTCTTTGTCTTACGATAACTAATAAAACATAAAGCCCTATAGCAATATTGCAGATGGATGAGAAAAAAAGAAAATAAACTGTTTCCAAAGGCGTTACCTTGGAGACAGTGAGTCACATGTGACTAATTTTTGCAATAATTTTAGAAATATCTGACACTTGAATTACCCATTCTGTAGGTCGAATTTTTCCTTTTATAAGTTTACCATAGTTTCGGAAGTAAATTTTATAAGAATGAAGCGTGGATTCTATTGCACCAAATTGGTTATATAACTTTCCGATAGTTGGTCTTTCTACGTCATACAAACCGTAAGTAGATTTAAAATTTTGTTTCAAAACATATTTTGCACTTAAAATAAGTATCTTTATACCAACCGAAATAGATAAAGCAGCGAATGAATTCATTTCAGCAACATTTCCATCTTCGATAACTGTTCGCTTTCCAGTATCGCTTCGATAGGAATATTCAATTGGAAGACCGAACGGACCTCTAGAAACGATTCGGGAAGTCGCGATGATTTCATCATTTTCGTCCAGAGCAATAAAATACTGACTAAAGCCATTTAGGTCGAATTGACGATCAAAGTTAGGATCGTATCCGACGTAATCTAATTTAGAATACTGAAGTTGAACAAATTCCCGTGCGCGCTCAACCAGGTTTGGATTTGATTCGTAATTACAGTTTAAATATTGAATTAAATTATTTTTTTCAGTTTTGTTACTAATTTTATTAGAAGGGTTAAATAATAAGTTATATGACATAATAAATATTATGTCATATTATAATAAAAATACAATTCTTAAATCTTTTTTTCGTTCATTAATGTATGAATTTGGATTCGGCTGACTTAAAATAGATTCTTAAGAAAATTATAAAATTCTGCAGTGCACTGCAGAAAGCACACCAAAGGAAGAGAGCATACTCCGGAAAACCGGAATGCTGCTTAAAAATGTAAAATGATAAGATGAAAATGAATTGAAAATCCGATATGAAAAAAGAAACACCGATTAACTAAAATTAATCGGTGTTTGGAGGAACTTTTAAAACGTTTCCGAGCTTATTTACTTTGATCGACTTTTGTTCTTAGAAACTTCCCAAAACATACGGCCTCATAATAGAAAAGAGGCATATTATTTAAAAATGAGCCGAAGATATAAAAGCGGTTAATTGATAAACCTAATCTTCTCGATTCATTAATTAATTTTCGCATAATATTTAAAATAGAAAAGACTGAAGACTTGAAACGCCAAGATACAGAAAGTTTAGCAAAAGAAATCGCTTCTATCTTTGAATCCATTAGGGAAAATACATATAAAGGAGGGAATCGGTTTCTGTTAACGGGACATTTGGAAATCGGAGGTTTATTGAATCGAGAGTTTAATTCCTACATAATGGATGAGAAAAGTAGACAGAGAATGAAAACTCTTACAGAGAAGATAGGTAAAGTAGTAAAATCGAACTTTTCGAAGAGAACGCTTTACTACGCGCTTAAATTTTACCAAGCGTATCATGGCAAGAAATTGGATTTTCGTTTGAGCTGGAGTCATTACAGGATTTTATCGGCGGTTTCAAATCTAACGATCAGAAAGAAGTTAGAAAAAGAAGCGTGCGAAAAAGGTTGGAGCCGAGAGCAGTTAGAGCGATATGCTCGTGAAAGCGGTTATTACGGCGGTTCGAAGTCTTTAAAGTGGAATCGTCCGAATGGAGAGATTTATCATTATAAAATTGTAAAAGATACGGTTAGCCGACAAGGAAAACTTTGGATCGATTTGGGTTTTCGTTGTTATCGCGAATTGGATGTTAAAGGTTTCAAGGAAGGTGAAATCGTGCGACTATCTTCGACCAAGAGAACTTGGAGTATTCAAAAAGGGAATTCGAATTCTTTAGTTTATCATTATCTTGGCATATTAGAAAGGGTCGTAGACGGAGATACTTTTGTCGCTCAAATGGATTTGGGTTTTGGTCTAACTGCCAGACAAAAGATTCGTTTACTTGGTATTAATGCTGCGGAATTAAATTCGTCCGATGGAGTGGAGGCTTTTGATTCTTTAAAGAAGAAACTAAAACCGGGAACCAGTCTTTTGATTAGAACGCACATACAAGATAAATATGGACGTTATTTGGGAGATGTTTTGTATTTATCTGGAAAAGAATCGGACTATGAAACGTTGCGTAAAAAAGGAATCCATTTGAATGAAGAACTTTCGTTCGAGGATTAACATTAGAATCTTTAGTGAAAAAGAAGTAAAATTACGTATTTTTTATCTTTAAATAAAGAAGAAAACGAAGAGAATATTGACTTCAATCCTCCTTTTATTAGAATGAATGTAGTAAGAACAATAAGTTGTATATGTTAGTTGAAGAACCTTTATCATTGTTATGGATTGAATTAAAAAGCGATGCATTGAGAAAGGTTTCCAAAGTGCGAACCGGCGGTTCGCACTTTCTTTTTAACGACGCAACATTGAAATACAACAGCGTGAGCGATCGAAGTGGAAATCCTGCGACGCAACATGTATTGAATGCGAAAACTGGAATATACGCAAAGCTTGAAATGTTGCGTTGCAGATTGAAACGAAGAGCGCGACTCTGCGGTAGAAGTTCGGAAAGATTTCGCAGAGGCACGCCCCTGACATCTAACCCCTATTTCCTAACCCCTCGAAGCGCGTATCAATGGGATTACGGCCAAGGAATAACTCCCGACATGCAGCCGTACAACCTAAATTCCTTTTTAGGGAAATGGGGAGGCACACTCGGAAACGACAGCTATCAGTCGTTACCGCAAAGAGCGAACGCACATATGAATTCGATATTGTTTCCGGCACCGGAAACAAGAGGATACAGATACGGATCAGGGAGCAGCGCAGCGACATACGATCAAGCCTACGGACAGGCGCTGGTCAACCAAACAATGGTGCAGGTATTTTTCCTCAACCAATTGGATTTGGTATGTATGGGATTTTGTATGCTCACAATGGCGTATGTCAACGAAATCAATACATACAATACGAATCGGAATCAAGTCAATGACGCGGTAAGCGCCATCGGAGCGCAAGGATCGACACTGAAAGGCCTTTACAGCCAACTGCAAGAACTGACCGACGTGGACGATACAAACCAACTGTTAAGCGTACTCGGAAGACCTGAGTTCGGATTAAATTCCCAAGACTTGGCGATGATCCAAAAAACAAATCCGGGAAGCAACAGCCTCAAAGACATCGTGTGGAAAACGAGCCCTACAGCAACAAACCCATTGTCGTTTAACGATTTGGTGGGAAGCGACGGACTGAGACTGGCGCAACAAAAAGCGATCCACGACCAATACGGAAACTACGTAAGAAACGGAGAATACACTGCGGGAGGAACCACAGCAAGCGCGGAAAAGACCGACCAATACGGAAGACAAACGGCACTGATGGTGGGAGCGGACGAATTTTTAGACGCGATGGGAGTGCTCGCAGAAGCACAATACCAAGTAGCAAGAGACGCATACTACTCAAAAGCTGAAAACTATACCAAACAAATCGGAACGGGAACGGAAGACAAGATCGCAGTGAAAGTGGACGCGAAAGTAGTCCTGCAAGAAAGAGAGAAGTTTGCCTCGGACTTACTCAAGAAAATAACACGAACAACGAACGGAGAAACGATCGCATACAACGTAGAAACGAACATCTACAGAACGGTATTAAACGATTACATGGGAGAAAGCGGAGTCGTATCTCAGATCTTCAACGCGGAACTGCAACAAAGAGGGGCAGAACAAAAACAACAGTGGAATTTGAAAGAACAAGAATTCTACGATTTAAAAAGCGATTGGATCCAGAACGTAAGCTACCTGAAACAAACGGGAACCAAACGCTGGGAAAACATGGTGCAAGAGTTTCAAGGGAAATGGAAAGACTGGAGAGCCGACTTTAAAGCGGAACACGAAGCGAACCAAAAGATCTACTTGGATCGAATCGAAAGTACATTAGAAAAGAAAGAAGCCTGGACACAAAGCTTTTTGCAAAAGAGTAGCGAACAAGCGGACGAATTGACGATGAAAGAGATGTACAATTCGATCTCCGGACTTGTGACTTCAATGCAAGAGAATTTACCGTCTGGAGTGAGTATGAACGTAAATGTAAACGACATCCTCTCGAGCATTTTGAGTAAAAAACCGGGAAGTATATCGGCCAGTCTCATCGATCGCGCGAGTAGTATAGATACAAATTTCTTTTTAAACGAAGTGAAGAAATACAACTTCAATGACAGCGGACTGAAAGAACAATTCAAAGGGATGTTAAACGAAACGAACAAACTGAGTCAAAACTTGATCATCTTACAGACGTTAGAGTCATTAAGAAGTTTACCGGAAGCGTTTGCCAAAACGATTCAACAACAGAACGGAGCGGTAGAGGAACAATTGAACCAGACGATGGCGTATGGAGGATTTGCAAGAGTAGGAGCCACATACATCCGCACGATCAAGACGGCGAGCGGAGGAGACGAAGTCCAAGCACTGGGAACGTACCAGTATTACAATTACAATCCGCCGACAGTGTTTCCTGAAGTCAAAGACTCGAATGGTAAGAGTTGGGACTTAGGGAAACCGGAGCTTTTAATCGACCGAGAGAAAGTCCCAAGCGCCAGCGACCTAACAGTGATGGTACGATTGGCGAAGAACAAGATGAGCGCTGACTTTGAGAAAGTGTTCAATCCGAAAGTGCAACACAACTACGAAGCGGAGAGAGGATTATTTGATCCGACTGAAGTGCAAGCTTCTTTCAACGATTATTTGGAAGGAGTGAGGAACGGAGAAACGGTATCTTGTTTGGGAAAGAGCGCGGAACAATGCGCACAGTCGGCGATGAACTCAGGCTTTTTAGTAGGAGAAGTGGCTGAAGGTAGTTTTGGAGAAGCACAGTTTAATCAGTTTTACGTGATCCTGAAAACGAAGAAGGAGATGGACAAGAGAAAGGGTAAGATGGACGCGGCCCGGCACAGAAAGTCTGGAGGAATGGGAAGATTTTACAACCAACTGGGAGCGATTGGAGAAGGCCTTGGGGAAGCGGTGAAAGGAGTTGTAGATTTTGCTTCGGCAGCCGGTCAAACGGTTGTGAACATGGCGAAGTCGGGTAGTAGGGAGTTTATACAAGCTAGTATCGACATGGCGACGTACAACTATTCCGGAGCGGCTAAGAACTTTCAAACGAGTGCGAGGAACGCGAACAGTGAACTTGTGAAAGGCGAAAAGGCAATGTCTCGTGCCGGAGAAAGAGCGTTACAAGGCGCGTTGTATGCAACCTCAGGTGCAGTCGACTTTGTAATGTTTGCGGCGGAGACAGTGGCGGAACCGTTTGTGACAGTATTAACCCTTGGTATGGGTAACGAAACGATGAATGGAACGTTTTCGGAAGGGAACTACGAGTTAGCAAAGTTTAGAGACACGAACAGAGCGCAAAAACATTTGAATGAACTAGGAATGCGAACGGGAGCTGAGATGTATGCGAACGATGCCGCCCTCGACAAAGTAGTGACGACAACGTTAGCAGTAACGGGAATTGTGGGAGCGATCCTTTCGTTTACTCCCTTTGCTCCGGTGGGAGTCGGATTGATGGCGGTATCAGCGGTTGGAACTGCAGGTTGGAAGACATTTAGAGGCGCGTATGAAGGCGGTTCGGCCGGAATGCTTGCGGGAGCGGTGTCGGGAATCGCGAACTCAGCGTTAGACGCTACTACGAATGGAATCGTCGGAGTGAATTTAAGCTACAGCTACGCAAACGGATTCGGAGCGGGAGTTAACATCGGGACACCAAACGATGTGCAGGTGGGTGGAAGCATCGGCTTGAACTACAACGCAAAGAGCGGAGCTTGGGGAGCAAGCGTAGGTTTAAAAATGGGTCTTGGTCAAACGGATAATCAAGGTAACTATTCGAACTGGGTGGATGCGGGAGTCCATGTGAATAATATCGGACGAGACAATCAATCTTCCGGAGTGAGCGCGAACATTAGAGGTCAATACAACGAGAAGCAAGGATTGTCCGGTAGTTTAGGTCTCTCGTATGATACGCAATCCGGTTACGGAGCAACGGTTGGTCTTACGTCGGGGCTCGGTCCTCTTCTGAGCGTAACGCCTTCTTGGACGGTATCGGAATACGGGGGCCTAAGTAGTGACGTTCAATACGGCTTTAACAAAAATCTTTTCGGTAGTCTTTTCGACAAGCCGACCAACCCTGAACACTCCGCCGCGAATCGGAACTTATTAGATGATATTGTGAACGGTGTGGGCGGTTTGGTGAGTGGCATTGGTCGTGGCGCGCAGTCCGTTTGGGACGGTTTGAGTGGCGCAGTGGGCGGTATCAATGGAGAGAATCTCTCGAACGGTTGGAATGCGATCAAGAAAGCGTTGTTTGGTGGCGATGGTGGTGCGACAGTAAAACCAGGTCCTCGTCCGGGAACATACGTTGATGAAGACGGAACAGTCTTGGTTCGAGATCCGAAGACAGGGAATCTAACACCGGAATGGTTGGTGCCGAATTTGCAAAATACTTGGTCAAGCAAAGAAATTTTTGATATGTTCGAACCAATCCATCAAGATGCGGTTGGTAATGTTTTAACTGGTAAAACATTAAAATCTCTGATTGAAAAAATCCAAAATCAGCAGGTTATAATTGACGAGTTACAAGGGGACGAAGATTTACATAAGCATGCTAATACACCGAAAGGAGGTGATAAAGCGCACGAAATTGCTAATGCAGAAGCCTTTGTTCAGGAAAATTTGACCAAAGCAAAAGCCATTATTCAGGAAAAAGGATGGAATCGCCTATCAGCAAATGATATTAATAACTTAGGTGAAGCTATGGGAAATGTAATTCATGTGCTGACTGATGCGACATCGCCCTCACATCAAGGCTTTCAAGAATTTGATAATCATTCTTGGAATAAATATTTTAAAGCATTAGAACATGTATCTAAAGAAAGATTTTATCCTATTGAGGGATCCCTTGAAAGAGCAAAATTGGAAGGATCAGTAAAATGGGTTTTTGATATTGTAACAGGAAACACAAAGACTCCGGAAAAATTCTTTAATTCAGAATCCGGCTATTTGAACTTACCTAATAAATATTATAATCCTAATTTACCTACCGATGCACAATTAAGAAGAAACATTCCATTCAATGTATCGCCCTATTTGCTTTAATTGATTTCAAGAACGGTAATATAGGAGAAAGATCATGCGAAAATTAATTTTGATTATCGGTACCTTTTTTTTGATATTTATTTTTTTAAACGCGTTATGGGGCCTTGAAGGCATTGCCGCAGCGATATTAAATAAAGAAAAATTATCCTTGGGTACCCTCGTTCATGCGAATCCTGGACTTTTTATACTTTTGATTATACTTTATTTTGCCTCAATGGTTTGGCTGTTAATTATAGGAATCCTATATTTAATACGGCGAGATATAGTAATACTTTTTATGTTCTTGGGAACATTTTTATTACTCTTGATTTCATTTTTAAGTGTGTCCTAGGGTGCAGAAAGCACACCAAAGGTAGAAAGCCGGGTCCGGAAAACCAACAATCAAGAGCGCTTTCATCTCCCCTTTCGAACTATGAAAAAATGTTCGTATTACAAATGTATGTATTACGGAAACAGGAGTTAAATAGATTGTATTAAATGTTGCGTATTGTAAAAAAGTCAGATGAGTAGAATTGTTTTTTTTTCTTTAATCTTTTGTTTGTCTTTTTGTAGAGAGAGGGTTATGTTTTCAACGGATGACTCGGTTGCTTATAGAGTCATCTTTGAAGGAAAAATAAAAAAAATCGGCAAAATCTACCCTGATTTTCCTTTAGTTGTGAAAACTGATTTTCTTCCGAATTATGAAATGGTTGACAGATTTTTAGATAAAGAGCTGTTTAACGAGAGTTTTTTCACTTTCGCAGAGGGCTTGGTGAAGAAAGAAATTGATGTAAGTTCTTACCGCTTATTTTATAATAGAGGGGAAAAAACTGCATTTTCAAGATCTCCTTATATGTGGATATTAGTATATGCTGATAAGGCCGCTTTGATTAGAACCGGTTATATATCACAGAGGACAAGGGAGGAGCCATTTATTGGTGCAAAATACTGGATTTGTAATTTTGATAATTCAGACATCCAAGAAACTAAATTCGTGAATTGCAAAAAAGGGGAAAAACGTTCCGAGCTTGATACGTCCTTTGTTCCTTTGGTTAGTGAAGTTAAAGATGATGACCAGCCCGACATTGTTTGTGCCAACCTTGCCGAGAGTGAAATTCTTTGTGATTCAGAAGGTTCCAATTATATTGGAATTAAAAGTGATAAATTTTATATTCGCTAACAATAATGCTGAGGGCAGAAAACGGTTTCCTAGAAAACCGGACAGTAAAAAAGTAGCTCAATTTGTTCAATGACGTTTTTCAATACAGTGTAAATAGAAGTGAGAATCCTGAATACAATATACAAAAGAAGACAATAGATGATACGATCGAAAGAAAATGAGGAAATCCAGAAAGAGATTAAGAAGCAGCTTGACGCTTTGTTGGAAGCTGGAGGCGAAGGAATCGATGTAGGATGTTTAAAATTTATCCAAGATAAACCGGAACCAAAGTATTACCCCTTGGTAGAAAGGGGATTACGAAGTAAAAAAATTGAGCAAGTAATAGCCGCGGGTTACTTAGCGGTTTCTTGGAAACTGAAAGAATTTGCACCGCTTTTGCTTTTGTGGGATGGAAAGGGCGAAACGGAAAGCAGTGTACTACAAGCGATCCATACGTATCTTTCCGATCGCAAGAAGACGCTTGCAGAAATCAAAGATAGATCACCTGCTGCCGCACTTGCGACTGTAAAAATGATACACAATATCCGAAATCCCGACGCATTGGATTGGGAAATCTTACTCTCATCTTTCGATTTTCTTTTGAGTATTGAAGGGAATCACAACTTTTTAGCGGGAAATTTTTTATCGGATTTAGTGTATGCCTCGGTTCGAATGCTTGATTCTCAGACTCCGAGTGCGGAAATAAAAAAAGAATTACGGAACCGATTTAACCAATTGGATTCTGATATGCCCGTCGATGATCCGTTTTTACATGAGGAACTTTTAAAGCGTTTCCGAGCGTATTTACTTTGATAATAAATAGAAAGCCTTACGCTTCGTAATTAGTCTGCTACTTTTCTATTTCAACGAATTCGTTGAAAAAAAATCCGTGCTAAAACTTCAGCTCTATCTTTATTATTTAGAGATTTTGAATTTTCCCGATTTAGTAAATCTGAATTTATAGATGTAATTTTCAAAACTACATTTGTTTTGCTCAAAATAATTCTAGAACAATATTCTTCCGGATCTAAAATTTGAAATAATTTTAGAATAGGAAGTGATGAAATTCGGTTCAGAAAAGGTAAACTTAATTCTTCTTCTATGATATGTTCTCTAATTTCAAATGCATCATAATGTAAGATTGCTATCGCCCAAATGATTGAAAAAGGTAAAAACCCAAATGCTAATTTATTTGAATAAAATAATCCTAACAATGGAAATATATAAACGCAAAGTATCGTTGTAAAAAGTGCAATTACAACACCCGATAATAACAAAAAAGCCCTTACTCTTTCATCTCCCTTATCTTTTATCATAGAACGTATAATTGATATACAAGAAAGGGATACATAAAATGTACTGTAGGAAATAATTAAGTGATAATTCAATGTAGGGCGATATGAAAAAAGCAAAGGATCTAAAATTTTCACTGCTTCACCAATAAAGGCTACATAAAGTAAATATGGGAGGAATATAACATTTAAAGCTATTCTAATCTTTGAAAAACTATATTTACTTTTAAAAATGGAATTTACAATTATATCAAGAAACGTTGGAATAAATAAAACTGGAATCAAAATCCAGTTTAATACAATTTCTCGTATTTCTATCGATAAAAGATAACGGAATCCAAGAGCAAATACCCACAGTGTAAGCAAGACGCAAAGACCAAAGAAGTATTTTTGAACCCTTTTGCCTGGGGGAATTACTAGGATATAAAATCCCAAAAAAATTAAAAAAATTCCAATCGTTAAATTATAAATATTTACAGAAATCATCTCTAAATTGCCATTGTTATAGATATTTTGACGCAAATTTTTGTAAAGTCGGTTTTTGTAATTCTATAACGTTTAAAAGACAAATTTCACCTTTAAGGTAAAAATCCGGAAAAAACACTGGACCTAAATATTTCTTAGATATGACAGCTCCTGCATTTCGATAAATATTCCAAATTCCGGTTAGTGCTAAAGGATACAGTCCATATACAACATTGTATCCTTTTTCAATACAGTGTTTTGCAACTTCAGTCGAAATTCTTTTCCCGTCTCTTAAACCTTCCTTAGAATTTCGGAAAGCAACAGCATTCCAATCTGCTACATTTTCTTCTATCACAGCGTATCGTTTTTTAGGTTTGGATTTGTCATGAAGCAAAGCAACTTCTAATGGAATAAAATTCCAAGGTAATTTCTCAACGATTCTCATAGCCGCCGTAAGGCCATTTTGATCTTCCGTGTAAAACCAGGTTGACCAAGGATCATAATTTTGGTTTTTCCATGGAGAATTCGAATATCCAGCATCTTGGTAAATTTTAGAAACAAAAGCTTTTACTTTTCTGAGTTCTTCCGGTGCTTCTGATGCTACGACTTTTTTGACTTCAATTTTTTCTAAATTATAAGACATAAAAAAACCATGACTTATGATTTAGATAAATTCAATGAAAATATTTGAATAATTGTGTCAAAATTGACTTAATTTATTTGATTTTTTATAATTCTAACTTTTTAGCGGTGGCTTGAATTACTGATAAATCCCGATCTGACAATCGAAGAAGACTTTCGATTAGATTTCTCATCCCCATACGCTTGTTTATTTTGTGAAGAAGTTCAGTATCCTCCTTATTTTCCAAATATCTTGGCGGCATAAGCATTTCACCTTTCTCGAATAAAAGCCAATTTGAGGAAATACCAAACACATATTCAAATACCAGTGCCATCGATTCTGTTAATGAATTTTCACCATTCAGTAAACGAGTAACGGTTCCTGGAGTAGTTCTTAATTTTAAAGCTATTTGATTCTGGTTCAAACCTCTCGATTCTTTCAGAAAATTAATAGCGATTTTGATACGATTTGTAACTTCTATATTTTTCATTTTATTGTATTAATCAATTTTTTATTTGACAATTTTCATTATACAATTCACTGTCCAAACAATTTCATACCACAATACTAAAGGACTTCTATGCCAACTTTAAATTCTCAAGGAATAATTTCATTATTTTTAAATAAAACAGGCATAAATCGATTCTTTTGGAAGAAAATTCGATTTCTCTATATTAAATTTCCAAAGAAGTTTACCCGATTGAATCGGAATCGAGGTAAAGATAATTTTGAAGATATCATTATTCCAATTCAATTTTTTCTATTATGGCTTTCTACTACTCTTTGGGATACAAAATTATACGAATTAGATATAAGCATTAAATTAAAATTTGTTGCCTTAATCTATGGACTTCAGCTTGTACCACTCGTACTAGTAAGACCAGCTCTTAAATCGATTTTAGGAATTGAATCTTCTTTTCTATCGATTGTGAAAGGTATAATTCTTACAGTTTTTGTATGCTTCACATTTTTTTATTCCTTTAATGATTTTTGGTCCTTAACTTTATACAGCGGAATTCTTACATGTATTTTAGCGTTTTACATATCGGTTGAAACTTCATTTCTTATCTTGAAACGTAAGTTAGTTTTCCGATTTCAGATTTTTTCTCTGATCCCCTTATTGATGGGATTGATCTTAGTATGTAACATTTTCTATAACTTAACTTTTAATCGAAATCTTCAATTTTTTCCCTTCCTATCATATGGTATCAATTTAACGATTCTCTATTTTGTTTATCTCAAAAAATATCACTCTCGATATTCGGCATTTTCTCCTAAAATAGAAATGTTTTCAGAAACAAATTTAAAGAAGACAAGACGAAACACCGATTCAGAACTCCAAGTTATCGAAGATACTAAAAAACATAATATTCTTCTTATAAGAGAAGATCAGTTAGTAACTCTGGAAGATAAGCTGAAATTGTTTATCGAAGAGAGAAATTATATTCAAAATATTCGCCTTCCTGACCTGGCTAATTATTTGGGCATTACTTTGCACCTAACGTCTAGATATCTGAATCATTACAAAAAAACTAGTTTTTCGGATTTTATTAACGAACTACGCATTCAAGATGCGCGAAAGTTGTTAGAAACACATTATGAAACAATGAATTTCATGGATATTGCCTTAGCTACAGGATTTGAATCATATCCGGCTTTTAGTAGGGCCTTTAAGAAAAGGGTGGGGACTTCTCCTTTTGTTTTCCTCAGAGAAATTAAGCGTAAGCTTAAAAAATACTCCCACTCTTAATGCCTCCTTTGATAGCCAAATTCTTTCAAAGGCGTTTAAGGGTTAGACCAAGTAGGTTACTGACGATCATTCCAGTATTCTTTTTCGGACAATTTATTCTTAATAGCTGGGGGACACATCCTATGATTTCTTATAATAAAATTAAATACAAAACACCCGTTAGTTTTAATGAAATTAACTTCGAGGAATTGGAAAAAACTTTAAAAATTAGGATCGATGACTTTTCAAGGGAATCTATTCGCCAAAGTGAACATCTCAGACGTATTTTGGCGTATCTAAAACCCTGTATTCCTAACAAAAGCGTAACCCCTACATCTTTAGATTTTTTCGAGGAATGACTTCTGATACTTTGATTTTACAACTAATATTTATTAGCTGGGGTAGGGGTTAGATATGATTAAAACGATAAAAAAAGTTATAAAATTTACTTCTTTATTTGACGAAATTAGAGTAAAGACAACTCTTTAATATATCGGATCGAAGATTCAAAGTTATTGGAAGATATAGAAAGCTTTTACAGTTTTTCTTTTGATAAGCTCGTTATAAAATGTAGTAGTTCCCGTCCTTTTGGAAGTTTTAGGTAAAGTTTTTCTTGAAATACAATAAGATTAAAATTTTAGCAGATCAAATCGCTGAAATATTTAAAACTCTCGAAGAGAACAATTACAAAGGAAGCAATCGTTTTACTTTAGAAGCGGCTCGTAAAATTGGAAATCTTTTGAATCGAGAATTTTTAGGACAGATGAACAATTTGGAAAATCGCTCTAAGATGAAAGATCTTAGCGATGCAATTTCCAAGCGAGTTTCAAAAGGATTTTCAAGAAGGACGCTTTACTATTCTCTTAAATTTTACCAAAGTTACCGTAATAAGAAGTTAGATTATCGCCTAAGCTGGAGCCATTATCGAATTCTCGCTTCGATATCAGACAAGGATGTAAGAAGAAAATTAGAAAAGCAAAGTATTCAAGAAAACTGGACTCGCCTAGTCTTAGAAAGAAAGGCTCGTGAAAGCGGGTATTACGGTACTTTAAAACAATATAGTCGCAAGCGTCCAACGGGGGAAATTCTTCATTACAAAGTTGTAACCGGTAAATTGAATCCTAAAAGTAAGTGGTTAGATTTTGGTTTTCATTTTTACGAAAAACTGAATGGGAAGAATGATTATCAAGAAGGCGATATATTAAAAGTTGTTTCTGACAAAGGTGGTTGGAATTACCACAAGAGTAAGTTGCCTCATGCCTCCCTTTATCACTATCTCGGAAATATAGAACGGGTAATAGATGGAGATACGGTTTTGGCTTGTTTAGAGTTAGGGTGTGGGCGAATCTTGAGGGAAAGAATTCGTTTGCTTGGTGTGAATGCAGCTGAGCTTGGAACAATGGACGGTGAAGCTGCTTTTCAAGCTTTAAAGAAAAAACTCAAAGTTGGTTCGAGTATTTTGATCAAGACGCATTCTCAAGATAAATATGGAAGATATCTTGGTGATATATTATATTTAAAAGAGAAGAAACCAAATTACAATAAACTGAAGAGTGAAGGCTCTTATCTCAATGAGGAATTGGCTGGGAATGGTTACTAGTTTAGAAATATAGAATGAAACTAAAATGATTCAAATTAGGAAAGAAACGAAATCGAATTTTAAAAAACAAACCTCAATCTTTCCTAACTTGAAAAGTGTAGCTGTGCACCCGGGTGCACAAAGATCCGTTTTCCTTTTCTGTATACGAAACTTAACTTTAGCTTTCAAAAGCTCAATCTCCGACTACGGCGTCGATTCGAATTACAACCTAACCGGGTCCGGGCCTTGGAACAGAGAAGAAGTTACCCGGCGAAGGGGAAGCGGAATTCCGAGCTTGGAAAGACAATTAGACATTACTAAATTAGAAAAGCAGCAAGCTCGGAATGAAGCGCGGGGAATGCTTTCCCCGCCCCTAACATCTAACCCCTATTTCCTAACCCCTCGAAGCGCGTATCAATGGGATTACGGCCAAGGAATAACTCCCGATATGCAGCCGTACAACCTAAATTCCTTTTTAGGAAAATGGGGAGGCACCCTAGGAAACGACAGCTATCAGTCGTTACCGCAAAGAGCGAACGCACATATGAATTCGATATTGTTTCCGGCACCGGAAACAAGAGGATACAGATACGGATCAGGGAGTAGCGCAGCGACATACGATCAAGCGTACGGACAGGCGCTGGTCAACCAAACGATGGTGCAGGTATTTTTCCTCAACCAATTGGATTTGGTGTGTATGGGATTTTGTATGCTGACGATGGCGTATGTCAACGAAATCAATACGTACAGTTCGAATCGAAATCAAGTGAACGACGCGGTAAGCGCCATCGGAGCGCAAGGATCGACCTTAAAAGGCCTTTACAGCCAACTGCAAGAACTAACGGACGTAGACGATACAAACCAACTGTTAAGCGTACTCGGAAGACCTGAGTTTGGACTGAATTCCCAAGACTTGGCGATGATCCAAAAAACAAATCCGGGAAGCAACAGCCTGAAAGATATCGTCTGGAAAACGAGCCCCACAGCAACCAACCCATTGTCGTTTAACGATTTAGTGGGAAGCGACGGACTGAGACTTGCGCAACAAAAAGCAATCCACGACCAATACGGAAACTACGTAAGAAGCGGAGAATACACAGCGGGAGGCACCACAGCCACCGCGGAAAAAACAGACCAATACGGAAGACAAACGGCACTGATGGTGGGAGCGGACGAATTTTTAGACGCGATGGGAGTACTCGCGGAAGCACAGTACCAAGTAGCAAGAGACGCATACTACTCAAAAGCCGAAAACTATACCAAACAAATCGGAGTAGGAAACGAAGAGAAGATAGCGGTGAAAGTGGACGCAAAAGTAGTACTGCAAGAAAGAGAAAAATTTGCCTCGGACTTACTCAAGAAAATAACCCGCACAACCAACGGAGAAACGATTGCATACAACGTAGAAACGAACATCTACCGAACGGTTCTCAATGACTACATGGGAGAAAGCGGAGTCGTATCTCAAATCTTCAACGCAGAACTGCAACAAAGAGCGGCAGAACAGAAACAACAGTGGGATATGAAAGAACAGGAGTTCTACGATTTAAAAAGCGACTGGATCCAGAACGTGAGTTACCTGAAACAAACGGGGACGAAGAGATGGGAAAACATGGTGCAGGAGTTTCAAGGAAAATGGAAAGACTGGAGAGCTGACTTTAAAGCGGAACACGAAGCGAACCAAAAGATCTACCTGGATCGAATTGAAAGTACATTAGAAAAGAAAGAAGCTTGGACAACGAGCTTTTTACAAAAGAGCAGCGAACAAGCAGACGAACTAACGATGAAAGAGATGTATGATTCCATAGCCGGAATAGTAACATCGATGCAAGAGAACCTACCCGCTGGAGTGAGCATGAACGTAAATGTAAACGACATCCTCTCCAGCATCCTGAGTAAAAAACCGGGAAGTATATCGGCAAGCCTCATCGATCGCGCGAGTAGTATTGATACGAATTTCTTTTTAAACGAAGTAAAGAAATACAACTTCAATGACAGCGGACTGAAAGAACAATTCAAAGGGATGTTAAACGAAACGAACAAACTGAGTCAAAACCTGATCATCTTACAGACGTTAGAGTCACTGAGAAGTTTACCGGAAGTGTTTGCCAAAACGATCCAACAACAGAACGGAGCGGTAGAGGAACAATTGAACCAGACGATGGCGTATGGCGGATTTGCAAGATTGGGAGCTGCGTATGTCCGCACGATCAAAACTGCGAGCGGAGGAGACGAAGTACAAACACTGGGAACGTATCAGTATTACAATTACAATCCGCCGACAGTGTTTCCGGAAGTGAAAGACTCGAACGGCCAGAGCTGGGACTTAGGGAAACCGGAGCTACTCATCGACCGCGAGAAAGTCCCAAGCGCTAGCGACCTAACAGTGATGGTACGATTGGCGAAGAACAAGATGAGCGCTGACTTTGAGAAAGTGTTTAATCCGAAAGTGCAACACAACTACGAAGCGGAGAGAGGATTATTTGATCCGAGCGAAGTTCAAGCTTCTTTCAACGATTATTTGGAAGGAGTGAGGAACGGCGAAACGGTATCTTGTTTGGGCAAGAGTGCGGAACAATGCGCTGCAGAACCCACACCAAAGGTAGCAAGCGTGCTCCGGAAAACCGGATCGCCGCTTGAAAAGGTAAAAAGATAAGATGTTAATCAATTAAATATCCGATTTGAAAAAAGAGACACCGACTAATTGAAGTTAGCCGGTGCTTGAATGTGAAAAACAGATATCTGCTATATCTTTTTTGGAATAGTAGATTGATCAGAGCAAGGATCACAAAGATTTTGTTTGTTGACTTTAGGCCTCCTGGAAGCGGCCTCTTTGATATTCTCGATAAATCGATGTTTGTCGGGGATTTTTCCGTTTAAGACTTGATCCGGAGAGAAACCGAATAAAACACCGCTTGGTCTTGAGTTGTATTCTGGAACCGCAGCTTTGAGAATATTGCTCACTTCCTCAAATGAGGCTGGATTTTTAGGAAATAGAAATTCATATTTCATTTTCTTGTTCACAGCTTCGACCATACTGTTTGAATAGGAGATGTTAACTTGAGCGATAAGTTTTTCGATAAATAGATTGGGTTGTACTAAGAAACCGTTGACGTCACCTTGATTTTCGGAACCGTCATCGCAAAGCAGACGGATCGGCTTGTGAAAGAGATTGAATTTTTCACAGACTTCTCTAAGATTTGAAACGGTATTCTTTGCGTTCCATTCTAAAGAAGCTTTCCAACCGAGAATAGTACGTGAGAAATTGTCTATGATAAAATGGATATAGACTTTAGAACCGTCTTGCACTCGTAAGATGGTGGTATCCATATGAAGAAGAGTCAAAGGAGAGGAAGCACGAATACCGATTCTTTGTTTAGGTTTTCGGAAACGTTTGAACTCAGGTCTTAAAGCCCGAGCATACTTGTAAAAGGTGCTTAAATTTAGGAAAGCCTGAGAGTCGTTTAACATTTGATAGAAGACGGATCTAAGCGGCCAATATTGAAGCTCCGGCTTTTTCAAATACTTAGCGATGATCGTTTGTTCTTTGGAAGTAAGTTGTTTAGGATGCAATTTTCTACAAAGATTAAAAGTAGAAGAGAAACAATGAACCTCGTTTTTCCAACGATAGAAACGTTGTGTAGAGATCTTCAAAAGCTTGCAGGCGGCTTTGATACCGATGAGAGGAGAGATCCTTGTAACAATGGAAACGATGTTTTTCTTTTGTTCGCTCCAAATCCTTCTTTTCCCTCGCATGTTTTCCGTTAAGGAAAAGTAGAATTGAAAAACTAAAAGAAGAGCGGAAAGAGTTTTTTTGAAGGCTTTGCTTTCCGAAATCTTTCTGTAGACGTCGTCTTTAAAATGAACGGGATCGTCTTCGGTAAACCCGACGACTAAAGAGAGATTTCGTTTTTTCCAATCGGAGAAAGTCGAGTTGGGAATAATGGATCTTTCCTTTTTAGATAACATTCCTAATTGCGCTTTGAGGACTAATGCGGTGTGATATGAGTTTTTGGTTTTCATGATTTTGCAAAGAAACAATCTTGGGGGAAGTTTTGTAAAGTAAAAAAAGAAAAATATATAAAAATAATATAATATGTTAATTTTTAAAAATGAAACCATCATTTTCACCGGGACTTAGTTTTGCTTTTTTAAAAATTGGTAACACGGTGTTTTGAATTAAATATTAGTATATCAAAAAATACTAAATATAGTTATCGAAAAGTAATTCCATGCCTGTTTTTTGTTGAAATGGGCAATTGAAGCTGTTTTATTAAACTGAATCATGGAATTTTTAGGACAACTCTAATATACAATTAGGCGTTTAATCCATATATGCGATTTATTAAGTTACTAAAAGAAATATTTGAATCCGATCATAGGTCGCATCCCATAATTCAAGATTTTGTATATGAAGCGTATCGGGAAAAAAATTTATCCAGTAAGAAGGATATTGAATATCACCGAATTGCTACCGGAGATAGTATTCGCGTTATACACAAGGCATTACATGAAATTGAATTCACCAAGCTTCAGCATAGAATTGTTTTGCAATGTTGCTTGAAACTTGTATTTGATCCGATATATAATCACTTAACTAAGCAACAACAAGATAAATTGCATAGGATCGGACGTTCTTTTTCGGGTGAAAACGAAGATTGGAAGAATGTAAATCTTGAATTGACTCAATGGGAGCAAGAGACGTTAGATGCGGCATTTATCATTCAGCTTAAGCGAATGGAAAAGTTGCATAGCAAGAGACTTTAAGAAATTAAGGACCTCTTTCCAATTATTCTTTAAACAAACTCGACATAGGCATCTTCTCTGTAAAAGCTAAGAAGGAAAAAGATAAAGGCTTAGGATATTTTTTCAATGAATCGAGAGAAAATCAATCAAGCGTTGAACGGAATCTTAAAGGTATACGAAGAAATCCGATCTCAGAGTTCTTTGAATAAGAACACTGTAGTTTTAGAAGCAAATCGAGAAATCGGCCGGATTTTAAAAAACGTTGAAAAGAATGTCACAGCGGAGGAGCGAACGAGTGGAAGCTGGATGAAAGCAATTTCGGTTCAGTTGCAGAAACATTTAAAAAAAGGGTTTTCGGAAAGGAACCTCTTTTACGCGCAAAAGTTCTATGAAGTTTACGGGAAATCGGAGTTAGATCACAGGCTAAGCTGGAGCCATTATCGA
Source organism: Leptospira weilii (assembly GCF_006874765.1). Lineage (NCBI taxonomy): Bacteria > Pseudomonadati > Spirochaetota > Leptospiria > Leptospirales > Leptospiraceae > Leptospira > Leptospira weilii. Next base: position 1,533,148 of record NZ_CP040840.1, read on the forward strand.
AAATTGGCATCCGTTTCCGATGAGAAATTGAGAGAGAAACTGACGAAAGCAGCCATACAAAAGGGCTGGAGCGAACGGGATCTCATGAGTAAAGTCAAAGAAACGGGACAACAAAGAAAATCTCCGGAATTGAAATGGAAACGCCCTGAGGGTTTGCTTTGGCATTACAAAATCAAAGAAAGCTTAAGTACGAACGAAGGTTGTCTACTTGATTTAGGTTTTTACTGCTACTACGAAATACCGAAAGCGCCAGTCGTTAACAAATATAAAACCGGCGATATTTTAGAGATTCAAAAACAAGGTAAATCTTGGAATATTAAGAAAACCAAAATCCCAAAATCATCGGATCTTTATTTCTATTTTGGAGAAATCGAGCGTATCATTGACGGAGATACAATTCTTGTAAAGTTGCAGTTAGGATTTAACATAATTACAAGACAGAGGATCCGACTACACAATGTGTGGTCGGCGGAATTGGATACCAACGAAGGCGCAACTAGTTTTGAGTTGTTGAAAAAGAAGTTACCTGTTAAAACAAAGATGGTTGTAAGGAGTAGGTCTAAGGATGTCTACGGACGTTATGTTGGAGATATTTTGTATTTAACCAAAAAGGCAATTAAACCGGAAGAGATCTTAAAGGATGGAATTTATTTAAACGAAGAACTTTCAACGGCAGTTTTCAAAGAGTGAGGACTTTAGAATCGGCGTTATCAGTAATCGTGTGTAAATGCGGTTTCATTAAAAGGTTCTTTTTCCCTAAAAGGCATTGACTCCAGAGCGTGGTGACTTTAAAGATTTAGCATGAACTTTTTACCCTTAACGTCGGATTGGATGTTTAAGACGTTGTTCGTGAAAGAACCGAAACTCCTGATATCGATGTTGAACAGCGTGATTTTTGCGACCCAAGAACACTGGATCCGGGAGTTAACGATTCTAAACCCTGAGCTAACCGGCGAGTTACCGAAAGACAAACGTTCGTATTTGGATATACGTGCCAAAGATGAGACAGGTAGAATCTTCCATGTAGAAATTCAAGTGGCGCACGAGAACTCGTTTGTAAAACGGAGTTTGTATTACCTTTCTGGACTCATTCGAGATCAATTGAAATTGGGAGAAGGCTACAGTGATTTGAAGGCGGTCTATCAGGTGAATATAGTTGACTTTAATTTGATACCTCGTGATAATTATCATAGTAAGTTCAAATTTCGCGAAGAGAGTAACCCTGAAATCACTTTAACTGACGAATTGGAAATACATTATATAGAATTACCGAAGTTGACAGAAGAGGATCATTTGCGGTTACTGCGAGAAGGTAGTGATTTGTATCGTTGGATGTATGTGATCAAACATACGCCGGAATTGACGGAGGAAGAGATGAGCATATTAGTGGACAAGACACCTGATTTGAGTAAAGCGTTTACGATCTTGGAACAATATTCGAATGATCCTAAGAAACGTAAAGAAATCGAAGAGAAACTCAAATCGGATCGAGACTATGTGTATGACTTAGCGGCTCGCTTCGAAGCTGGCGAACGCCAAGGAATCGAGAAAGGAATCGAGAAAGGGGAGTTTAAAAAGGCTTTAGAAGCTGCTCGCAAGATGCTTAGGAAAGGGATCGATCTAAAAACTACCCTGGAAGTCACGGGCCTAACGGAGAAGGATCTTCGGGATCATGGTATTCGTTGAGGTTTGAGAAAAAAATTCTCAAACTTTCATCTTTCCTTGACAAACCTGGTGTATAGGCAACTCTTTGATTTATCAAAGAGTTGGTTCTAAACTCTTAAAGCCTCCTTCCATTTTTTCTTTCAAACTACAAAAACAAACTTGGAACTGCACACAGTGTGCGAATCAGATGAGAATCCATGTCACCTAACAGATATTAGGTGATTTTAACTCTTGACACAAATCACAAGATTTTGTAATTTTGCTGTAGCGGTTTTTGGTTTCAAAAGCCCAATTTTCTTCCACAATCCCCGCGTGAGCGATCGTAGTGGAAATCCTGCGACGCAACATGTATTGAACGCAGAAACCGGAATATACGAAAAGATTGATATGTTGCGTTGCAGATTGGAACGAAGAGCGCGACCCGGCGCGAAGCGGCGGGGCACGCCCCTGACGCCTAACCCCTCGAAGCGTAAACGTAAATGACATCCTCTCGAGCATCCTCTCTAAAAAACCGGGAAGTATCTCAGCCAGTCTCATCGATCGCGCGAGTAGTATAGACACAAACTTCTTTTTGAACGAAGTGAAGAAATACAACTTCAATGACAGCGGACTGAAAGAACAATTCAAAGGAATGTTAAACGAAACCAACAAACTCTCCCAAAACCTAATCATACTACAAACGTTAGAGTCATTAAGAAGTTTACCGGAAGTGTTTGCGAAAACGATTCAAACAGAGAATCACAATGTGGATGAACAACTAAACCAGACGATGGCGTATGACGGATTTGCAAGATTGGGAGCAGCGTATGTCCGCACAATCAAAACTGCGAGCGGAGGAGACGAAGTCCAAACACTGGGAACGTATCAGTATTACAATTACAATCCGCCTACAGTGTTTCCGGAAGTCAAAGACTCTAACGGCCAGAGCTGGGACTTAGGGAAACCGGAGCTACTCATCGACCGGGAGAAAGTACCGAGTGCTAGCGACCTAACAGTGATGGTACGACTTGCAAAGAACAAGATGAGCGCTGACTTTAAAAAAGTATTTGATCCGAGTCTGGACAAACGCCGCAACTACGAAGCGGAGAAAGGCTTATTTGATCCGAGCGAGGTGCAAGCGTCTTTCAACGACTATCTGGAAGGAGTGAGGAATGGTGAAACGGTATCTTGTTTGGGAAAGTCCGCGGAACAATGCGCAAAGTCAGCGATGAGTTCCGGTTTTTTAGTGGGCGAAGTAGCGGACGGAACGTTTGGAGAGGCTCAGTTTGCCCAGTCTTACATCATCCTGAAAACCAAGAAGGAAATGGACAAGAGAAAGGGAAAGATGGACGCGGCGAGGAATCGCAGAAAAGGCGGCATGGGAAGATTTTACAATCAACTGGGAGCGATTGGAGAAGGTCTCGGTGAGGCAGTGAAAGGAGTTGTAGATTTTGCTTCGGCAGCCGGTCAAACGGTTGTGAACATGGCGAAGTCGGGTAGTAGGGAGTTTATACAAGCTAGTATCGACATGGCGACGTACAACTATTCCGGAGCGGCTAAGAACTTTCAAACGAGTGCGAGGAACGCGAACAGTGAACTTGTGAAAGGCGAAAAGGCAATGTCTCGTGCCGGAGAAAGAGCGTTACAAGGCGCGTTGTATGCAACCTCAGGTGCAGTCGACTTTGTAATGTTTGCGGCGGAGACAGTGGCGGAACCGTTTGTGACAGTATTAACCCTTGGTATGGGTAACGAAACGATGAATGGAACGTTTTCGGAAGGGAACTACGAGTTAGCAAAGTTTAGAGACACGAACAGAGCGCAAAAACATTTGAATGAACTAGGAATGCGAACGGGAGCTGAGATGTATGCGAACGATGCCGCCCTCGACAAAGTAGTGACGACAACGTTAGCAGTAACGGGAATCGTGGGAGCGATCCTTTCGTTTACTCCCCTTGCGCCTATTGGAGTGGGCCTAATGGCGGTATCGGCCTTGGGAACTGCGGGTTGGAAGACATTTAGAGGCGCGTATGAAGGCGGTTCGGCCGGAATGCTTGCGGGAGCGGTGTCTGGAATCGCGAACTCAGCGTTAGACGCTACTACGAATGGAATCGTCGGAGTGAATTTAAGCTACAGCTACGCAAACGGATTCGGAGCGGGAGTGAATATCGGGACCCCGAACGATATGCAGTTAGGCGGTAGTGTGGGATTGAACTACAACGCCAAGAGCGGGGCTTGGGGCGCAAGCGTAGGTTTAAAAGTAGGCCTTGGCGGAACGGATAATCAAGGTAACTATTCGAACTGGGTGGATGCGGGAGTCCATATGAATAATATCGGTCGAGAGAATCAATCGCAAGGATTGAGCGCAACGATCCGAGGTCAATACAACGAAAAGAAAGGTTTGTCCGGCAGTTTGGGTTTGAGTTACGATACGCAATCCGGTTACGGAGCAACGGTTGGTCTTACGTCCGGATTCGGTCCTCTTCTGAGTGTAACCCCTTCTTGGACGGTTTCAGAATACGGTGGTTTGAGCAGCGACGTTCAATACGGAGTTAACAAAAATCTTTTCGGGAATATCTTTAACAAGGTTAATAACCCTGAACACTCCGCCGCGAATCGGAATTTATTAAGCGACATTTTTGACGGTTTTGGCGCCGCTCTTAGCGGTTTGAACGGTGAGAACCTTTCTAACGGCTGGAATGGGATCAAGAATGCGTTGTTTGGTGGTGATGGGAACGTAGCAACAGTCAAACCGGGTCCTCGTCCGGGAACATACGTTGACGAAGACGGTACAGTGTTGGTTCGAGATCCGAAGACAGGGAATCTTGTAATTGAGGGCTCGATCGGAAACCTTATACTTGTTGATTCTCGCGGTGGACTGTCAAACCCGGATTATCAGCAAGCAGTGGACAAGATACACGGTGAACTTTATCCGCAAGAGGAAGGCCTTGGAGAATCCGTAGTGAAGGGTTTTGTGGATCAGCTTACCGGAGTGTTGAAAAAACTTCTTTCCCCTGTTGTAAAAACGGGCTTGGATGCGATGAACAACATCCAGGAAGTATCTGGAAAACTTGGAGACGTCTCGGAGTCTTTTCAGATCACAAAACCGCTTGTGGAAGATACGATCCAATTGCTTTACAAGCAAATGGATTCCGAGAGACAGATCTGGAGAAACAAGAATGATGCGATTTACGATCAGATAACTGATTTAGGTTATACGGAAGGAGATCCAGAAAAAGAACAAATGTTGGCTACATTAAATGAAAAGAAGGCAAGGCTAAAAAATGATCTCGCTAGCACTTTAGATTCCTTAGACTCCAAAGTAGGTAGCTTGATCAGTTTAGCTTCGGATTTAAATGCGGGAAAAACAACGAATCTAACCGGGGCGTATTCTCAGATCTACGATGGACTCATGCGAGTAACCAGTCCAGAGTTATCGGGAAAAAGTAGGTCTGTGGCGAATTTGGCGCATACGACTCAAAATTTCTTGATTTCCTATTTTTCCTACAAAGTGACAGGTATGGCTGGAACGGTGAATGAAACGGGATCAGCAAGCGCCTTCAACGATTACGCGAAACAACAACGCAATGTTTTACGTAATCTTTGGACTCGATATATGAAAGAATCGAATCGGAATAACGAAAGACCTTACGTGAATCCAGTCTTTTAAAAAAGGAGCAACAATGAAATTCAGAACGATCTTAGTATTTAGTTTTCTTTTTACGATTTCGATATGGGGGGAGCCTCCAAGGCCTTCTAATGTTCCGAGAGGTGCGATATACAATGAGAAACGGGATAGATTCATTTTAAAAGAGCAAGATGGGTCTTTTAAAAAAGAAACTGAATGGGATAGTCTTGGTATTATCAAAACTGAAGCCTATTCACTTGATAGCTTAAATGATTTCACAATTTACTTAAATGGCAGGTGGCATTCGAGAGAACAGTATTACGGATTTAATATAGACAAAGCTAAAATACTTCCACCTCGTGAAAAGCCGAGTTCGATTCCGAAAGAAGCCGAGTTTAATTTTGATTTTCGTAAATGGGAATTGGGTGAAACTAAAGAGGGAAAGAAAGAAGGCGTTTGGAAACTCTGGTGGCCTACGGGAGAAGCGGGAGGTAGCGTTGAATACAAAAACGGAGTTTATGACGGTAAGCTTAATGTGATTTGGGAAAACGGTAGAACTCTCGAGACGTGTATGTATGCCTCGGGAAAAGAAGAAGGGGAAAGATTATTATATCATGAATCCGGAAAGCTGCATTGGACAGTAAAATACGTCCATGGATTAAAGGAAGGAGAATCGTTTCAATATTATGACACAGGTGAATTAAAGTATCGGACCCTGTATGCAAAAGGTGAAGCGACGATGCAGGAAAGATATGAAAACAGTAAGCTTGTAGAAAGGAAATTTTTTAAAAATAAAAAGGTCATCAAACACGAGAAATTTTAAGGAAAGATCAAGAGTGAAAAGGTGCAGAAAGCACACCAAAGGAAGAAGCTGGGTCCGGGCCTTGGAAGAGAGAAGAATATCCCGGCGAAGGGGAAGCGGAATTCCGAGCTTGGAAAGACAATTAAACATTACTAAATTAGAAAAGCAGAAAGCTCGGAATGAAGCGCGGGGAATGCTTTCCCCGCCCCTGACATCTGAACACTATTTCCTGACATCTAACAGGAATGCTTGCAGGAGCAGTGTCGGGAGTAGCGAACTCAGCGTTAGACGCTGCGACGGAAGGAATGGTAAGTGTGAACTTAAGTTACAGTTATGCGAACGGATTTGGAGCAGGAGTTAGCATCGGGACAGACAACAAAACGGAGTTAGGCGGAAGCATCGGCTTGAACTACAACTCTAAGAGCGGAGCTTGGGGAGCAAGCGTAGGTTTGAAAGTAGGTCTTGGTGGACAAACGAAAGACGGTTATTCGAACTGGGCGGAAGTCGGTTACAACCGAAACAATATAGGCCGAGACAACCAATCTTCCGGAGTGAGCGCGAACATTAGAGGTCAATACAACGAGAAGCAAGGATTGTCTGGCAGCTTGGGCCTTAGCTATGATACGAAAGCGGGTTACGGTGCAACGATCGGTTTAACTTCTGGTTTTGGTCCTGTGAGCGTAACGCCTTCTTGGACAGTTTCAGAATACGGCGGTTTCAGTAGCGACGTTCAATACGGAGTTAACAAAAATCTTCTCGGGAATATCTTTGAGAATGTTATGAACCCGAATCACGCTTCTGCGAATCGGAATTTACTCGATGATATCTGGAACGGGATGGGTGCAGTTGTGAGCGGTATCGGTGCAGTCGGTAAGAGCGCTTGGGAAAGTGCGATGGGGGCCGTTGGCGGTATTAACGGTGAGAACCTTGCGAACGGCTGGAATGCGATGTTCGGCGGCGGTGGTGGTGATGGGAACGTAGCAACAGTCAAACCGGGTCCTCGTCCGGGAACATACGTTGACGAAGACGGTACAGTGTTGGTTCGAGATCCGAAGACAGGGAATCTTGTAATTGAGGGCTCGATCGGAAACCTTATACTTGTTGATTCGCGTGGCGGACTGTCAAACCCGGATTATCAGCAAGCAGTGGACAAGATACACGGTGAACTTTATCCGCAAGAGGAAGGCCTTGGAGAATCCGTAGTGAAGGGTTTTGTGGATCAGCTTACCGGAGTGTTGAAAAAACTTCTTTCCCCTGTTGTAAAAACGGGCTTGGATGCGATGAACAACATCCAGGAAGTATCTGGAAAACTTGGAGACGTCTCGGAGTCTTTTCAGATCACAAAACCGCTTGTGGAAGATACGATCCAATTGCTTTACAAGCAAATGGATTCCGAGAGACAGATCTGGAGAAACAGGAATGATGCGATTGAGAACCAGCTTGCCGTTCTGCAATCCGATCCTGATCAGAGTCCGGAATCTCTTGAACAGATTAGAAACTTATGGAAAGATCAGGCGGACGGGAAAGCAAAGCTAAAAGATACTTTAGATTCCTTAGATTCCGAAGTAGGCAGCTTGATCGGTTTAGCTTCGGATTTAAATACAGGAAAGATAACGAATTTGAATACAGCGTATTCTCAAATCTATGAAGGGTTGCGGCGAGTGAATAGTCCAGAGTTATCCGGCAAAAGTCAGTCAGTGAGGAATTTGGCGAGTACGAGTCAAAATTTCTTGGCGGGGTATTTTTACTACAAGATGACAGGTATGGCCGGAACGGTGAATGAAACAGGATCGGCAAGCGCCTTCAAAGATTCGGCCGAACAACAACGCCAGGGTTTACGTAATCTTTGGACTCGTTATCTGAAAGAATCGAATCGGAATAACGAAAGGCCTTACGTGAATCCAGTCTTTTAAAAAAGGAGCAACAATGAAATTCAGAACGATCTTAGTATTTAGTTTTCTTTTTACGATTTCGATATGGGGGGAGCCTCCAAGACCTTCCAATGTTCCGAGAGGTGCGGTATACAATGAGAAATATAAAACTTTTATATTAGAGGAAAAAGAGGAACCTTTTTTAAAAAGAACAGAATGGAGCACTCTCGGTGTTCTTGAAGGTGAGGTTTATTCGTTAGAAGGACTTACAGATGCAACTCATTACATAGACGGTCGTTGGTATTCGAGAAAGCAGTATTACGGATTTAATATAGACAAAGCTAAAATACTTCCACCTCGTGAAAAGCCGAGTTCGATTCCGAAAGAAGCCGAGTTTAACTTTGATTTTCGTAAATGGGAATTGGGTGAAACTAAGGAGGGAAAGAAAGAAGGCGTTTGGAAACTCTGGTGGCCTGCGGGTCAAGAAGCAGGTATGGTTGAATACAAAAAGGGAGTTTATGACGGTAAACTTCATTTAATTTGGGAAAACGGTAAGACGAAGGAAAGCTGTACGTATGTTTCCGGGAAACGCGAAGGGGAACAGTTGATTTACCATGAATCTGGTAATTTGAATGAAAAAGTAAAATATGTTCACGGTTTAGAAGAAGGTGAATGGCTGAAATATTTCGATACTGGCGATTTGCAATACCGAGTTACTTTTGTCAAAGGAGTGGGAACAATGCAGGAAAGATATGAAAACGGTAAATTAAAGGAAAGGAAGTATTACAAAAATAAAAAGGTCATCAAACACGAGAAATTTTAAAGAAAGCTCAAGAGTGAAAAGAGTGAGTGAACTTTGAAACGAACCAAATTCTGACGTACAACCGCGTGAGCGATCGAAGTGGAAATACTGCAACGCAACATGAGTTAAATGCTGAAACCGGAATATACGCAAAGTTTGAAATGGTGCGTTGCAGATTGAAACGAAGAGCGCGACCCGTAGCGAAGCGGCGGGGCACGCCCCTGACATCTAACCCCTATTTCCTAACCCCTCGAAGTGTGAATTTAAGCTACAGCTACGCAAACGGATTCGGAGCGGGAGTTAACATCGGGACACCAAACGATGTGCAGGTGGGTGGAAGCATCGGCTTGAACTACAACGCAAAGAGCGGAGCTTGGGGCGCAAGCGTAGGTTTAAAAATGGGTCTTGGTCAAACGGATAATCAAGGTAACTATTCGAACTGGGTGGATGCGGGAGTCCATGTGAATAATATCGGTCGAGAGAATCAATCGCAAGGATTGAGCGCAACGATCCGAGGTCAATACAACGAGAAGAAAGGTTTGTCCGGTAGTTTAGGTCTCTCGTACGATACGCAATCCGGTTACGGAGCAACGGTTGGTCTTACGTCGGGGCTCGGTCCTCTTCTGAGCGTAACGCCTTCTTGGACAGTTTCAGAATACGGTGGTTTAAGCAGTGACGTTCAATACGGAGTTAACAAAAATCTTCTCGGGAATATCTTTGAGCAGGCTACCAACCCGAATCACGCTTCTGCGAATCGGAATTTACTCGATGATATCTGGAACGGGATGGTGCAGTTGTGAGCGCTTGGGAAAGTGCGATGGGGGCCGTTGGCGGTATTAACGGTGAGAACCTTGCGAACGGCTGGAATGGGATCAAGAAAGCGTTGTTTGGCGGTGGATCAAACGATGATCCTTCAGAAAGTCCGTTTATGACGCAAGGTATGAAAGAAAAATATGCAAAACATATGATAGAGCAAGGCAAGCATATTTTGCCGACGAGTAATCCTGATTTTGTAGCGGAACTTAAGCCCGACGGTACCTATGAAATACGTCAAAGAACGGCGTCAGACAATTTAATGAATGTTCATACGATCGCACCTAACGATCCAAACCATGAAAATATTACGTTAGAAGCGGCGAAGATTGCGGGAGTTGAAGCCTCGATGGATATGATACGAGGGATTAGGTCGAATGATTTGCCGGAAGGTTTATCCAAATTCCTTGAAGTATTTGCGAAACATAGCGCTGGAATGTCAGATGATTCTTTAACTTTTAGATCTCATTTCGGTGACATGCAGGAATTGCACTCGATGGCGGATAGGGGAGAAATCGCCGCAACTACGACCAAAAAAGAGATTATGAAAACCATTGTGGATCTATTTACACTGAGCACAGCTAAGGACGGCAATGGGAACTTTCTACTTCCTAAAGAAGTAAGAGCCGAACTGACCGGTTCTGCACTTCATATCATTCAAGATTCGTTTGCGCAAGGGCATGTATTGAGAAATGAGAAAGGTGAAGTTGTGATGTTCCAAACGTATGAAGGTCAAGGAGACAAACATGCGGAAATGGATCACAGTAGTATCAACGATCCTGTAGCCTACCAGAAGTCGGTAACAGCGTCTGTTGTATATCTATCAATAACCAATTATGGAGGCAGTGCGCAGGATATAATTACCTTTCTGGATAAAGTTGTTTTTCCTTTGTCTAAAGAAGTGCAACAGTCCGGCGTAGCTCCAGGATTTGAGAAACCAAAAAAGAATAATTGGTTCGAGTTGTAATCCAATGAAACGTATTTGGAAATATTTTGTTCGGATTCTTGGAGTTGTTGTACTTTCTTTCATCCTCATAGGAGCAGGACGATTGTTCTATGTAAGATACTTTGGTTTTCATTGTATCCAAGGGAATTGCAGGAGTGGGATTGGGGTTAAGGAATTCAATAATACTCGATATTCTGGTGAGTTTAAGAATTACAGGTTGAATGGGAAAGGAAAAGCTGAATATTATTCCGGCTGTACATATGAAGGAGATTTTGTAAACGGTTACTTTGACGGATATGGAGTGTATTCTTGTTGGAATATGAAACCATTGGAAGATAGAAAAAAATTTATATTTGAAGGATACTGGATTCAAGGAATTGCAAATGGTCAGGGAACGGAAACTACTGCTTCCGGTAAACAATACTCAGGAGTTTGGGAAAATGGTAGACTCTGTTTGAAAGGGAATTGCAAGGATGGTTTTGGAACTGTTAAATTTAGAGAGCAAGATGGAATTCTGACTGGAAATTGGACGGATGGATATTTAAACGGTTTCGGAGTTGAGACGGATTCCGACGGCCATCTAGTTTACAAAGGTGAATTTAAAAACACTCATTATCATGGTAAAGGGACTTTGTACAAGAATGGCAAAGTCTTTCAGCGTGGAGAATGGGCAGGGGATAGCTTTTTAGATCCTGAATATAGAAAATCTTATGAGGCGACTAAGAAATTAATTAAGGAAGTTGAGAAACGGATGATAGAGGAAGGAATTGCTGTTCCTGAGCCGACCAAAAACTAAAATAAAGGCAGAAAACGGTTTCCCGGAAAACCGGACAGTGAAAAAGTAGCTCAATTTGTTCAATGACGTTTTTCAATACAGTGTAAATAGAAGTGAGAATCCTGGATACAATATACAAAAGAAGACAATAGATGATACGATCGAAAGAAAATGAGGAAATCCAGAAAGAGATTAAGAAGCAGCTTGACGCTTTGTTGGAAGCTGGAGGCGAAGGAATCGATGTAGGATGTTTGAAATTTATCCAAGATAAACCGGAACCAAAGTATTACCACTTGGTAGAAAGGGGATTACGAAGTAAAAAAATTGAGCAAGTAATAGCCGCGGGTTACTTAGCGGTTTCTTGGAAACTGAAAGAATTTGCACCGCTTTTGCTTTTGTGGGATGGAAAGGGCGAAGCGGAAAGCAGTGTACTACAAGCGATCCATACGTATCTTTCCGATCGCAAGAAGACGCTTGCAGAAATCAAAGATAGATCACCTGCTGCCGCACTTGCGATTGTAAAAATGACACACAATATCCGAAATCCCGACGGATTGGATTGGGAAATTTTGATATCGTCTTTCGATTTTCTTTTGAGTATTGAAGGGAATCACAACTTTTTAGCGGGAAATTTTTTATCGGATTTAGTGTATGCCTCGGTTCGAATGCTTGATTCTCAGACTCCGAGTGCGGAAATAAAAAAAGAATTACGGAAACGATTTAACCGATTGGATTCTGATATGCCCGTCGATGATCCGTATTTACATGAGGAACTTTTAAAGCGTTTCCGAGCGTATTTACTTTGATCGACTTTTGGTAATAAATAGAAAGCCTTACGCTTCGTAATTAGTCTGCTACTTTTCTATTTCAACGAATTCGTTGAAAAAAAATCCGTGCTAAAACTTCAGCTCTATCTTTATTATTTAGAGATTTTGAATTTTCCCGATTTAGTAAATCTGAATTTATAGATGTAATTTTCAAAACTACATTTGTTTTGCTCAAAATAATTCTAGAACAATATTCTTCCGGATCTAAAATTTGAAATAATTCTAGAATAGGAAGTGATGAAATTCGGTTCAGAAAAGGTAAACTTAATCACATAAGTTAAGAAATATTTTATAATATTTGCTCTGAACTTTTAAACTCTGGAAATCCTCTTTCCTTATAGTTGATCAAACGTTTGTAACCTATCGTTTCCGTTCTTTGTTAACAAACATGACCATTTAAAAATTAAAAGTTGCAACTTTGTCTGAATATGAGACATAAACTTTCAATTATGGTTCATATAGCAGATAATTCCCTACTTACATCCGGTTTGAAACTTTATTCCGTAAAAGAACCTTTTTCGTGCTTTCAGCTCAACGCCGGGAATGTGGAAAATTTTCACACGTTACAAATGCTAAAAGATTTTGTATTCACCATTAACCGAAACGCAGGGAACTTTTATCCTAGAACGGATGACGGACTAGATTGTGATTCGACTTGGTTTTTCGTAACTTTCGAAAACGAAGTTCTATCTTGCATGCGGATCATTGTAAAAACGCCAGAAAATCAAATCCCTTTAGAAAAAGGTTTTATTCTAAATTCCTCATATCGACAATACAAAGTTACTGCTCACAATGCAGCGGATTGGAATTCCGTCGCCTTCCCGCTGAATTTGAAAGGAGCAAAAGCGGTAAAATTCAATTTTGCTTGCGTCGCGCAATTTTGCTTGGAACAAAATTTTGATTTGATATACGGAATGTTTAATGATGAGCGAAAAGGAATTGGTCGTATTTATCTGGAAGCAGGAGCGAAAATTTCCAGGGAATTTCCGGAAAAGATTTTTTATAAAGATTTTTGGACGTATGGAGAAGCGCAACGTTTACTATCATAGAAATCGAAAAAAACAGTTTGCAAAAATTGTCGGGATATTTACGATCTTGACAATTCTATGTCCTTAAATTTATTAAATGAAATTGTCCTTCTTAATGCGGCCACCGCTTTATTGATTTTTCTATTAGGTTTTTATGTATTATATCCCAATCCGAAACGAAAAATTCAAAAATACTTTGGAACATTTTGTTTACTGATCGGTCTTTGGTTTCAATCTTTTATACTCCGAGAACTCGTCCCGTTTTGGTCTTATAACTGGCTTATCAATTGGGGCTTGATTCCTTCCATTCCGATTCCCTACCTTTTATTCAGAATTACATCCTTATACAATCAATACGAAGAAACAAAAGTAAGTTCAAAGAAATTCTTTCATGTTATAAACCTTTTGCTAATCGGCTTTTTCTCCCTACATGCGTTTTTATTACAAACTCTGCATGTGACTTCAAAAAATAGTACGGCATTTTCTTTTGGGAACGGTTATGTTTATAAGTTTTTATTATTCTATTCTCTTATCCTGATACTATTGTCTTTTACGAATTTAGGCCAAAACGCAATACGTGGAAAGGGTAGAGCAAAAATAAATGCTGTTCTTCTATTCCTAGGTTTGATTCCACCGATCTTTTCTGTTCTTATTTTTATCTATATTCGTCCGACTCTCTTTGGAATATTTTCTGGAGGATATACGGCGGTGGGATTTTTATTTGGAACCTTAATTTGGTCGATTGCGATTATGAATTGTGACGCTTTTCAACTTAAACAATTCTCTCATTACCCTAAAGAGAGAGTTTTAACGAAAATTACAAAACCGGCGTTTAACTTCTTATATTCAATCGTAGACAAGAAGTCTTGGATGATAGAGATCTTTTCTAAAAATATTCATTTTATGAAGTTAGTTTTGATAAAAGATGCGGAGTTGAAAGAAGGTTACGATTACTCTTTTATGAAAAGAACTTCGATATTAGCGAGAATGTTCGGAAACTCTATTAAATAATTCTTAATTTTTAAAATTGTCTACGATATTTTTAACAGCAGAAAGTTGACTATCCGTAAGATTCCATCACCTTACCCACAAATATCAGAAAAAGCTAGACATTTAAAGTCTTTAATTGCTCCTAAAGGAAGGAGTCTTATAATGAACACTAAACATAGGAGTAGAGCACTCGGAACAGAATTAGATTGGGTGGAAGAAGAATATTTATCCCTGAACTTAGGAGATAAGCGATTAGATAAACGACTAAAGAGAATAGTGAGCGTGATGACCAAGCGAGGAGGAACGAGATTGCCAGATATATTTGGCAATTGGTCAAACACGAAAGGAGCGTATCGCTTTTTTTCGAATTCGAAAGTATCATCGGAAAAGATAATATCTCCTCATAGTCAATCAACGAAGAAACGACTTCAGCAACAAGAAACAGTATTAGTATTAAGCGACACAACGGAAATCTATTATAGAAAAAGGGATCGTGTAGATGACTTGGGGCCGATGAACTCGGAATATAATCAAGGCCTATTATTGCATCCATCGATAGCGTTTACGCCTGACGGAATCCCTTTAGGAATCCTGGATTTTAAAATGTGGTCCCGTACGGAATTAGGCGCCAACCAAGATCAAGACGGAAGGAAAATGTCCATAGAACATAAGGAAAGCGTAAAGTGGTTCGAGGGATACAGAGCCGTCTGTGAATTTGCAAAAGAATCCGATTCGAAATACGTATATATCTGTGATAGAGAAGCCGATATTTTCGAACTATTCCAGGAATACGTAGACGCTGGAGAAAACGCTCCGGATATGCTCATACGCGCAAATCGCGAAAGGAAGATAGAAGGCGGCGGTTGCTCTTGGTCCTATCTTGAGACATTAAAACCAGCGGATATATATACGATTACAGTTCCCAGAAAGAAAGGGAAAGAAGCAAGGGAAGCAACAATTGAACTTCGATTTGAAAAATTAACGATAAAATCCCCTCAATACAAGAAATTAGAAAATATTGATATGTATGCGTTAACCGCAACCGATGTCGATGGCCCCAAGGAAGAATCTATCGATTGGAAATTCTTAACCACAATTCCAATTCATAATTCGGACGATGCAAAAAGAATGATCGCCTTTTACAAAAGTCGCTGGGGGATTGAAGTTTTCTTCAAGGTTTTAAAGTCTGGATGTAATATCGAATCCACTCAATTTAAATTTGGTAATCGATTCAAAGCTTGTATCGCTGTCTGTGCTATTGTTGCTTGGAGAGTTATGATGTTAACATTCTTAGGTAGAAATATTCCAGGTTTAAAAGCATCTATACTATTCGAGTCTTTTGAATGGAAAGGCATTTATTGTCGACTTTTTGAATCTCCGAAACCACCTAAGGAAGAACCCGAGTTAGGGACCGTTTTACTTTGGATTGCTAAATTAGGTGGACATCTGGGCCGTAATTCAGACTCGCCCCCGGGACCTCTTATCATTTTTAAAGGCTTTATCAGAGCCATGGAAATCGGATTTATGTTCAAATTGCTCACCAAACAGTGACTTGTGGGTAAGGTGATGGCTTCCTATGGATCGCGTTTCAGGAATTATTCAGACGGACGGCTATGAATCGTATGATTCTTTATTGAAATCGAAATTGAAGATTCTTCACGCCGGATGTTGGAATCATGCGAGGAGAAAATTCTTCGATATTCTAAAAGTTGATTCTAATAATGCTGAAGCACAATGGATCGTTAAAGAGATCGGTAAATTGTATGCAGTCGAGTCGAAGGCTAAGTTATCTTCGGAAGAGCATTTAAGTCTGAGACAATCGGAATCCAAGCCGATTGTTAACGTGATTCGTTCTTGGATGAACAAGCGGATCGTCGAGGTCGCTCCCAAATCTTCGATGGGAAAAGCTCTTTCGTATCTTGCCGAGCTCAGCTACGCTGAGGAACAACGGCTACGCTCCGCTTCCTTTTGTTTGAAACGCTTCCTATGGTGGCGTTTCATGGGAAAAGTTGATTTTGTTTTTAGATCGTCCCGAGTTACAGTTGGATACGAATCTTGTCGAGAATGATATTCGTCCTTTTGTTGTCGGTAGAAAGAACTGGCTTTTCTCCGGTTGTCCAGAAGGGGCAACTGCGAGTGCGGGCTTTTATTCTCTGATTCAGTGTGCGAAGCTCGCAGGTTTCGATCCATATGCGTTTTTGAGGGAGCTTTTTAAATCTTGGGAAACGTACCCGAGAACTCTTGCTTGCAAGGATTTACCTCAATTCAGAGAGACTTGGCTTCATTAGGCGCTTACCTTACATTAGCGAAAGGTGAGTTTGATTAGTCGCTTACTTTTATTTTATAGCGATCGGTAGTATTAAAAGAACATTGCGAGTAAAACCGAATTGAGAAAGATCGGATCGGAATAAAAAGAGGTATTGAAAGATTTCATCCTTTTGAAATTGAATTCGTCTTACTCTTACGAATCCAATACCCTAAGATTCCGGACCAAACCGCCCATTTCCCTTGTAACTTCGTCGTCAAAGGATAAGTTTTGGATTTGAATCGCGGCAAATACGGTTCCCGCTGAAAAAAGTACCAAAAGAAATAGAGACGTTCCAAACCAAAAATTCGTTTTTTTAGGATATATTAAAATACCTGCATATAGTACGACGACACTCATATAAAGCGGAATCCAAAGCCAAGGATCGGGATCGTTCCATTGAAGACCCGCAAAAACGAGCCAGATCGAAATTGTAACGATTGAAAAAATTTTCATGATTCGTAAATCCATTTGAGTTCGTAGAGATCTTTTCTACGATTGAAAAGGTTTCTAACGGAACCCTTTTTACGGAGCTCCTTTAAAAGATCCAAGTCCAAGTCGGCGATCAAAGTCATTTCCGTATTCGGAACGGATTCCGCGGCCACACAGTCGTGAGGAAACGCAAAGTCGGAAGGAGTAAAGACTGCGGACTGTGCGTACTGAATGTCCATATTCTCCACATGAGGAAGCGCGCCGACGGAACCGGAAATCACGACGTAACATTCGTTTTCGATCGCTCTTGCCATTGCGCAGTGCCGGACTCGATTGTAACCGTTTTTCGTATCTGTGTAGAATGGGACAAATAGAATGTCCATTCCTTGATCTGCTAGAAATCTAGGAAGTTCCGGAAACTCCACGTCAAAACAGATGAGAATTCCTATCTTACACGCGTCCGTATTGAATACGGAAAGGTTGTATCCGCCCTTGACTCCCCAATAAAAATCCTCGTCAGGTGTAATATGAAGTTTATATTGTTCTTCGTAGGTGCCGTCTCTTCTGCATAGATAGGAAACGTTATGAAGTGTATTGTCTCTATATTCAGGCATACTACCGGAAATGATATTCACATTGTATGAAACTGCGAGTTCTACCATTTTTT
The DNA here is from genome assembly GCF_006874765.1 of Leptospira weilii. NCBI lineage: Bacteria > Pseudomonadati > Spirochaetota > Leptospiria > Leptospirales > Leptospiraceae > Leptospira > Leptospira weilii. The sequence goes on from NZ_CP040840.1 coordinate 1,550,675, forward strand.
CGATGATGTTTTCGGTATGGCTGGAAAGCGCTCGCATAGCGTCCGAAGGGCTTCTGTCGTTGTATCTTGCAAGCAAAGACGCGTTAAAAAATTCAGGAAATAATACGAAGTCAACGTTGTATCCAGCAACTGTATCTACGAAAAATTCCACCTGATGCATCAATTCCTCGATTCCCGCCACGGGACGCATCTGTATCTGAACCACTCCCACACGGACGACGGTTTTTTGTCCTCCGATCAGGGCGGTCTCTTCCTTCTCGTAATATATATTCAACCATTCTAATAAAACGGCATAAGAGCTGAAACCTTTGGTATGTCCGAAATATCCACGTTTTAGTTTGCGAACGTGGAATCCGTTTGCAAGTTGGAAGGAAAGAACCGTATCGTAGATTTCCTTGTCTCTTACTTTTTCGATGTATTGAGCCGGAGTCATGGAGTCTTCGTAGTTTTCATAACCGGGCATCCAGGCTCCGACTATGATTCTTTCTAAATTTAATTTTTCACAGAGTTCTTTTCTTGCGTCGTATAATCTTCTACCGAGACGCAAACCTCTATATTCCGGATGAACAAAAATATCCACACCGTAAAGAGAATCACCGTTTTCGTTGTGGTTTTTAAGATCTCCCTTTCCAACGATTTCCTCGTAGGTGTGATTATCTCCGTAATCGGACCACTTGACGATTTGGCTGATGGCCGCTCCGACGACTTTTCCGTTGTCCTCGATACAAATTTGTCCTTCTGGAAATTTTGTGATTTGAGAAACGAACTGATTTTTTTTCCAAGCACCGTCAAACTCCGGAAAGACGATATCCATGATCTCTTTTACGTCCGCGTAGTCGTCTAGAGTAAGACTTCGCATAACAATTCGATGTTCTGATTGTATCTTCTTTTTTCTTTTACTCGGTTTTTTGCCGCCGGAGCCGTTCGTGGAAATCATTGGAACACTTTGCCCGGATTCATGATGTTTTTAGGGTCTATGGATTTTTTGATTTCTTTCATCAAAATGATTTCGGCCTGTGTTCTGGAAAAATGGAGAAAGTCTTTTTTTAAAAGACCGATTCCGTGTTCCGCGCTGATCGATCCATGATATTTTTGTAATAAACGAAACATATCCGGATCCACATTCTTGCATTTTTTGAAAAAATCCTCGTTGGAAAGATCTTTCGGTTTTACGATGTTCAGGTGAAGATTTCCGTCTCCGACGTGGCCGAAAAGAGCGATTTCAAAACCCGGATACTTACCGTTTAACAACGCTTCCATATCGGTAAGAAACGGTTCCATATTTCTCAAAGGAAGAGAGATGTCGTTTTTATGAACCGTGTATTCTATGGAGATACTTTCGCTGATTCCTTCTCTGTATTTCCAAAACGTTTCCGATTGTCGGGAGTTTTGCGCAAGGCTTCCGTCGGCGATTAGACCTTTTTCCGTGATTGTTTCCAGAAATCCGAACAACTTCTCGTCGTCGGATTCGTCCGCAATCTCGAATTCCATTAAAACGTAATATGGGCTCGGAGATTGAAACGGATCCGGAATTCCGAGATGGGACTTAACTTTTCCGAGACAATATTCCGTAAAAAATTCAAACGCGAGTAGTGGAACTTTAACAAGATGGGTCTCTTGAAATAAGGAAAGAATGGATGCGAAATCGGAAGCCGAGACGAGTAAAACCCGACTGTCCAGAGGTTTTGTGGTCAATTTAAGGGTCGCTTCGGTAATGACGCCTAACGTTCCTTCCGAGCCGATAAATAATTGTTTGAGATCGTATCCGGTATTGTTTTTAAGCACTTCTCCGTTGAATTCTAAAATTTCCCCGGTTCCGGTAACTACTGTAAGTCCTAACACCCATTGACGAATCAGTCCGTAGTGAACGACTCTGACTCCGCCCGCGTTAGTCGCTATATTCCCTCCGATATGAGACGAGCCGGTGGACGCAAAGTCCACCGGAAAATAGAAATTTCTTTCTTCTGCTTCTTTGTGAAGATTTTTAGTGATCATTCCCGCCTGTACTTTAATACTTCCGAAAAAAGGATCAAAGTCTAAAACCTTGTCCATTTTAGAAAGGGAAAGAACTAGTTCCTTATTTTTTGCGATCGCTCCGCCCGCGTATCCGGTTCTTCCTCCGGAGGGAACGATCGAAATCTCGTTATCGTAGGCATACTTTACGATTTTTGCAACTTCTTCCGTTGTGGTCGGAAAAGCGAGAATGTCGAAATCCGGATTATAAACCTTGGTTCTGTCCGTTCCGAAAGAAAGAAAGGTTGCTTCGTCAAAGTCTGGATCGTTTCTAAAAAAAAACTTTCCGGGGCCGATCAGGGATTTGAGTTCCGATTTGTTGATTGTGGAGATCGTGGTCATGTTTGTTTTTGAAATATTATTCCGCGAAGATCATTCTTTCTATTTGGGAATCTACGGGTTTTTCATCCTTTTCTAATATTCTTTTTATGTAATGTCCATCCGGACGTAAGAATCTCGCTTTTACGTTATCCTGCAGTTGAACGTCCAGAATTTTTTTGATTCGATCCTTGTTCTTGCTTTCCACGATCGGAAAAAGGACTTCGATTCTTCTCTCGAAGTTTCTTGGCATACAATCGGCGGACGCGAGAAAGACGGACTCGGAGCCGTTTGAATGAAAGTAATAGATTCTCGTATGTTCTAAAAATCTTCCGACGATTGAAAGAACGGTGATGTTTTCCGAAATACCCTTGAGTCCCGGTTTGAGACAACAAATGCCTCGGATAATTAGATCGATTTTTACTCCGGCCTGACTGGCCTTATATAAGGAAAGAATGATATGAGGATCCACCAATGAATTCATTTTGAATATGATTCTTGCCGGTTTTCCCGCAAGCGCATTTTCTCTTTCCTGATCGATCATAGTGATGAACGTCGATTTCAGATTGTGTGGGGACGCGGATAGGAAATTCAGGGTCGGCATCTTTGCGTAACTCGTGATCGTATTGAAAATCGTAGCGACGTCTTCCGTAATCTGCTTATTGACCGTAAAAAAGCTGAGATCCGTATAATATTTGGACGTGGTGGAATTGTAATTTCCGGTTCCAAGGTGCACATAACGCACCATATGATCGTCTTCCTTTCGAACGATCAGAAGCATTTTACAGTGAATTTTTAATCCGACTAAGCCGTAAACCACGTGAACTCCGCGGGCTTCGAGTTTTTGAGCCCATTTGATGTTTCTTTCCTCGTCGAAACGCGCCTTGAGTTCCACGAGAACGGTCACTTGTTTTCCGTTCTCCGCTGCTTCCCCCAAATATTGGATGATGGGAGAATCTCCGCTTGTGCGATATAGAGTCATTTTGATTCCGAGGACCTTGGGATCTTCGGAGGAGATTCTGAGTAGATCCTCGATGGCCGAGAAGGATTGGTATGGGTGATGAAGAAGTCTGTCTTTCTTTTTAATCGCTTCGAAAATCTTTTCGGGAGTATCGAACTTAAGGGTGACCTTCTGTTGAAAAAAAGGATACTTGAGCTTGGACGTATGATCCAGACCGTAAAAGAACATTGCGTCGTTTATGTTCAGGATGGAGGCGACGTCAAATACCTCGTGATCTTGAAGTTCCAAAAGTTCTCTCAGTGTGTTTTTAATAAAGGGGGAAGTTCCCTGATGTATGTCCATCCGAACCGCGTCTCCCCAGATTCGGTTTCGAAGTTCGTCCTTCATCGTGATGAGTAAGTCTTTGACGGACTTCTCTTCGTCGATGGAAATGTCGGCGTCTCTTATGATTCGGAACGGATAGATTTCCTTAACGGTCATTCCGTAAAAAAGGTCGTCTACGTGCAGTTTGATGATTTCTTCCAAAGGGAAAAACCTTCGTTCCTCTCCTTTCCCTTTTAATTGTAAGAATCGAGGAAGTACGGACGGCACTTGTACGACCGCGAACAAATCTTTTTTTCCGCCGGTCTTTTCGTCTTCGGTGCTTAAGACCATGGCGAGGTTCAGGGATTTGTTGAGAATATGAGGGAAGGGATGGGCCGTGTCGATCGCGAGAGGGGTGAGAATTGGAGATACGTCTTCCTTATAATAATTTTGAATCTGTTTGATCTCGTTGATCGTCAATTCTTCCGGATTGAGAATGAGATGGATTCCGGCCATTTTCAATTCTTCTAATGTTTTTGAGAAAGTTTCATATTCCTCTCGGACGAATGCGCGGACTTTATCCGATAAGTCGGAAAGAATTTCGGAAGCGCTGTCCCCGTTTAAACTTCTTTCATCGTTTCCTTCCTTTACGAGGTTACGAAGTCCGGCTACCCGGACCATATAAAACTCATCGAGATTTGTTTCGGTGATACTTAGAAATTTCAGTCTTTCCAAAAGCGGGTTTTCGGGATCGTTTGCTTCTTCCAGTACGCGTCGGTTGAAATCGATCCAGGAAAGTTCCCGATCAAAAAATATGTTCGGATTATTCAAATGAATTTCAGGTTCGTTTTTGTCGGAAGAATCGCTTTGGATTGCGGTCATTGGAGTTTGGCCCTGTATTTTTGGTTTTGACATTGATATCCTGAAAATTTTCAAAAATCCCTCAATCGGGGTTCTATTCCTGTTTAAACCTGCTTAATCGGGAGTCAATGATTCTAAGAAGATTTTGATGAGCTGATTTTTGAACCCCTTTGAATTTTGGACGGAGTGAGACATAGAACCGTTGATTTTTCCGTGATTTGGGAGTTCCCACATTTGTCTCTGGTCGGTGGAATTTTTCCGCGCATCGTTTTGATCCTTCCATTTCCGAACTTGAGGAAGAATGAAGATTTCTACTTTTTAAAACTGGAATTCCTATTGAAAAGTTTTTAGAACCGCAATCGATGAAAAAGAAATTCCCGGGACCTTTGCCGGTTCGGTGTTCTTAGATCATAGCCTTCAATTTCAGATATGCAGAATTTCATCGGAAAAGATGATACGAGAAATATGGCGTTTATTCGGACGCGATGCAATTGGGTGGATACAAAAAAAGGGGACGGTGTAACTTTCGTCCCCCCGTCCATTTCAAAATGAAAATTCGCAGTGGAGGAACACAACCAGGGAGGTTGTTGTCCATCCATTGAAAAGTATCGGTCGTAGGAGTTCCCACATTAGGCTTCGGGTTAAAAAATGTGGATGTGAATTAAAAAACTAAAAGCTTTATGCGGTGCAAAACCTTTGACTTTTAAGGGGTGGAGTTTTTTCTGGCTATCATTATGCTGACCGTGGTAACTCTACTGTTTCTGGCCATTTATGGGATCGACATTGTCGCGCTCTTTTTTTTCGGGATTCATACTTATATTATGGTATATCTCTATAAAAAGAACCATGCCTATTGCGAGTCCGAGCCAGATAAAATCCTAGACGTCAACAATCCGAATTTGCCGGTAGTAACGGTACAACTTCCGATCTTCAACGAATTTTATGTTGTGGATCGTTTGATTGAAACCACAGTGGCTCTCAAGTATCCGAAAGACAAACTTGAAATTCAGCTTTTAGACGATTCCACGGACGAGACGGTCGAAAAGTCTAGAAAACTTATCAATCATTACAAAGCGCTCGGGTTTGATATACATCACCTTCACAGAGCCGGAGCGGAGCGCACCGGACACAAGGCCGGAGCTTTAGAAGCCGGAATGAAAGTGGCACGAGGAGAGTATATCGCAATCTTCGACGCGGATTTTATGCCGGATCCTGATTTCTTGATTAAAACCGTACCCTACTTCGAGGATCCTCAAATAGGAATGGTTCAGGTTCGTTGGGGGCATATCAACGCGGACTACAACGTTCTTACCAAAGCGCAATCGTTCGGAATCGACGGACACTTTATGATTGAGCAAGTCGCAAGAAACGGTTCCCATCTTTGGATGAATTTTAACGGAACCGCCGGAATCTGGAAAAAGGAATGTATCATCGATTCGGGAGGATGGGAACACGACACTCTCACGGAAGATTTTGACCTTTCTTACCGCGCGGAAATGAGAGGTTGGAAATTCCGGTATTTTAAAGATATTGAATGTAAAGCGGAAATTCCGGCGATGATATCCGCTTACAAATCCCAACAGTTTCGTTGGTGCAAAGGGTCGATCCAAACCGCGGTTAAATTGCTTCCGAGAATTTTTCGTGCGGATCTTCCTTGGAGGATCAAGTCCGAAGCTATCGTTCATTTAATCAATTATTCCGTTCATCCGCTGATGGTGATTAATATATTATTCAGCGCTCCTTTGCTTTTGATGAATTATTGGTCCGGATTTGATTTTTATGATCTTCCGATCGAGATTTTGATGGGGACCGCTGCGATTCTTTCCGTTGGATCGGTGGGGCCCATGATTTTCTACGCGTATTCACAAAGAATTCTACACAAAGATTGGAAGAGAAGAATGATTTATCTTCCAATTCTTATCATGATTGGGACCGGAATTGCGATCGTAAATACGAGAGCTTGGCTCGAAGCGATTCTTGGAATTCAATCTTCTTTCAAACGTACACCGAAACTTAAAATCGAGAAAAGTACGGATGTTTTGAAAGAAAGACTGAAATATACGGTTCCGTTGGACTTTCATGTGGTGCTTGAATTTCTAATGGGATTCTATTGTTTAGGAACCGTGTTTCTTTCCTTTGCTCTCGGAAAGCCGCAAATCGTGGGATTTTTAATAATTTATGCGCTCGGATTCTTTTACGTAGGATACTTATCTTTGAAGGAAGCTGCTTGGAAACTCGGAGCTTCCAAGCAAGGGTCGACGGAAGAACTTCCCGTGCAGGCGTAAGATCCCAATCTTACCCAGAAATTAAGAAGGTTTTTGGGATCATAAGGATCAAAAACTGATATTTTTCAAGTGTTCCGACGTGTTAGTGATTAGGGGTTAGATTTTAGTGGATAGAACTTTACATGCATACAATAAAATGCAAGCGTTCCGACAAGAATCCTATTTTTTACTTGCAAAGAGTATGATTTTCTGATACTGAAAAGTCTCCCGAGTTTTCCCGCCGCCTCTCCACCTCCATCCAAACGCGGGGGAAACTCAGGCACAATGCTTCCTGAACTCAGGCGCAGAGCTTTCCTGAACTCAATAAGTTGACTCCCTATGGGTCGCAACTTAGGTCGCTCTGCGGGGCTGATCGTTTCACAGAGGATTTGTCGGAATTCCGACAGATTTATTTTCGGATCCAAATATTTGTGGGTGGGAGGTTATGGTAAAATTCGGGCTGTAAAACGCCCCATGTTTTAGGGATTAGAGGTTCCCGCATTGCGATGGTTTTATAGGAAGCCCTTAACCAATAACAAACTCGCACCTAATCCCTAATCGGCGAAGGACATACTTGAGCGCGTTTGTGAGGAAGTTTCTGTCTAACTAGCAGGGGATAATGCGAGGATCCTCCAAGCTTTGTGTGGAAGTTCGAGTGCTTATGCTTGACTTCGCGCTTTTTTCTGAAAAATTGACAAAAAATCGTTACTTTTATAGGAATCCCGATGAGTGAGAAAGTTTATTGCGCTAATTGCCTACACTGTGTGACCGTAAGGCAGTATGAATCCGAGGCGGACAAATATATTCTCCGCGTAAAATGCACCAAGAAAAAATGGTCTAAAAGGTCCGGAGAAGAAAAGCTCTATAAATATTTTACCGTTGCTCGCCGTATGCAAGTGAACTGTGAATTTTATGAGCCGATGGGTGAAATTCTTCCTTATATCAAAAATCTTAAGAAAGAACTTCCGATCAAAGACGAAATCTACATGGTGAAAACTCTCACCTAAAGAGTTTTGAAGCCCTCCGCTTTTACTCTCAAACCAGGATTGGTCCACGGAAAATTTTCCCGTAAGACCGTCCTGGAAGAACCCTTTACATTGTTTCCCGAACCGGGAGCCCTTTATCTAAAAGAATTCCCCACTCGTGTACGCGCGGGAGAACCTCTCGTTCGACAATCCGTCGGAACACTTTTATCTCCGGTGGACGGAATCGCAAGCCTCATCCAAGGAGAACATTCCACAAAAATTCGAATCGTACAAGATGGAAGTTTTCAATTGTCGGGTGAGATTCAAATCGATCCTTCTTTGAAATTGGAAGAAGCCTTGGAAAGAATGGACGAACTCGGACTTATTTCTCTCGACTTCCCGGATACTACGTTATCCTCTCTTTTAAAAACGTTTCAGTCGTCTTTAATCGTTCTTTCCCCGTATACGAAAACCCAATCCGTAGATTTCCGAAAAATTCTTTTGGAAGAATGCAGAGAGTTGCATATTCAGTTTTTAGAATATATTGCGGCCTGGTTTCCGGGAGCCGTAATCAGGGATCATATCCTGTCTCCCGTTCCTTTTCGAAAATACGAATACCCCGCCGGCTTCCCCCAATATTTCGTAAAGAAGGCGCTTTCCGAAAAGGCGTTCCAAAAAGAGAAAATTCTTTATCTCGGACCGGAAACCCTCTATCATCTTTACAGAGCCTTGTTCAAAAAGATTCCTTATATCGAAAGACATATCAGTATATATTACGTCGGAAAAAACGGCGGGCTCAAAAAGGAAGAATTGCCGATCAAGTTTAGAGACGGACAAAGTCTTAGTTTTCTTCTTCTCGAAAAAAAGAAGGAATACCCGAATTTTACTTTCAATTCCTTTTTTGACGGAGGGGAATTTCATTCCTCATCCGAGGAATATTTTTTAGATATTTACAAACACCATTCCATAATATTCGTTTCGGATAAAATCAGGGAGCAGAAAGAATTTCCTTGTATCGAATGCGGAGAATGTACTTACAACTGCCCACTGGAATGCAATCCGATTTCCCTAGTTACCGGTCAGGGGCGATTTTTTGCAAACGCTTGTATCGAATGCGGGATTTGTACGTTTTTATGCCCTTCCCGAATTTCACTCAGAGATCGGATCCGAAACGTAAAAAATACAAAACCGGAGAATCGGAATGTCTGATTATCTCCTTGTCACGAAGACCGGTTTTTTTCGAAAATCGGATCCGTTTTTTCCGGATATTTTGATCGGACTGTTTTCAATCGTTGGAATCGTTTTGTTCGGAACCGCTCCATTATGGATTTGTTATGTAATAGTTCTGGCTACTTGTTTCGTTTATCAATTTGCGATCGTAAAGCGTTCGGTGTATTCTCTGAAGTGGGTCGTTCATACGGGAATCTTCGTTCTACTTTTGCCGATTCATCCCGGAACGGCCGTTTGGGCCATCCTTGCCGGAATCACCGGTGTTTTTTTATATTCTCCCCTGGAAAATTTCTTGAGGATTCAGGCGCCTCTTTCTCTGATTCAACTTCTGATTTTTTTGTTATTTTATCTTTTATTTCCGGCGGCGGATGTATTTTCCGGGATTGCGGATAAACCGAGTTTGTCTTTTAGGGACGAATTCATCTCGGATCTTTTCAGCGTTCTTTCTTTTTCGCAGGACGGTTATTCTCCTTGGAGATTTTCTGCTTTGGAAACGATGGGAGCGTATTCGATTCTTTTCCTGATTCCGGTATTTTTAAAAAGACCGAGTTCTTTTCAGGTTCCCCTGATCTTCGGAATTGGTTTGGTTTTGGGAATCGGAAACCTTTCTTTGGAATATGCCCCCGTTCTTTTGTCCGCTTGGATTTCGTTTGCAATTCTTTTTGCCGCACCTGGAAGAAATCTATATACTGCTTGGATTTATTCCCTGATCGGAGTTTTTGTGACTGTGGTCCTTTTTTATGTCATCCAAGTTTTAGTCGGTATTTCCTTACCGCTTTTCACCTTTTCCGTTTTCTATTTTTTCATTGAAGCCAGTTTGATCCGTATATTTCTGGGAAGCAGAGTCGATAATTTCGGACAATTGGAATAACTCGAATTGTAGTTAGAATGATGATTGTGTATCGTAACAAATGTAAACGGAAATACCAAATTCACGGAGAGTTGGGAGTATGAATCAACTATTAACTCTTCTTCGTCCCGAAACAGTTATTTTTAATTTGGAATCCGGAACCAAAGAGGAAGTTATTTCCAGGCTTTTGCAGAAAGCGGTCGATACGCGTCAGATCGACGCAGAATATAAGGGAGAAATTTTGGAGTCTCTTCTTGCTCGCGAAAAGTCAATGTCCACCGGAATCGGAAGCGGCGTGGCGATTCCTCACTGTTCGGTCAATCTCGTGGACGAACTCAAATGTGTGATGGGACTCAATCCGAGCGGAATCGATTTCGATTCGATCGATCACCAACCGGTTCATATCTTTATTCTTCTCATCGTTCCGAAGACCAAATTTCAAGAACACATCAAAACTCTTGCGCAGATCGCAAAAGCGTTAAACGTAAAAGAAGATAGGGAAAAACTCATTCGTTCCGGATCCTTCGAGGAAATCCAAAAGGCTTTTTCTCGGAACGTATAATTGTGAGGGGGGAAATCTCCAGGTTCTTTTTATTTCTTATCGCATTGATTTTTTTCTCCACTTTTTTCGGTCATCTTCGTTCGTTAAACCAAGAGTATCTTTACGCGGATTCCTCTTTTTCCAAAGAAGAACCTTTTTTAAAACGAAAAACTTTTTCGTCTCAGGTGTTTTCTTTTGTAAAAGGAATCGTAACGCTTCGATCCGGTAAGACCATTTCGGGAGAGTCCGTTTGGAAACATATCTCTTCGAGAGTTCTTCCGACCTTACACCTCGCGATTTTTTCTGTGGGCTGCGGGAGTTTTTTTGCGATTTCTCTCGCACTTCTCGCTTCCAAAAGCGAAAAGAACATTTTAAAAAAGGGTTTTCTCTTTTTGAGTAATTGGATTCTTTCGACTCCGATTTTTGTCGTAGCTATCGTTCTACTTCTGATTTTTTTCGTACAATTGGAATGGCTTCCTCCGGGGGGATACGAACCTTGGAACACCACGTATGTGATCCTTCCTGGAGTTGCTTTGGGCTCCAGGGTCTGGGCGAGAATTTATCAGTTTGCTTTGAGTTTTACGGAAATCGAATTGGATTCCCCTTATGCTAAAGTTTTAAGAGCAAGGGGATATTCTAAAAGTAGAATATTATGGAATCATGTTTTGTTAAAAATATTTCCTTTGCTCGTTGTTTTGATTCTTCTCGATTTTAGTTCCCTGCTTTCCGGTGCGATGATCGTGGAGGAGATATTTTTCTTTCCCGGGATCGGTAAATCCATGTATTACGCGATTCAGACGATGGATTCGGAGTTACTGGGCGCGCTTCTCTTTTACAGCGGTCTTACATTTTATATCTTCAGTAGGATCTCTATTCGTTTTCAGGAAAATCTTACCGGTAAGGAGAATCTTTCTTGATTTCGTTCGGCAATTTTCTGAGAGTTCTTTTTGTGTTTTCTGTTTTGGTGGGAGTTTTTTGGAAAAGTCCGCCCACAGACGTTTTTTTGGAAGACAGCTTTTGTTCCGTGGCTTGGGATCACCCTTTTGGTTGTGATCGTTTGGGAAGGGACGTTTACGGTCTTTTTTCATACGGAACCATTTCGACTTTTCTGTTTTCGCTTCCCGCCCGACTTCTTACTTTGGCGTTTAGTTCTTTGATCTGCCTGTTTCAATACTCAGTCCCGTTTACGGGAAGATGGTTTTTTACTCCGATCTCGTCCGTGTTTGTTTCCGTTCCTTCCTTACTGATCGCACTTCTTACGGTTCACGCTTTGGGACAGAGCCCTTTTGTTTTGGTAGTCGCGGTTTTGTTGGGAGATTGGGCTTTTTCCTACGAAACTCTTCAGAGTAAAATCCGGGAAACGGACGGAAGCGGATTCGTGTTTGCGTCGATTTTCTTTGGAGCTTCTAGATCGAATGTATTTCGATCTCATATATTTCCCGCCGCTCTTCCGGTTTTAAAAGTTCTATTTACTACTGGCTTACCCGGAGTTGTAATGACGTTGGCGCTTTTTAGTTACCTCGGTGTGAGCGCAGGTTCCGATTGGTTTGGTCCCGGTCTTGGAGAACAAATTTCCTTTGCCAGGGATTACGCTTATTTCGCTCCTTTGGCTTTGGCGATGCCTATTTTGGGGATCGTAGGTTTGGTCGCCGTTTTGAACGTGGGAAAAAGATGATTAGAATATCCGCATTTATTTTAATATTAGCGATTTTGAGTATAGAGATTTCGGCGGAGGGAATCGACGATTATTATCGTTTTCCGGAGGGTGGAATGCCCTCAAAAATCACCTTTGAAACGGAAAGGAAACTATGCGTATTTTCCCTCAAAAATCAAAACGCGGATCCGAACTTGGATTATTTAAGCAAGGGCTACGGGGGAGTTTTATATTCCGGCTTAAAAGGACTTTTTCAAATTTTCGATCCGGAAGTGATTCCTAAAAGCATACAACACGCATTCGGAAAACCTGCGGAAAAAGTAATTTTTAAAAAGGGAGAATGGAACGGGGACATTTTGGAACAAGTGAGGAAGGCGAAAGAAACTTCTCCCGGAAAAGATCCTCGTTTTCTGTTTTTAAAGGCGGAATTTCTCTCTGAGGAAACTCCGCCCGAAAATAACACTTTGTTTTTATCCGGAAAGAAGTCGGGATGTTTCTATCATCTTGCGGGAACGTTCGAAAAAAAAAGCGAATCTCAAATGGAATTAAAACTCGTCTTGAGATCGTCCAAAGACGGGTCTCGAAAAGAATTCAGAGCTGTGACTAGCGTTAGACGTTCTTATCAAGAATTAGACGGTTTGATCGGAGAGATTAAAAAGGAACTGATCGGGAATGGCACGGTTTCGTTCTCCTTTAAATCGGGAAATATGGATGGTGTTCTCGTATTTTTGGATGGGCAGTTTCTCGGTAAAACGCCTTTGCAGAGATCGGACATACTTCCCGGAAATCATAGGATCAAATACTATAAGGACGGTTTTCAAAGCGAAGAAAAAAAAGTTTCGATTCGAGACGGTGGGAGTTTTGAAATCCTTCTTTCCAAAATTCCGAAAGAGGGATTGATTTCCGTCGTTTCAAATCCGGAGGGCGCAAACGTTTATCTCGGTTCCGAATTTTTAGGTAAAACTCCTTTGAAAAATGTTCGAGTCAAAACAGGATACAACCGTCTTCGACTTTCGATGGAAGGTCATGTGGATCTTTTAAAGGGTGTGGAGATTAAGAAGGACGAGGAAACGAAGTTGGACCTTATCCTAAGACCGGGAGACACTCTCAGCTATTATAAAAATAAACAAAATGTTTTTTTAGATCATTCTTATAATGATTTTTCGATCTATTCCTTGTACGGAATCCTTTTGTTTTACGCAGGTTATTATTACTTCAATTTAAAAGCGAACGATTTATACGATCGCGCTCGCAGTCGGGTCAATTTTACCAATCTTCTTTTGGCGGCCGGCGTCGCTCCGCAAGATCAGTTTATCGGATTGTACCTCTATGAGGAAAGAATCATCCGTGAAACGAACGCGGACGCGGGCAAGTATCAAAAACTCTCCGGGAACTTCGGACGGCGCGAAGGTGTCACCGGAGGTGTGATGGTTTACGGTATGGCTGCGATGTTGATCTTAGCCGCAACTTTTTATTGGCTCGGTTTGGATGAAGAGACTTTAGACGTAGGTGTTGCGCCGAAACGGGTTCATAACCCTTATGCGATTTCGGGTCAATTCGTCGAAGTCGATTCCTATGCGAAGTTTAATTTTAAATTTTAAATTCTCCGTTTATCTACCTCTCGCCTGAAAATTTGGAATAAGTTCAACGACAAATCGAATCGGAAACAATTGGGAATAAACGAAAACTCCCGAGAATCAGGATCGATTTTTGTATCTCGTCTAAGTTTTGTAAAATTGACTTGAACTCGATATTATCGATTGTCTCTTCGGAGCGGCAACTTTCGGGAGGAGCGAACCCGTACTCCTTTAAAAATCGAAAGCCGAGAATATCTGATTTGTTAAGTGCGTTCCTCAGAATTTTCAAAATTTCGTCTCCGTCTTTGTCCTTCAGCAAACCCGTATAAATCCGAAACTTTCGCGTAGGATATAAGATGGATAAACTGCGTAATGTTTCTCTAAAAGCATCCGGATTGTGTGCCGGATCAAAAATAAGTAGGGGAGAATTTCGTAAAACGCTTAATCTTCCCGATGGAAGGGTCACGTATTTTTCGAAAGTTTCAAAGTTAGGCGTGTTTGAAGTCAAAGAGACGTTCTCGGATTCGACGAATCCCGGATCGATGGTTGGACGTTTCGATTTCGGAAACCATTCTAAATTTAAAATATTCTGAAATACTTTATAAGAAAAGCGTTTATTTCTGGCGAGATACGTTCCTTCGGGAGGAATTTGAGGAAATATCCCGCAAGGAATCTTATTTTGAGAGCACCAGGATTTGATTTTTTCGTTTAGGTTCGATTCTTTCTGTTCGATTGCAAAAAGGGCTTTCGTATTGGCGGTGCAGATTTCTAGTTTTTCGCGCAGGATTTTTTCTTTCGTATTTCCTAATATTTCCCTGTGATCTAAACCTATGACTCCCAAAACGACTACGTCCGGATCGCAGAGTTTCGTCGCATCCAGTCTTCCTCCGAGTCCCGCTTCGTAAATTTGGATTTCCGCAAATTCTTTTTCGAAAAAAAAGAAAGCGGCGCAGGTAAAAAGTTCGAAAAAAGAAAAGGATTTCAAAGCTTCTTCTGCCCCAAGGGATTTCCATTCGCTTAACAATCGATCCAATTCTTTCGTTCGAATGTCCCGAAAGTTTTGCGCGTTTGTGCCGATTTTAATTCTTTCCACAGGAGAGATCAAGTGTGGCGAGGTGTAAAGTCCTGTTTTGAAACCGAAAAGCCTGAAGTATTCCCCTAAAAAATGTGTGATGGACCCTTTCGCATTTGTTCCTACCACGGAAATTCTGCAGAGAGTGGATCGGTTTCTTTTATTCAAGTCGAATTGATTCAAAACCTTTGCGAATGGTTCGAGAGAATATCCGCTAAAAACGTTAAAGTTTCTTGTCTTTTCTAAGTTGGAAAGTTGGTTGATAAATTTGAAAAAGTCGGAATCTGCGCTCATCGATTTGTTAGTGTTTGGAATAAACGTTCTCTGGTTTTGAGGATGTCATCCGCGTTAGGCGAAATATTAGTGAAAAGTTCGAATTGTTTCATCGCCTGATATAAGAGCATCTCCGATCCGGGAATGATTTTCGCTCCGGCCTTTTTGGCGGCTTTAACCAGAGGGGTTTCCAAAGGATTATAAACGATATCAAAGAGAGTCATGTTCGGATTAAAGAAAAATTCCGGAAGGAACGGACCCGGAGCCTGGCCTTTCATTCCAAGCGGAGTCGTGTGTATCACTAGGGAAATTTCCTCCTTTCGAGAAAAAAGGGAATCCTGGGCGATATATTCTGTTCTGACGTTCGAATTCTCGGAGATCAAAGAGCAGATTTCTTTTGCGGCTGTTTCGTTTCTCGAACAAAGGAGTAAGTTTTGAATTTTGCCTGAGACGGCTAAGTTGTATGCGATTCCTCTCGCGCTTCCTCCGCTTCCAAGAATAACCGTCTTGCCGGTGTTTAAGGATTCCGGAGATAATTCTAAAATGGAACGATAGGCTCCTTCTCCGTCCGTATTGTACGCATGAACCGAATTTGGACCGATCAATAAAGTGTTGGACGCTTTCATGATCGTGGACGTGTCATCTGCTTTGTCGGCAAGAGCGAATGCTTTTTCCTTGTGAGGGATTGTCACGGAAAGACCGAGTATTCCCGAGTTTCTGAATTCCTGAATTGTTTTTGAATTCAATTCAGAGGTTTCAAAAACGAGATAGGAGGCGTCAATTCCTCTATCTTTATAAATTGAATTGTGGATAAGAGGAGAAAGAGAATGTGAAAGCGGAAATCCGACTATGCCGAAAGTTTTAGCGGCTTGATTTGTTTTGCTGTTCAAATTTGGTGTTCTCATTGTTTGGCATTACAAACAGATTTAGGAATTTCGTTTTCTTGATTCGTTTCTTGTTAAATAAATGAAATGGACTCAAGACTTTTGACTTTTTTGCTCTAAAAGAAGCAAGTTTTAGAACAGGTAGTAAAATGAGTCGACTAAAAAGACAATTTCCTAGAATGCTGTATTGGAATGAGCCTACTGAATTTACCTGATTCTTTTTTACATGGACAGAGCGGACAACTCTTTTTGATGCCGCTTGCTTCTTTTTCAGGTTCGCCATGGTGGACGACCATTCTTGACGTTTTATTTGTAGTCGGGATTTCCGGCGGACTTTCCTGGTATTATTACTATTACAAACGTAAGGACCTTCTCGGAGGATTTTGGGGAGCTCTTATCGTTGCACTTCTCGGATCTCTTATCATCCTTTCCTTGCTTCAGGATTTCATCCGTTCGGTGGTTCTTTGGTTGATTTCGCCTAAGTTTGGGATCTACCAAATCTCGAATGTAAACTTACTCGCGGTTTTGTTGGGCGGTCTTCTCGCTCTTTACATCATGAACCGCATCAATCACAACAAAGAAAGAAGAGATTAACGCCACCCATAATTGATATGATTCGACAGTTCCGGGTGTGATATTTCTTGGTTCGACGGAATCAAGAGAGGGTCGACGGCAGATTGATCGCTCCAAATTCTAGGTTTTGATCGAGATCCGCATATGCGAGATCTATAAAAAACGAATTCAACGTTCGAGTATTTCTCGTATTACAAAACGTGCATCTGCGAAATATACTCTGTTTGTTTGTGAGTTTATAGGGATATCATATCGATTTGCAAGCTACAGTGTCGTAGAATTTTCTAATTCGATAGCATTACTCATCTCTATAAAATAGAGTGTCTAAAATTCTTCATCAAACGCGGGATTTATGCTCAAATTAACGGTACTCTATTTTATAGAGATGAGTAGTTCTTGATTCTATTGCGCTATATGGAAGAAGGCCTTGCCGTAGATATTTGCGACGATCGGCGTTCCGGTTTCTATACGTGTAAATGAAACAAGCGAATTCATAAAAATCATCGAGATTAAATTTTATAGTATTTTAATATACTGATGATTTACTTAGCTGAATCTTTCGGAGATTCTTAGCGAAATTTAAATTACTATAATAGAGTTGTTGAAAAATTCAATTGTGCGATCAACAAAACTGTTTCAATCGTCTATTTCAGTGAAACAACAAATGGAAAATTAATTTTTCAACAACTCTAATATTTATATAACAGACCTTAGTGTTGAGAAGGCTTTTGAATTGTTGCGTTGCCTCACTCGTTTTGAAATTCGAACTTTGAGAAATAACGTCTAAACCGAGAAAATCCGGACCATATCATTCTTTTTGATTTTAGAGAGATTCCCTTCAGAGAAGTTCTATAACTTTGGAATCGATAAATTATCTCGGAATCGCGATAGAAAAAACTGGTCTTTAAAATAGTTTCTAAAAATATGCGAACAGCGCATGATTTTATGAGTCTAGGAGTTCGTTTTAAAGTGAAGAATCTATACGTTCTTTTGTATTCCTTTTTGGTTCATTCTCGGTTTGGGCTCTTTGTTCCTATGTTATTTTTTTTATATTCTTGTACAAGTTTAGAATTGAACTCCGTAAGAGGAGGGGATACACCGAAACCGATCCTAAACTCCCAAAAGAATTTTGACATTTCGGATCATTCTTCTTCAAACTGCAAATCGAATGGTAAAAGATATCAATGGTATGTTCTTTTTGGTTCGGTTCCGATCAATAAAGTGAATTATTCGGAGATTCTACCCGATCAAAATCGCACGTATCGAGTGATTCTTAAAACAACTTGGTTGGACGGAATACTCAGCATGTTCTTGGGAATCGCCGCTTCTGTTACGCGTAAAACTATTGATGTCGAAAGTTGTGGTTCTAAAGAAACTACTTTTGCAAAACCTTCTGTTACGAGCGATTCGGAGAAGTCCGAAAAAGAAGTTTCCAAAGTCGATATGACGGGAGTTAAGGAAGAGTTTATTCGACGGAATGAAAAACAATGGAAAGAAGAATTTCAAGAGAGGATTCATTCTTCTTTGAAAGAGGAGCTGGAAAGTTCCTGGAACAAAGAAGTGAAATATTCGAAGAGTTTTTCCGTCCTGTTTTTGAAGTCGGGTGAAATCGTGAAAGGAACTGTGACTCGAATCGATGAAAATGGGGTTAAATTGTTTTATAAAGGCAAAGAAAGAAGTTTCCAACGTTCGAATATTCAAAGAGTTCGATTTCAAGATTAAGGCGATAAAGTTATGGCGAATTTTCGAATGCTTTCTTTTAGGATCTTTCTTTCCTTTTTTCTACTTTTAAACTCGGCTTGTTACTTGAATCCTTATTTCAGGGATTTTGTTTCGCCTGATCGGGAAAAGGATTCTTTAGTCTCTCTATTACTTATTTTGATTTCGGGAACCCAAGTCCCTCCGGTGATTCAGGGGGAAACTATTTTTTTCCCTTCGACCGGTCTTACTTGGATGCGATGTTCCCGTGGTCAAACTTACGATGTTGCTACGGATTCTTGCACCGGATTTTTAGTTTCTCCTCAATATTGTTCTACTTTGGACAATCAATGTAATGGAACTCTGGGAGGGATTTTAACTTCAGGGCCTGCTTTCAATTCTTGTTCTACTTTCAATGTTTCCGGTAAGACGATGGCGTGGAGAGTTCCCACGCACGCGGAATTAAAGGGAATCGTTTATTGTTCTAACGGGACTGATCTGACGAATTCTCAGGATAAAACCTGCGCAACGACGGGGACTAGTTTTGAAACTCCCACGATCCGAAAAGATTGGTTTCCGGGAAATCCGACCGGAAGTCTGGTAGAATTTTGGACTAGCACAAGCGATCCTTTAAATTCAACCACCGCTTGGAAGATCAATTTTACTACCGGATCCACAAATACGACCACAGCAAAAAATGTTTCGGGTTATCTTCGCTGTGTGAGTTCCCGCTAAGCTCATAGCTTAACCATAAAATCTTAAAGTTATAAAGTTCTTCTTACTAGGCGGAGAACAAATTGATAAAAAATTATTTTCAACCGGGAAACAACAGGTGTTTTATATGTTTTTGTTCGATTGGAAATTATACGGAATAGAAGAAACTGCAAAGATCGGTCGACGAGATTTCCGCTTTTTCTTGATATTACTGATCCCTATAAAATAGAGTACCGTTAATTTGGGCACAAATCCCATGTTTCAATGCAGAATTTTAGACATTCTATTATGTAGAGATGAGTAAAATCGGGATAGATAGAAAGTATTTTGATTGTGATTCTGCTCGTATCGCCTTTCGTACTTTAAGTTCTTTGATCGTTTAAAAATCCAAGGTTTTATCGATAAGGAATGAGTATGTGAATTTTGATCGATTTTTCCGGAGACGTTTTACTTTGGTAATGAGTTTTCTCATGTCGAAAAATTAAAACGAATCGTGGGAAAAGTTTTCGGATGAGAACGAGCGAAAAAGGAATTTTATTTTTTTACAAGGCTTATCTGAGCGAATTTAGTTTGAATTCTTGTCGAATTTAAAAAAAGAGTTTCATAAATGGCGCAAATCCGCAAAAATGAAAGCGATGGAGCAAGACGAAGTAAAACATAGGATTATGGATAAGGCACTTGAGCTTTTTCTAAAATACGGTTATGCGAAAACCAAAATGGAGGAAATCGCAAGGGTTCTGAAAATCTCCCGTAAAACTTTGTATAAACATTTCGAAAATAAAAATCACCTTCTTTTCGAAATTCTTTCTCACAAGCATAACTTGATGAATACGAAACTCGAACAGATCAGAGAGGATGATTCTTTGCCGGTGCATGAAAAAATCCAAGCGATCAGCGAATTCAAGTTCAGTCAGTTTCCTACGGGAGCGAACGAGCTCATTACGGAAATCAGGGATCAGGCTCCCGATCATTACGCTTATCTCAAGGAAGTAAAAATGGAGTCTGTTTCTAAAACCGTTCAGGCCTTGGTGGAACAAGGAATCGAAAAGGGAGAGATTCGTAAAAATTTGGATCCGACGATTTTTGCCGCGCTTCTTAATTCTGCGATCGAAATGACAGCGACTCCGGAACTTCTCTTAAATTCTTCGTATTCGATGATGCAATTGCAGGGAGAAATTCATGAAATACTTTTTTACGGAATCATGAATAGTTCCGAGCCCGTCGAGCAGTCCTAGAAGAAGCGAGGAGTTATGTTTCTTTCACTTGATCGAAATTCAAAGTCGACCGTTTTTAGAGCGAAAGCTTCTTCAAAAAATCATCCCGAAGTCGCTTTGTGAAGAATCGCTTTCATCTTATTCCATACGAGCTGAATTTCACTGAGAGTCAGTTCTCCTTTTCCCGAATCTTCCGAAATCTTCTTTAAGATCGGTTGTAGTCTTCCTGCTTGTTCCAAGGTGATATCTTCTCCGGCGTCTTTCAAAATACAGAAAATCGCGCTTCTTCCGGATTGGCTTGTAAATTCGATTCGATCTCCCTCCGATCTTCCGATCAAAGTCGCGTCGAACGCGCGATAGGCGCCTTTGGAGAGATGACGGGTTTTTGCGACACCGTCTTGATGAATTCCGGATCTGTGGGAGATAACGTCTTCGCCGATCAAAGGGGCCTTTTCGTAGATGGGAACGTCCGAAAGATAAGAGACCAATCGAGATGTTTCGTAGATCGTCGAAAGATTCAGTGGGACGTCAACACCGCAGTTATGAAGGGCGATCGCAACCTCGTACGTGTTCGTATTTCCGGCTCTTTCCCCGAGACCGTTTAATGCGGTCTCTAATTGAACCGCGCCTGAAAAGTAGGATTCAACTGTGGTTGCGGTTGCCATTCCCAAATCGTTATGCGTGTGCACAGAAATTTTTGCGTTTTCAGGGAGCATATTACAAACGGTTTTTACCATAGAAACAAAAAGCCAAGGACGATAACGCTCTACCGTGTTCGGAAGGTTGATGATATCGGCCCCGTAGTTCAACGCCGTTCGAAACGCTTCCACGGCGAAATCTAAATTCTCCAGAGAGTCTCCGAAATGTTCTCCCGAAAATTGAACTTCACCTTTCGAACCGACGAGGCTTTTTGCGAAAGAGACGGATTCGGAAATCTTTTCTAAAACTTTTTCAGGACTTAACTTTAAAACGTTTTGAATCGTAAATGCGGAGATCGGATACACGATATGAATTCTCGGCTTTGATGCGTGTCGAATTGCCTTCCAAGAAGTTTCTATTTCCTTCTCGACCGCTCTGGAAAGGGAGGATATTACAACATTGTCCGGCGCGATGGAAGAAAGATGACTGCATGCTTTGAATTCTTGAGAATTAGAAGACGCGAATCCGACTTCGATTCCTTGAACGCCTAACTTTAAAAGTTGTTTGAAGATCGTTTCTTTTTGATCCAGATCCCAGGGTTTACGAAGAGCTTGATTGCCGTCTCTCAAAGTTACGTCCATAAAAAAGGGCGGATGTTTGGGAAGAGGGTTTTGAAGAATTTCCGAAAAGGACTGTATATATTTTTGATTTCCGGATATTGAAATGCCCTGAATAGCGTGCGCGTTTTCTTGTTTCGAATTTTGTTGCATTGTTTTCTCCTTTGGAGGCCGATTCCAGGAGTGGTTTTTTTCCGAGTAGTTTTCCGGAAACAAAAAAGCCCACTCGAGGAGGAGCGGGCTCGTGTATTTTTTTACAACTCTACCGGCTCCCCTAACTAAGGAGGAGAAGAAGCTGAAGCGGTAGCAGAGTTATATTGCGGAACATGCAGTATCAGGCTCGGAAGAATTCTGAAAAAATTCAAGAACTTTTTTCTTAGGAATCGAATTTCAAAAACGATCAAATGTCCGAATTTTATGGATACGATTTCGTTTTAAAATCTGCCGATGGCTTTGAAATAAAACCGGTTCTTGTTTATGATAAAGGATATTAGGGTCGTTGAAAATTAAAGGAGAATTGTATGCGCAAAATCGCCGTTTTTTTGAAATCGGTAGAAAGCGTTAAACTTTCCGAAATTTCGAAATGATCTTGGATTTTTCACGAAGGCAATTCGCGCGATTTTGAACAAAATCTTTTTCGGATTGATAGTTTAAGATTTTATATTTTGATCGTGTTTCCACGGTCCATAACTTCGCGTCCATCCTCTCGTTTTATATCTAAACCAAAAATGAATCGTAAACGAAATTGCGAATGCGCTTAATAAAATATGCCAAAGATATTCGGAATCCCGAATCAAATACAAAAGAAACAGCAACACGCAATACTTAACGATTCGAAACCAGAACGGTTGTCCGGTTTTTGAAAACGCGACTTCCAATTCTCGTTTGACTATCTTCGAAAAACTCATAGATCAGCTCCTCGGAATACAATAGAATCTAGAAATGCGCAGTTCAAGTCCGTTTTTTGGCGATTCGAGAATGACGATACTCACCGTTTAAACGAATCCGTGCAAAAAATTCGTTTGGCGAATGTTGTTCGGTCGCGAGTGTTTGATCGGATTCCGATTTTTCGGAAATTTTCCAAGAAGAAAAAATTCAGGAATTACTCTCCGAAGCACGTATTGACTTTGTCGAAACGAGATAAGAAAGTAACGACCTAACAAATCGCATTGAACTTCCTCCGAAAAACCGGACATGTTTTTACCTTATGTTTATAAACGATTTATTGGGGAGAGAGAACCAAGGAGTCTTCTTGCAAAGATTCACCGTAATTCGGGCGACATGTGTTTTGCCTGGTCGATTAGGAAAGACTCGGTTAGGAGGGAATTTTTTGTAACGGCTCAATAAATTTCCTTTGAAGATCTCGGGGCCTTTTACTATAATATCTGTAGGTTCTTGATTGAATGGGAGCAAAACACTATGTCTTACATGGCGGTAGGATCCAGACAGATTTTATTTTCAGATTCGATTGCACCCGTATCAACTGGTTCTTCTCCGAGGGAGATCGTAGCGGTTCAGGACAATCAGGTTGAAAATCCGGATACGCAGGTCGTTCCGCCGGGGTCTTCGGTCGGTAACAATATTGACGTTTATGTTTAATTTGGAAGTGCGATGATCCATTTTTTATTTTCTCTGATTTTGATGTCTCTCGTCGTGGAGTTCGTTTTCCCTTTGATTCATCCTGATTTTCATGTAGTAGGCGGCTGGCTCAATTCGATTATCGTTGTTGTCGCTTTCGTGATCATCAACACAATCCTACGACTTATATTGGTAATCATGACTCTTGGAATCGGAATCGTATTTTATTATCTGAGTTTGGGTTTGATTGGATTGATCATCAATGCTTGGGTGATCTTGATTATCGGGGATTGGTTTCCGGAAATGTTATCGGTGCCTGGTTTCTGGTATGCGTTTTTGGGGGGAATTCTTTTGGTTCTGGCAAATTACGCGGGCAAGACGGAGACCAAGGAAAAAACAAAGGAAAGAACGAATACTTAAAATCAAAACCTGTTCGAAAATAACTTGTAACGACATGGAACGAAGTTTCGAAACTAAGCGAAAGGTTATGAGATAGATCTTAGATTCTTATCGCTCTAAAATAATCTTGAAGAATGGAATCTACTTGTTCGTACGTGTGATAACCTCTTGTTAGGATTCCACTTTCAGATCCGTCCGAAAAGACTAAGCTCGGAAAAGCGCTTACTCCCAAGGAAAAACCGAAATAGAAGTCGTTTTTGGTTTCCATATCGGTGTCCTTATCTTCGAATACGGATTGAAATTTTTCGGAAGAGATTCCGAACTTCTCCGCAAGAAAAACAAAAGTCTGAAAGGAGGTCGGATCTTGGTTTTCGTAATAAAAGGATTTGGAAAGAGCATTCAAATAATCGAATGCTCTTTCGGGTTTTATTTTTTGAACGCTGATAACCGCTTTACAGGCGGGAAAGGAATCGTATCGAAAATCCTTTCTATCGAGGAACTTAGATTGAAATAGTTGTTTTGTGATGGATTCTGCGTCTTTCCATTCGTGTTTTAAGATCCTTGATAATTCGGGCGTTAAAAATTGGGCTCCGTCCTCAAAGCGAAGGCCGCCTAGAACCAAAGAAAATCGAATTTTGTTTTTGTATTCTTCCCGGATTTTTTGAAGGACCGGTCCAAAGCCGTAACACCAGGGGCAAAGAGGATCGACCGCATAAAGAATAGAATGTCGGATTGATTCGCTTGGATTCATATTGTCTTTGAGTCTTTCAATTTTACCCGCGAAGACTCATTGGGATAATGAGAGTTCCTACACACTCGGTTTGCAAGAGGATTTTGTCCGATCTTTGAGATTTGTCGCGTTGTTTGAGTTTGTAAATGGATTGAAACAAGGCTCCGTACGTAAAAAAGGCGGGAACACGCCCGCCTTTTTCCTCATTCTTGCTTAAGAATTTTCAAATTTCAT
The DNA here is from genome assembly GCF_006874765.1 of Leptospira weilii. NCBI lineage: Bacteria > Pseudomonadati > Spirochaetota > Leptospiria > Leptospirales > Leptospiraceae > Leptospira > Leptospira weilii. The sequence continues at coordinate 1,574,837 of NZ_CP040840.1, forward strand.
TCGGGTGCTTTATATAATACACTGATAACCACAGTGTCCCGAAGAGAACCCCCGCATATGCTAGAACCACAGTGACGATGTCGATGACCGGTAGAAGTGTCGCGATCGGAGAGATTTTGTCTGCTGTCATTCGGGTCGCTTCTCCCAAAATCAAGAACAAACCTCCTAAACCGATCAGGTGATATCTACCCATCGCTTCTTTTGTCACCCGTGCAAAACGGGCAAAAACAGGAACTGCCAACAAAGCAAGCGCAAAGATCGTGATTGCATTCATTGTGAATCCTCCTTATTTCATCTAGTTAGACTCTGGAGATATCTCCGTTTTATTCAGAAAGTGGAATTTATTTTTTATTTTTAAAGGATTATATAATGCTCGTTCAATCAAAGTATAACGATTTCGGTTTAAAGAATTCTGTGATAAAGGTGTATGACGTTCTTACTCATCTCTACATAATAGAGTGTCTAAAATTCTACGTCTAACGCGAGATTTATACTCAAATTAACTGTATTCTATTTTACAGGGACGGGTAATACGTGACAATTTCATCCGATCTTATGAAGTAAATTTGAATACGGCGGAAATGATAATACATACTTTATCTTGATCGGGAGCCCAATGAATTAACGAATATAATTTTTAGAGGAGTAATCGGCCATTTCTTTCAAGATGTAAGCGCGAATAACATCGTTTTTGATATTAGAATTGTTGAAAAATTCAATAGCGGAGATTGACAAAACTACTTCAATCGTCCGTTTCAATGAAACAGAAATAGATAGAGAAGTGATTTTACAACAACTCTATTGAGTTAAGTTCCGAAGGAATTGGAACATTATGATGCGACCGGGAAACTCAGGCAGATGCCTTTTTATGGATCATTCGACCGGGAGTTGTTGCACGTTATTTGCGATCGATTACGAGAAGAGTTACATCGTCGCTAAACTTGGAATAATTGCAATATTCGATACAATCGGAGATGATTTGTGCGGATGTTTCCTGAGCGGTTTTAGAGGCGCACTTATGAATCGAAAGGGAGATGAATTCTTCGCTGTAACGTTTGGTTCTGTCGTCGGAATAATGCTCTGAAATTCCGTCCGTATAAAGCACCAACCTATCGCCGGTTTTGAAATGAATGGATTTCTCCTCGAAAAAAAGGTCCGGAATAATACCGATTAGTTTTCCTTTCGTTTCCAGAGAGAGCATACTATCGGTTGAATTTTGCAAAAGTAAAGGATGATTGTGTCCTGCGTTGGAATAAAGAATCGTATCTTTTTCCGTGTCGATCACACAGTAGAACGCGGTTACGAAATTTCCGACCATTTTGTTATTGAGGGCGTGATTGAGCCCCGAGAAAAATTGGGACGGGCTGGAAAGAATTTCTTTGTCGTAAGTGGAAATGATTGTGTTCATCACCGCCGCTATGACCGAAGCAGAAAGACCGTGGCCGGAAACGTCCGCGACTAAAAATCCGGTTCGTTCCGAATCCAATTTGAATATGCTATAAAAATCACCGCCCACGTTCGAGTAGGGAATATGTTCCGCTCCGACTTCCAGACCTTTGATATAAGGGATTGTAGTCGGGATTACTTTCGACATGACCTCTCTAGCTCTTTGTAATTCCCGATCGGAGTTCACGACTTTATGAAAGAGGTCCGCATTCTTGATCGTCATCGAAAGTCGGTTTGCAATCGCCCCCAACATTTCTAGATCGTTTTTATGAAACGCAAATCCGGAATTCTTGTTATTGACGCTGATAACTCCTAAAAGTTCGTTTTTATAAACCAAGGGGGAAGAAATAAGAGAGTTCGCTTCGAACTTGTATTTCGCGTTCAGATTATAACGTTTGTCTTCTTCCAAGTTTTGTATGAGAAGATTTTTTCTTTCCTTGGCTACCCATCCAGCAACGCCTTCACCGAAAGGAACTGTGATTGTATGAATCGCGTCTTTTGGAATTCCTTTGGCTGCGAGAATTCTCAATGTCTGACTTGTATGATCCGCGAGATAAATGGTTCCGGTTTTTGCTTCTAAGAATTCTAAAACTCTTTCCAGTACCCAATTGCCCAGTTCATGAATACTTTTTTCGGAAACGATGAGTTTTTCGAATTCATAAAGAAGAGAAAGTTCCAAGATTCTTTTTTTAAGATTTTCGTGAATCTTCGCGTTTTGGATCGCAATTGCGGCCACTTCGGATAAGGACGTAAGATAAGTCAAATCGCAGGTGTCGAAGGAACGGTTTTGCGTCTTATTGAGAATTTCAAGAGTCCCGATAATCTTGCTTTCGATAAACAAAGGAACACAAACCAAGGAACGGGTTCTGTAACCCGTCTTTTGATCCCAGGACGGATTGAACCTGGAATCTGAATATGCGTCTTCTAAAATGATCGGCTTTTTTTCTTTGGCCACCCAACCGGCGATTCCCTGTCCTATATCAAGGCGCCCGTATTTTTGAATGATTTCACCTTTTTCACCAAGCGCTACTTCGCAGTATAAAAATTCTTCCGTTTCGTCCAGAAGGAATAAGGAACTCGCGTCCGCCTCCAGAAGATCTTTGGAATAGAGCATGATTAGGGGTAATAGCTGATAGAGATCTAAATTTGCGTTTAAAATTGTGCTGGTACTGAGAATACTTTTCAGTTTTAGAGACTCTAAAACATTTTTAGGCATAGATATTTTGTCAAAACTAAGAGAAACTGAAGGTTCGTCAAGGGTTTGGGAGGAATATTCGAAGAACTGAAAATACCGAAGAAAAACCTATACTGACCGAAATTTAATACGAAAAGGAACTTTGTGGATTTTCATCGGTCTTATATAGGCCATGGAAAATCAAATTTCTCGTTTTCTCGTTTTTCTTTCCGTGTTTACCCTCATTATCGGATTGGGTTACGCGTACACTGGTTTCCGTTTAATCCCAAGTTTAAGCACGCAGAGTTGGATTTCTTGGTTTGCATGGGCCTTGATTTTTTTATGTACCTTAAGTATTCCGGTCAGTTATTACATCAGTCTGACTTCCAAACGCGAAGGGATTCAAACCGCGTTTTCCTATCTTGCGTTCACCGGGTTAGGATTTTTTACGATCTTATTCAGTCTCGTTTTGTTGAAGGACATAACCGCGGTTTCCTTGTATGGGCTCACAAAATTCTTTCCAAATTCCGATTCAAGCGATAGCGGCGCGGGAGAACTCGTACAAAGAAAGGAGTTTTTAAACCAACTTCTGAGTTTCTCCGTACTTGGGCTTGCGGGAGGACTTACGGGAATTGGATTCTATCAGGCGCATAAAAAGCTAAAAGTGATTTCGGTCGATGTCTTTGAGGAAAACTTACACTCTTCTTTGGATGGATTCAGGATCGTTCAAATTTCGGACATTCATATCGGACCTACAATCAAAAAGCGTTTTTTAGAATCTGTCGTAAGAACCGTAAACGAACTTAAACCCGATTTGGTCGCGATTACGGGAGATCTGGTCGACGGTCCTGTAAGTAAACTCGCTCATCATATCACTCCTCTTGCCGATCTCAAATCCAAACATGGAACTTTTTTCGTAACCGGAAATCATGAGTATTATTCGGGGGTTCTTTCTTGGATTCATGAATTAAAGAAACATAATATTCTAGTTTTATTAAACGAAAATCAAATTCTGAAACATGGAAAAGCGAATCTGACTCTTGCCGGTGTCACCGATCTCAAAGCGGGATCTATCCTCGCGGAACATAAAACGGATCCGTATCGGGCGATGAAGGGAGGAGAAAAAACGGATTACAAAATTCTACTCGCACATCAACCGAACAGCGTCTTTGAAGGGGCCGACGCGGGATTTAATCTTCAGTTATCGGGACATACGCATGGAGGACAGTATTTTCCGGGGAATTTACTCATCTATCTCGCGCAGAAGTTTGTTGCGGGACTTCACAAACATAAGGACACTTGGATCTATGTGAGCCGAGGAACGGGATATTGGGGGCCTCCGATTCGACTTGGGGCGCCCTCTGAAATCAGTTTGATTCGATTGAGGAAAAATTCTTAAGAACCAAACCTTTTGAAACCGGAGTCGATTTCCGATATTTAAAGAAGGGACTTTAAATGGAGGAGGAGATGGTCCTTTTCAAATCCAATCGGAAGAAAATTTTTACGTTAGGAGTCGTTCTGTTTTTATACTTTGTTTTGGCGGATTGTGGTAAGAAAAACAAAGTAACCTCTAAAAAGGAAAATGTCAAAGCATCAAGCTCTCAAAAGAAGAGCGATCTTGATTTGGAGCCTGAACTGAAAGAAAGGAGATTCTTTCAAGAGGACGCGTTCGGCCAACCTAAAAAGTACATAGAGTCGGAAGAATCGACCTCGGATAACAAAATTTATCGACCTTCCCAAAAATCGGCCAAACCGCTTTCTTCTTATCTCGGCTCCGCCCCCGGATGTAAAAACGGAAATTGTAAAAACGGACCGGGTATTTACGTATATGATACCGGAGAGATATATTCCGGAGGTTTCAAAAATGATAAACGACATGGATACGGAGATATACGGTACCAAGACGGGGACAGATATTCCGGATACTTTCAAAACGATAAGAAGGCGGGAACGGGGACGTATTGGTTTGCAAACGGTTCCGTGTTCACCGGAAGATTCTACGACGATGGAGAAAGCGCGGAAGGCTACTTAATTATCGGTAAGAAAAGGAAGGAATGTTCCATTATCCGAAACAAACTAAACTGTCACGGATAAACTTTTGGCGAACCTAACCGAGCGTTTTATAAAATAACGTGAGTTCGGCGGTTGAAAATGCGAAAACGATTATTATGTTACGATTCGTAGAGAGCCGTAACCTAACCCTACAAATTAAGAAGGCTTTTGGGATAATAAGGATCAAAAACTGATATTTTTGGTAGTGTTCCGACAAGAATAAGGCTTTTTACTTGCAAAAAGTATAATTTTCTGATAGAGAAAAATTTCCCGAACCTTTCCGCCTCCAGGCTCAATGATTTGCTCCCTACGGGTCGCTCATCACCCACCACCCAAAAATAGGGTGGGAACTAAGTTTCACGGGGGATTTGTCGGAATTCCGACAGATTTATCTTCGGATCCAAGTATTTGTGGGGTAAGGTTCTGTTAGAGAGCAACACTTTAGTTTCTTATTCGCCCAAACTTTCAATCGCCGAACTCACGTTAAAATAGAGTTATTGAAAAATTCCATGATTCGGATTAACAAAATCGCTTCAAACGTCCATTTCAATGAAGCAGAAATGGATAAGGAAATTAATTTTTCAATAACTCTATTTTATTTTTGTTCTAAAGCGGCGGTATTCAGGTCTGTTTGTATCTTCATCAATCGATCGATGATATCGTTAACGTTCACGCCAAATTTCTCGAAGATATGGTTTTTTGCGAGTTCGTAACGAAGAATATCAATGTTCAGTTGGATTTTAGCCTGAGTTACCTGTAATTCGGATTGGATTACGTTATCCAACGCGGTTTTTACAGCGACTGCGGTAAATCTTCCCTGACGAAAGCGCTCTGAAAGACCTCTATAGAACTTATTGGCTTCTTCCCTTCTTTTTTTAGCGCCTTCTAGAATATCTTTTCCGGCTAAGATCGTCGCATAACGATTTTCTAATTCTTCTTTGATGGAAAGTTTCAATTCCGCTTCTTTTTTTTCTAAATTTTCAACATCTAACTTCGCGTTTCGGATATCTGCTTTGATACCTTTATCCCAAAGCGGATAAGAAAATTGAAAAGCCGCATACGCTTCCGGATATTTAAAGGAAGCAATTCCTCGATTTGTATCCATGACATTTTGTTGTGGAGAAACGATATTTTGCCCTCTTGTGGAGTAGGCGCCTGAAAGTTTCAAAGAAGGCATGTCTTCGGCTTCCTTGATTTTCAAATTGAGTTCTGCGATTTCTCTTTGTTTCCGAAGATTTTTCAGATCGGTTCTGTGTTCTAAAGCGTAGATATAATCTTTTTCCACGTTGAAATCCACAGGAACGTTCTCTTGAAGATCGGTGACGCCTTCGACTTTAGAGGACGGATCAGCGTTTAAAATTCGAATTAGATTTCTTTCCGCCTCTTTGCGCGAAACTTTTGCTTTTTCTAAATTTCCAGCAGTTTGGGAAAGAATGGAGTTCCAAAGATTGACTTCGAAACCTTCGGAAAGACCTAAATTCCGTTTTCTTGTGGTTAAATCGCGTATGTTTCTCGTGTTGGATTCTAAGTCTTGTAAAGTTTTCACGTTCGAATCGTAGATGTTCAAACTCCAGTATTGAATCAAGGTTTGAACCACGAGTTGAGAAAGAATATAAACCAGCTCTTCTCTTTTGATCACGGTGTTTTGTCTTAAAATGGCCTCTTTTTCCTTCTGAGTTTTTCCGAAGCTGTACTTTAAAATTTCCTGACTGAGAGTGATCGTCAAAGCGCTCGTATATTGCGGAGGAATGGCGAGTATGGCTAAGCTTGAAGGAGTGGTACGAGGATCTTCGAAGGCGCTTGAATCGAAACGAGTGGTGCTCGCTTCCAATTTCACATAAGTTCCTGTTTTAAAATTTTTTTCGATACCTACGCTGAGTTTATCTTGGCTTTGTTTGGTTCCCAAAAAGATGTTGTTTCTATTGTTGGGAAGAGTTGTTTTAAAGATAGTGATTCCGCCGATTAGATTCCAAGTGAATTGGGATTCGTTTTTGAGTTCTCCTCCGTCCGCTTTTATGTACTCCATCTTCGCGTTTTGGATCGTAATGTTCTTTTCGAGCACATGATTCACCGCATCTTTCAGAGTCAGACGAAGTACGTTTTTCAAATCTCCGGAATTCCCTTTTTCTTCTTCTACGGTAACTTCCTTAGGTAAAATGTCCTCTCCAATTGTAGGCTGAATCGTTGTAAAAAAAATGATTCCTGAAATAAAAAAAGTTCCGAATTTTCCATAAGTACTTTCTTTTTTATGCTCCATGTAAGCGCCTACTTAATGGACATGGTTGGAATTAGGAAGATTTTTAGAAATCGAAAAATAGATTTTATGAGTCTAAAAGAGAGTAATTCAATGCAATTCAGCTCCCGTGGTCCGAATCGACTTTCAAAAGAAAAAAGTCCTTATCTCCAACAACATGCATATAATCCCGTGGATTGGTTTCCATGGGGTGAGGAAGCCCTAACCAAAGCAAGGGAGCAGAACAAACTCATTTTTTTATCCATAGGCTATGCGACCTGTCACTGGTGTCATGTCATGGAAAAAGAATCCTTTGAGAACCAAATGGTCGCGGATTATCTCAATTCTCATTTCGTATCGATCAAAGTGGATCGTGAAGAAAGACCCGATATCGACAGGATCTATATGGACGCGTTACACGCTATGGATCAACAAGGCGGTTGGCCTCTTAATATCTTTTTGACTCCGGATGGGAAGCCGATTACTGGAGGAACCTATTTTCCTCCGGAACCCAGATACGGAAGAAAAAGTTTTTTAGAAATTTTGAATATTCTTAGAAAGATTTGGAACGAAAAGCGACAGGAATTGATCGTAGCTTCCTCCGAACTTTCTCGATATTTGAAAGATTCCGGAGAAGGTCGGGCCATAGAAAAGCAAGAAGGGAGCCTCCCTTCGGAGAATTGTTTTGATTCCGGATTTTCACTTTACGAAAGTTATTATGACGCCGAGTTCGGAGGATTTAAAACCAATCACGTCAATAAGTTCCCTCCGAGTATGGGACTTTCGTTTTTACTCCGATATTATCATTCTTCCGGAAATCCAAGGGCTTTGGAGATGGTGGAGAATACACTCCTTGCAATGAAACAAGGAGGAATCTACGATCAGATCGGAGGGGGACTTTGTCGTTATTCCACGGATCATCATTGGATGGTTCCGCATTTCGAAAAGATGCTCTATGATAATTCTCTCTTTCTGGAAACTCTCGTGGAATGTTCCCAGGTTTCTAAAAAAATTTCTGCCAAATCCTTTGCGCTCGATGTGATTTCCTATCTGCATCGGGATATGAGAATTGTCGGCGGGGGAATTTGCAGCGCGGAGGATGCGGATTCCGAAGGAGAAGAAGGTCTTTTTTATATCTGGGATTTCGAAGAATTTCGGGAAGTCTGCGGGGAAGATTCTCAGATTTTGGAAAAATTTTGGAACGTAACAAAAAAAGGAAACTTCGAAGGAAAGAATATTCTGCATGAGAGTTATCGTAGCGAAGCTACAAAATTTTCCGAAGAAGAATGGAAACGGATCGATTCTGTTTTGGAAAGAGGTAGAGCCAAACTTCTGGAAAGAAGAAGCAAAAGAGTTCGTCCTCTGAGAGACGATAAAATTCTCACTTCTTGGAACGGTCTTTATATCAAAGCTCTTGCAAAGGCGGGTGTTGCGTTTCAAAGGGAAGACTTTTTGAAACTCGCGGAGGAGACGTATTCTTTTATAGAAAAAAATCTGATCGATCCGAACGGAAGGATTTTACGTCGATTCAGGGACGGAGAATCTGGTATATTAGGATATAGTAATGATTACGCGGAGATGATCTCCTCTTCGATCGCTTTGTTCGAAGCTGGATGCGGAATTCGTTATTTGAAAAACGCGGTTCTTTGGATGGAAGATGCGATTCGTTTGTTCCGTTCCCCGGCGGGTGTGTTCTTCGATACAGGAAACGACGGCGAGGTACTTTTGCGAAGGAGTGTGGACGGTTATGACGGTGTGGAACCTTCCGCGAACAGTTCTCTTGCTTATTCTTTGGTGAAATTGTCCTTGTTGGGAATTGATTCGGCTCGTTATGGGGAATTCGCTGAATCGATCTTTTTGTATTTTACGAAAGAATTATCTATCAATTCTCTCAGTTATCCGCATTTGCTTTCGGCTTACTGGACTTACAGACGTCATTCCAAAGAAATCGTTTTGATTCGCAAGGATACGGATTTCGGGAAGGATCTTTTGGCCGCGATTCAAACCAGATTTCTACCGGATTCTGTTTTGGCCGTCGTGAACGAGAATGAGTTGGAAGAAGCGAGAAAACTTTCTACTTTGTTTGACTCAAGAGACAGCGGAGGAAACGCACTTGTTTATGTTTGTGAGAATTTTTCCTGTAAACTTCCGGTGAGTAATCTCGCGGATCTGAAAAAGTGGATCGAATGATGGATCATCTCGAAAGTTTGAAAAAAATCATCGAATTGCGGGTTGGCAACAACTCCGGCGCATTTTGACAAACATCCCAAGACTAAAAGCTTTCCAACGAAACCGCTTGACTCCAAAGAAGATTCGCGAACATTGGAAGGACCGCACGCGAGTATGGTGAAATTGGTAGACACGCCAGATTTAGGTTCTGGTGCAGAAATGTGTGGGGGTTCGAGTCCCTCTACTCGCAGTTCTTTGTAGGGATGCGCATCTCCTCCCTTAATTCTGCAAACTCTCCGATTCAAAAAAAGTTTAATAGAGTTTTTGAAAAATTAATTCTCTATCCGTTTCTGCCTAATTGAAACGGATGTTTGAAGCGGTTTTGCTAATCTGAACCATGGAATTTTTCAACAATTCTATTGTTTGGCGAGAATTTTCACGGTTCTTTCCAAATCATCTCGGTGTTGTTTGAGATCTTTTTTAAGAAGAGCGGGAATCTCTTTTTGTTCTTTGAGAAAGCGATTTGTTTTGTCCACGAGGGTCTGATTCGGTTCCAAGCTTGGAAATAAGAGATTTCCGAATGCGGAAGAAAAATGGGAATCGCGGTCTTTATAAATTCCGATCACGGATTCGAAGTATAAATTCTCGTAATCTTTTAGGATTTCTTCCTGGTGATCCCAATAAAAACCTCTCATTCCGTAGCGGAGCATGTCCGTGGAATATTTTGTATTAGGATCCGTAAATTCTTTCCAGGCGGCGGATTTCGATTTTGGATCGGGATACGCGACTCTGGCTCCATATGCTTTTTTCGCGCCGAGATCGGATGTGTCCGCTTTTTCTTCTTTTTCAATGAGGTCTAACGCGTTCTTATCTCCAAATGCGGAAAGTCTCGTTAAAATACTCCATCTTCTTTCCTGGTCGATTTTAATTCCGGAGATTATGATCTTTCCTTCCAAAAGGTCCTTTAAGTAGGAAAGTTGATTGGGAGTTCTGGACGTACTTTCGAGAATTCTATACCAGACGATTTTTTCCTCTTCCGCAATAGAAGGATTTTCGAGCCCGTTTTTAGCCAGTTCGTTTAGCTTCGCGGACCATTCTTCCTTGTTTTCCCTCTTCAGGTAATTTGACGTGATGGAGGACGCCTTGGTCAGGATATGACTGCTTCGAACGGAAAGATCCTCTTCGTAAATTCCCTGTTGAAACACAAGTTCCAAAAAATCCTTGGGAGAAATTTCCGCATCGCGCGTCATCTGCCACAGAGAGCCCCAGAGGATTCTTCTCGCGAAACGGTCTTTCAGTTTGTTCAAGGAAGTTTTTAAGAGAAGGATTCCGTCTTTCGGAAGATAAGTCTTTGCGTATGCGTAGTCGTTTGTGTTTAATACTACGATTTCGGAAGATCCGGATATATGTTTGTCGGGATTTGTCGTTTTTACGACGGATTCTTGCATCTTTGGATTTTTGCTTTTATGAAAATCCGCATTTTGAAACAAGCTATAAGGGAGAATGGTTTCTTGTCCTTTTACATCGATCCTACTTTTCCAGACGGCTTCGAAAAATTCTCCTTTGAGAGTAAAGATTGTTACTTCCAAGGCGTGCGTTCTGTAAAGGCCGTTTTTTTCGGAAGGTAATTGTCGGATCAACAAATGTTCTTGTTTCCATTCGGGAAGAAGCGTGTTCACTCCGGTCGTGTCGAGCCATTCCTTACTCCAACTACGGATATCGATTCCGGAAGTTTCGGACATCGTATCTAAAAAGTCCGCTTGAACCGTATTCGAATTCGCGAATTTTCGAAAGTATTTTCGCATCGCGTTTCGGAACGTGTCTTCCCCGATATAATACATCAGCTGACGAAGCACGGAGGCCCCTTTGGAATAGGAGATTCCGTCAAAGTTACTAATAGCGTCTAACGTGTTTTCCGCATTTCCCGCTATGGGATGGGTCGTGGAAAGTTGATCTTCTTTGTAAGCCCATTCTTCTCGAACGTAAAAGTGTTCGAGAGCGTCCGGAAATAATTTTCCGTGGGACATCGCGTAGTAGGAAAGATAATCGGCAAAACTTTCGTTTAACCAGAGATCGTTCCACCATTTCATCGTAACCAAATTGCCGAACCACATATGAACCATCTCGTGATAGATCGTATTGGCTCTTCCTAGATACTCGGAATAAATACGGGGACTTCTGAAAATGTAATGCTCCGAAAAGGTAACGGCTCCCACGTTTTCCATAGCACCCATATTAAACTCCGGAACAAAAATCTGATCGTATTTTCCATACGGATACGGAAGATCGAAATAAGATTCTAAAAATCCAAAGGATTCTTTTGTGATCGCAAAAAGGTTCTCCGCATCTAGATATTTGGCGAGGGATTTCCTACACAGAATTCTTAATGGGATGTTCTTATAACGGTCTTCCCGGACTTCGTAAGGACCGGCGATCAAAGCGAACAAATACGTGGAAAACAGAGCGGTTTTTTGAAAACGAATTTCGATTCTTTCTTTTTCGATTTGTTCCTTGGCAGGAAGAGTGTTGTGAATGTATTTCCATTCTTTCGGTCCGACAAGGGAAAGCTCATACGTCGCTTTCAAGTCGGGTTGATCGAAACACGGAAACATTCGGTGCGCTTCGAAAGGTTCGAAATCTGTGTGGAGATATTCGGAACCGTCGGAAGGATCCCGGAACTGATGAAATCCGGAACCGCTGTGGTTGTAGTCGTTTGTGTAACGGATCCTAATTTCGTTCTTTCCGGGTTTTAAGGATTCTTGCGGAAGATCCAGGAAAGAATCGGTTTTCGAATAATTGGATAATTCTTTTCCGTTTAACAAAAATACTTCGATCTTCTTCGAGACAAAGTCTATTTTGAGTTTTCCTTTCCCTTTGCCGGTATAAAAGAATAAAATTTTAGTTTCTCCCTGATATGTGGAAGAACCTGCTTTGAGGTCTAAATGAATTTCGTAACTGACCTGATCAATCAGCTCCGCCCTTTTGACGGCTTCTGCTTGGGTAAGTATATTGGGAGCGTCCATCGGTTCCTTCTTTTGCATTCAAAAATTAGAATATTCAAAAAATATGATTATTTTCTGAGTCTCTTTCTATGGCAGCAAGTGGTTCACGGAGAATGTTGCGCTTGAATTCGGAGAATGAAATAACCATAATCGATGGGACAACTTTTTGTAAAGCAAAGAAACTCGAAGTCGCGGACTCGGCGAGCCTCTTTAACCTCGAAAAATGTTTCTTATTGAACGTTTCTTAATTTTACTTTCAAAAGAGTCGATTTCTGTCGAAACTGTGACGATCTTCTCTAAGGGATTTCTCTCTGAACAACTGTGGGCATATTTCTGTGAATTTTATTGTAGGGGAAATCTCCGGACAAATTCTACTGCCACAAAGAACCACGGATCTGCCCGCTTACAAGAATTTCTACAAAGTTTTCATCTAGCCCTTGTTTGTGTTGGGTTGTTCGGATCTAATGTTCGATTTTTAAAGAATATCCTTCAGTTGCATCTTTCGAAGTCGGGGGGCGATTGTTCCTACAAATCCCACCGTTAAGAGGGTCAAAATTCCACCTACGACGATCGATCTTCTGATTCCGAGCCATTCCGCGGTAACACCCGATTCGAATTCTCCGATTTCGTTTGAGGAACCGATAAAGATATAATTTACTGCGGAAACTCTCCCTCTCATATGATCCGGAGTGTGCATTTGAACGATTGTGTGGCGAATCACTACGCTGACCATGTCGAACGCGCCTGCGGCCGCAAGACAGAAAAACGAAATTCGATAATCGTTGGAAAGTCCGAAAAAAATAATACAAATTCCGAAGCCAAGCACGCAAGATAGAAGGATCCAACCGGAATGTTTTTTTGGCGGCTTGGCGGCGATAAAAAAAGCACATAAGACGGCTCCGACTCCTTGGGCCGAACGAAGAATTCCGAAAATCTCGGGGCTTTGTCCCAGAATTTTTTCCGTAAAAGAAGGAAGAAGAGCGACGGCTCCTCCGAAAAGGACCGCGAACAAATCCAAAGAGATCGCACCTAGGATGATTTGGTGTGTGGAGACAAATTTCCAACCGGAACTTAAACTTTCCCAAACGCTTTCGACCGAATCCGGTTTTTCGGGAACGGGCTTTCCTTTTACGAGTAACATCAAAATCAAACCGAAACTCATCAAAAGAAGGTCCGCCGAATACGCAAGATAAAGACCGAAGACGATCAACATTCCTCCCATAAGGGGGCCGAGGACCAAGGAAGTCTGCCAGGCGATTCCACTCCAGGTCGCGGCGTTTGGAAATGTTTCCTTATCCACAAGCTGTGTTTGAAATGCGGCGGTCGCCGGATTTAAAAAACCTCTCGCGATTCCGGAAAGAAAGATCACGCCGTAAATCGGATACACGCCTGACTCTCGAAGGATCCAATTCATATTAGGAAATACTAATATTAGTAAAAGTAGGGAACAGATTGATAAAAGACCCAGAGCGGAAGTGACGATTTTTTTTCTCGGAAAGGAATCGATCACAAGACCGGAAAACAAGGCCATCGTAATGGAAGGAATCGCCTCCGCGAGACCGATAAAACCGACGTGCAAATTGCTTCCGGTGAGATGATACATCTGCCAACCAACGACGGTGGTTTGAATGCTGATGGAAAGAGTCACCATAAACTTGCCGAAAAGGAAGAAACGGTAATCAGGGATTTTCAGGGCTTGAAAGGGATCGTGTTTTGTTTTGGCTTGAGTCATTTTAATTCTGGATTGGGTTTTTGATAAAATACATTCCGAGAGCGGCGACCATCATTCCGTGATGCAGAATGTTATCGGCGATCAATCGGGGAATGTTTCGGATGGGGGTTTCAAAAATTTCAATTTGTTCGCTGTCGTCCAGATCCTGGTCGTAAAGCTTGCGAACGTTTCTGGCAATGAAAGTATGACACCAGTTGTTTAGGATCGCGGGATTTCCCGTGACCTTGCCTAGATACTCCCAGTCTTGCGACACATAGCCCGTTTCCTCCACGAGTTCGGCTTGCGCGGATTCGAGAAGAGTTTTTTTTTCTGCGATTCCTCCGGGAATCTCCAGACTGAAACGATGGATTCCGTGTCTGTATTGATCGATAAGAAGAATTTTGTCTTCCGGAGTGATTGCTATTACGTTCACCCAATCCGAGGATTCCAAATGAAAAAAGTCTTTGGAAATTTTTTCGTCGGGAGAGGTGGTATGCCAGGATACAAGGTTGAAAATAGGTGTGGCGATAAGATCTCTTCGATCCCTTTTGGACCAAAGATTCGAATGAGGATCGTATTCTTCCGGATAAAAAGGTTTCATGGGATTCGATTTTTTCAGTAGAGAAGGTTTTGTCGAGAGTGATTTTTAGAGTGAGGCATCAAGGTTAAGCCGACTTCTATCTGCAAAGTACCGATCATTCTTTGAGTCTTCCCACAAATATTTGGACCTCAATACAAATCCGTCGGAAGTATGACGGTGAAAAAATTGGTCCACCTCATTTTGTAAGAAACTCTATTTCACATATCTAAAGAGCGCGGATCGTATTTTGTGGTGAGAATTTTCCGGATGTACAAGATTGACAGAATCTTTCCCGGTCTAATTATGTCACATGTCTCATGAAACTAAGCTCTGAACAGGAAAAAGCAGTTAATCACGTAAACGGACCGATCCTCATTTTTGCCGGCGCTGGTTCCGGAAAAACTCGAGTTATCTCGAATCGAATCGCTCATTTAATCGAAAACGTGGGAGTTTCCGCGGGCAAAATCGTAGCCCTTTCTTTTACGAATAAGAGCGCCAGGGAAATGGAAGAACGGGTTCGAAAAATGATTCCGAAACAAAAACTCAAAGGAATTGTTTTATCTACGTTTCATTCTTTGGGCTTGAACATGCTCAAGAAACATATCGGACTTTTGGGATACAAACAACCTTTTCTATTGATGAATCAGAACGATCAGGAAGGGTTTTTAACTACATTATTGATTGCTAATAAAGTCGAACTGAAAAAAGCGAAAGTTTCCGAAATTCTCGGAAAGATATCTCGGATCAAAAACTCGGGGCCCGCGTACAGAGAATATCTGGATTCTTCGCTTTTGGAA
>NZ_CP040840.1:1595000-1630000 GCF_006874765.1 Leptospira weilii
CTGAATCGAGTATTCCCTCAGACAAAAATTTCCCGAAGGGTGTTTGTATTCTTTTTTGAGAGTCGTACTTTTTCCGACTGCCGCGGAACGAATTGCAAACTTGTTCATTAGTTCTTTTTGACCGCAAGTCGGAGAGATTATGAGAGCGGATGAAAATTCGTCCCAAGATTTCCATTTGTGTCTGGAGTCGTTTCGATATTTTCCTTTTGTGAAAGTTTTCATTCTCATGAGAAGGTCGATTTCGGAAGCGATCAGTCTTCCTTTTTTATCGAAATTGAAATCTTCATGAAATCCGTTAAACACGATGTATTTTCCCTCTGGAGAAATCTTAGCAGTTAAATCCCTTGCGGGTTGAAATAGATCGGTTTGAAAACCCTTCAAACAAAAGTATTGAACCTTTTCAAAACTGTCTCTTAAAAGTCCCCCTTCTCTCACATAAAGACTTCCGCTCCATATAAAGACGAAAAGTCCAAATCCCGTCGCGGCGTATCGAACGTATTCGGATGTGTCTTCGATAAAACGAAAGATCCAAAGGGAAAAAATCGTAAACAGAACGGGCAGAGGAGGAAACACATGTCGTAACTGTTTGTTGCCCGTGGTCAGGTCTATGATGATGTACTGCAAAAATAGAATGCTTGTCACTGCGACTAACGGATCTTTGAGAGTTTGCGTGATCGGGGAAACAGGATACGCTTTGATTCTTTTTCTGAAAAACGAGAAAATGAGAACGGCGACTCCGAAGAAAAAGAACCGAAAGATCCAAGGTTCTTGAAATACGTGGCTGACCGGACTCGTAGTTGTCGGGGATGAAAATAAAGCGAGGGTGAAACTTTTCACGTATTCGTTTACGATCATCTGTGCGTTGATAAGACTCATCACCCTATCCGGGTTGGCGAAAATCCAAGCCAAGGACGGAGCGATTGCATACAAATAAACTACCCGAATCGAAGAGGGGGCAATCCGTTTCCATTCTTCCCTTTTTTTGTAGAGAAAAAGATTGAAATCGATGAACAGCAAAACGGTGCAGTAATAGATGACTAGTTTGAACTGTCTCTGATCCAAATTGATGTTCGTGACCACTCTTAAAATAGGGAGGGAAAATACGAGCAGCACCACTAAGGTAACGAAAAGTCTTCTAAAGCCCTTATACCGTTGAGCCAAAGAAAACTTTAGAATTTCAAAATATTCTTTCGGTTTTGAAACGACCTCATACAGAAAAATTGCGATGAATAAAAGAAGTCCATACGGATATTTCGTAAAAAATAAACCGAAAAGAGAAAGAAAAACCGACAGTTCTATCCTTTCGGTTTTGTCAAACTCGGAACGGTGCGGATTTTGTTCGGTCCGGCTGTAGATTTTGTAAAGAATATAATAAACCCATAATAAAAAGAACATTCCTTGTGTTTCCAACATGGAGGAAAGACTATAAGAAGGCGCTTCCGTGGTATGTAAGGTTAGAGCCAGTGTTAAAATCGATGTCAATCCCGCTTTCCAAAGGGAACCTGTGATTTTGTAAACGATATAAAGAATGGAAGGAAAGCAGATTACGTAAAAGACGAGTCCTAAAA
This sequence comes from Leptospira weilii, assembly GCF_006874765.1. Lineage (NCBI taxonomy): Bacteria > Pseudomonadati > Spirochaetota > Leptospiria > Leptospirales > Leptospiraceae > Leptospira > Leptospira weilii. The sequence goes on from NZ_CP040840.1 coordinate 1,596,569, forward strand.
AAGAATCCTTCCAGGTGATAGGCATGTCTCCCGGAATCATTAAAAGAATCAGGGATAGGAATGAGCGAAGCGGAGGCCAGGTGGGGGATTCTAAGAAGGGAAAAAAGGCTCTCCAAATCCTAAATTCCTTAAAGTCCTGATATTGATCTAAAACAACGTTGAGTCGTATGTTTTCGTCCCAGGTTAAAAGATCCTTGAGAGCGCAAGTGCGGATAAAAATCTCCCAATTGCGAAATCCCATATAAAACGCGAGTCCCAAAGAAAACAAACAGATCAGAATACCCGGGATTAGGAATTTACGGCTCGTTCTAAAGTTCAGATTTTTATTTTCTGAAAGATCGGAATCGGCGGAGTTCGGTGTTACGTTTTTATGCGTTAGGTTCTTAACTTTTTTCATATTCGTCTCCAGAAGGAAAAAACCGAAAAAGCGATTAGCGTTTTCTCTTGGCCGTCGCTTTTCGTTTTTGGGAAGCGGAAGAATAAATGTCCTCGATCACATACAGAGGTCTATTTTTGGATTCGTCGTTTACGCGACTCAAGTATTCTCCGATCATACCTAAGGCAAGCAATTGCGTTCCGCCTAATATGAGAACTACGATCATCATAGAACTCCAACCGGTGATCGTTTCGGAAGTGAAAATTCTCAAATAAACGACGTATAACGCGTAAATCGCTCCGCAGAACGCGGTAAAAAAACCGAGATACGAGGAGAGTTTGAGAGGAGCAGAGGAAAAGGAAGTAATTCCGTCTAACGCGAATTTGAGCATCTTTCCGAGGGAGAATTTAGTCACGCCCTCGAAGCGCTCTTCTCTTTCGTATTCGAGTCCGGTTTGTTTGAATCCGATCCAGGAAATGAGCCCTCGAATGTAACGGTGTTGTTCTCTCATCGAGCGGAGAACGTCCGTAACCCTTCGACTCATGATTCTAAAATCGCCCGTATCGATCGGAATATCGAATTTTGTGATTTCTTTTAGGATTCTGTAAAATATATGCGCGGTCGAAAGTTTAAACCAAGATTCTCCCGGTCTTTTTTTTCTTTTTGCGTAAACGACGTCGTATCCTTCGAGTAATTTTCCGTATAGATCGCTGACGAATTCGGGGGGATCTTGAAGATCTCCGTCCATTACTACTACGGTTTCTCCGAGGGCGATGTCTATTCCCGCGGTGATAGCGGTTTGGTGTCCGTAGTTTCTAGAAAGATTTACGAGTTTATAGCCGTCCGTCTGCGAGCAGAATTTTTTAAGAACTGAAAAACTTTCGTCTCTCGAACCGTCGTTTACGAAAAGAATTTCCAAGTCGTCTTTTTTAAAAGAATGTTTCGACGCTAGGAGATTGTGTAAGATACTCAATCTTCTCGTAAGTTCGGGAATCGTTTTTTCTTCGTTATAGATTGGGATGATTACGGAAAGGAGAGGAGGTCTTTCGGCCATAATATGTACCCGTAAGAATCACAGGAGTCGGCTTTTTGTCCAGAAAGTTTTAAAGGAAGAGATCGCTTGTGGACCGATCGGCATTGGCAAAATGGGTTTTTGTCTTCATTTTTAGTGCTCCGCGAAAAATTCTCTTTACAAATTGCTAGGAAATTAAACTATATTTGCATCCAATATCCAAGTCAGGGTTATGAAAATCAAAGTCACCACTAAAAACGACGTCCACATCATTAAGATTGAAGGGCCGATAAAAGCGGGAAATGAGTTCGAGTTAGGTCAGAAAATAGAAGAATATATTTCCAAGGGTGACGTTCCGAAATTTATTATCGATTTAAAAAAAGTTCCTTTTATCAACTCCGCCGGTTTAGGCATGTTTTTGAATATATACAAACATATCGACGGTTTAAAAGGAAGAATGGTTTTTACGAACTTAAATTCCGATATCGAAAACTTAATGGAGATTACGAAACTTGCCAGCATCTTTGAAATTTATAAGACGTTGGAAGAGGCTCTTGAATCTTTCGAATACTAATTCTTTCAAAAATCGTGGAAACTTTCAAACGTCATTTCCAGAAGTACAGGCGATTTTATTTTTCTCTACTTAGTCTATTAATTATTTACAAACTGGTTTTTAACCGATTTACGGGCCAATTTATTCTCAGCAGGTCTTTGCAAGGTTTTATACGAGGGAGCGCTAGTTTTACCGTGACGAAGTTTTCGCTTCTTTACGGAATTTCCTTCGAGAACGTACTTTTAAAATCCGATTCCTCCTTCGAAGAACGTCCGGTTCTTTCCGTAAAGGAACTCGAGTTGTCTTACAATCTACCCTTGATTTTTTTAGGAAGAGTCAAACTTTCTAAGATCGCGGTTATAGGGTTGCGGATCGATCTCAGACAAAAAGGGGGAGAATGGAATCTCGCAAAACTATTTCCCTCTTCTCCGTCGTCTCCGCCGGAGAAAGAAACATTGTCCGCTCCTTTGGAGGAAATTTCCACATTTGTTCCGGTTAGTGCGTATTTCAATTTCGAACTCAAAGATATTTTTGTACACGTCGTTGCAGAGTCGGGGGACTCTTCCTATAAGGCCGGATTGGACGGATTCAATCTTGCCTTCGAGTTGGACACGATTCGGTTTCGAAAAATTCCGCTGAACGTTCGGATTCTGCAGTTAATCGAAGCGATTCGCTTTCAAATGAATCCTGAAAAAACGGTACGAATTTATTTCGAAGACGATTCGAAATCTTTAGATCAGCCTTTTAAACTCGGATTGGAATTATCTCGTGACGCGGGAGGAATGATCGTTTCGAAAGCGGATATCGGATCGGATTCGATTCCGGTCCGGATTCGGAATCGTTTGCTGGCTCCATTCGGTTTCGGTCTCAAATACGAAATCGGTTATCTGGAAAAAGAAGACAAACTCAAACTCAAATCTCTCGAATTCAAAGTGGGCCAGGACGTTTGGTTGTCGGGTGAGGGGGAAATCGCCGGAGTTTCTTCCAAAGAAAGAAACGTTCAGTTTGCAGTTCGGAAGTCTTCGATTCGTTTAAAACCGCTTTCCGATTTTTTGTCTACGATACCCGGAATTCCCAAGATGAGGCTGGACGGAGAGCTGCGTTTGGCTCCGATTACGATTTCCGGAAAGGATACTCGTCTGAAAGTCGCAGCGGATCTTTCCGCAAAGGATCTTTTGATTTCTATGGGCGGAAAAAATCATAGAATTCCGGAGTTGAAGCTTGTGGCAGATTCTATTCTTCATCCTTTGACGGAAGAACCGCCTAACGTGTATAAGCCGATTCCGGTGCTTGAAAATCTAGAGCTCAGGGAGCTTCTCGTTACCTACAACGGAATTCGATTGGCCGCGACCGGAAACGTCGTTCGCGGTTCCCAAGTCGATTTGGATCTTGCGGTTCAAAATTTAAATCTCACCGATTATATGAAAACTCTGGACGGGATTTTGGGTTTGAGGATGAAGATCGAAGGAACATTCCATTCTTTGAATGTGAATGGGATGGCTCAGCTTGCCGGGTTTCGGTTCCCGATGGGCAGAGGAAAGTCGTCTCCGATTCCTGTAAATCTCGATCTGAAAACTCGGATTCAATTCGGAAAACCTTTCGTTCCGAATTTGGTCCGATTGGATTCTCTTTCACTTTCTACGAAAGGCGCGGAAGGAAAAGAGTCGCTCATGATTTCTTCGGTGGGAAGTTTGTATCTTACAAAGGGCTTTCGGATGGACCTTACCTCCCTCGTGATCCGAACCGAATTGGATCGTTTGACTCCGACCTTGCCGTTTTCTCTTCGGGAAAGTCTCGTTCCCGTAAGAAACAATTTGGGCAATAAGATTGCTTTAAAAGGCGAAGTCGATTATTCCCTTGTGGAAGGCGATCAGTCCGTTTTCGGCAAATTTCTTTTCGATCTTCCTGGAATTCAAGTAAGGGATTTAAAAACGGATTTAGACGTGAAAATCGCAAAAGATTCCTCCATTAGGCTTTCGAAGTTTGATCTGAGCGTATTTGAATCCAAATTTAAGATGGATGTAGATGGAAATTTAAGAAAGGCGTCCGAATCGGAAGAGGGGGTTTTCGGGGATTTTATCCCCGATCTGAAGGGAAATATCGTATTAAAATCTCCGAAGGCAGCCTATCTTTTTAAAGGAATTAGCTTTGAAGGATTGTTCTCGATACAGTTTCGCCTTAAAAATTCGATCGCGAACGGAAATTTAATTTCTAAAAATTCTAACTTCGGTTATGCGAACGCGTTTTGTCCCGGCGAGGATTGTAAACTCTATCAGATCGAAGGTTTGAACGCGGAATTTCCGTTCGTTCACGATCTTTCCGTTAAAACGACTCGTAATCTCATCGATGGAAACAAGGAAAAGTTCATCAAAACCTACGGAAGAATTCCTTCTCCGAACTTTACGATCAAACAAATTGTCGGAACACATCCCTCCATCAGCGGGATTCCGTTCGACTACGTAAAACCGAAAAACGATCAGCCGGGTTTGTCCGCAAGAATCGATTACTCGGAGAACTTTTTAAAATTAGAATATTTGAAAGTGTTTACTCTCGACGGTCTTGTGAACGGAAAAGACATTTTGGTGAACGTGGGCGAGGGAAATCCGGAGAAAATGGAATTCAGCGCTGTGCTTCAGGTTAAGGATATCGATCTGAAACAACTTCTTCCTCCTAAAAGAAGGTCCAAGATCGACGACGGAAAGATCAAGGCGGATCTAAACGTTTCGGGTAGAAATCTTGCTGACCCGATTCCGAACGTAAATCTGTTCTTCAGTGTGTTTCAGATCGGCGGGGATTTCGCCAAAAGTGCGGTGAATATTTTTACGCCTTCGAATCTATTCACGGATTTTATCTACAACAGTTATGCGGTGGACAAGATCGAAGTGGAATTGTCAAAAGGGCTCGTCTATGCCGTCATTCAGTTTAAACGTTCCGTTTTAAATACGATCATCAATTTGGAAAATAGTCAAATTTCGCAACAGAGAATGCCGCTTGCGAATTTTCTAAAAAGAGCAAGATCCGAAATCGATACGTATCAGTAAGGAGAGCCCTAAGATGAAAAGCAGAATTCTATATCAGAAAAATATAATGTTTTTATTCTTCGTATCGGGTTCGTTTTTAACGGGTTGTATCATCAAATCCCCTTCCATTACTTTTACCCAAACGCAGACCTCCTCCGAAAAACAAATGATCGGAGAGGATCGAATTTTGGAAAAGGACGGATGGCTGATTTCTTCGGTCAAAACTTCCTCCGCGGGTTCTGAAGTTTGGAGAAAGGATTTTTCGGGCGATAATTACGCCGAAGGAGATAAGGATATTCTAATGTCCTTAAAAGTTCTCGCATACCTGGCTCCGGAAGTCAAGACCTGGAAAGAGGAGGGTTTTTTAGCCGAGGGACTCGACGGAAAACTTAGGATCAATCCGGCCGCGGGATATCTCACCAAAAAGGAAGCGAAGTCTCGGATCGATTCCTTGGTTGCGCTTGTTAACGAACATAGAGGTAAGGTGATCGCCTTTCGTTCCGAATCGGGTTCTAAGACAAACGCGAAAGAAAAATCGGAACACCTAAAAACTCATCTCGAACAGACTTGGTATCGTCTTGTGGAAAAAGGGGAATACTACGAGAAGTCGCCCGGTAAATGGGTGCGTAAGGAATAAGTTCATGATTCGACTTTCCCTTCTCCTCTGTTTTTTCTTTCTCTATCAGTGTTCTATCTTTCGTGCGTCCTCCAGGATTAAACCCATGGAGTTCAATTATTCTTCCATTGCCGTAAATTATTTCACTCCGGAAAACGAAAAACCGTTTCCTCTTACCGTACAGAGGGGAAATAATTTATATAATTCTACGACGGCCGATGGGAGGTATCTTTTTTATACGACCGGTCAAAAGGGGAATTACGACATTTGGTTTCGTGACTTAAAAAGTTCGATCACGGTTCCGGTTACCTCGCATCCCGCGCCGGAGTTTAAACCTGCGATCAGTCCGGATGGAAAAAAATTGGTCTTCGTATCCGAACAATACGATTCTTCCGGGGATTTGGTTTTGCTTGAGATGGATCCGGGTTTGTGGGCCGAAAAAATTCTAGAAGGAAAACGGTTTATAAATTCTGATTTTGTAATATTAACAAATCCTAATTTTACTGTTCCCGGTAAAAAGGATTCGAATGTGGATACGGATCCTTTTTTTGCCCCTGATAGCCGTCATTTGGTGTTTTCCACGGATCGTTTGACTCCTGGAATCCAGAATTTGGTCGTTCTGGATACGGAAGGCAAGGAGCCGATGAGACTATTGACTCAAAATGGCGGAGCTTCTCCGGTATGGTCTTTTGACGGTAAATCGATCGTTTATCTTTCGTATCAGGAAAATCCTTCCGGTGACGTGTATCTTTTGGATCTTACGTCCGGAAAAAGCGAAAGGCTTACAAAGGATTCATACCTTAATTTCTCTCCTTCCCTTTCGGACGATAAACGGTATTTATATTATACCTCGATTCGAAACGATACGAACAAAAACGGACGCTTGGACGAAAGGGATAACAGTCTCATTATAAGAAAGGATTTGCGGACGGGGGTGGTTCGTCAGTTGACCTCTGGAAACGATTCTTTGTTCGATTCCAGATTTTCTTCGTTTAACGGCGGCTCGATTTTGTTTACGGCGGCATATTATAATACTCTAAATATTTATTTTATTCCTGCTTCCGGTGCCGTGCCCAAGGAAAAAGATATCATCTCTCAATACGAACTCGCTCTGCAATATAAGGATAAACAAAGTTTCGAAAATTTTCTTTTGGCGATCGATGCGATTGAGTTTTACTTTTCGGAAGATCCGATTTACCCACTGATCCGATCCAAAGCCCTGCTTTTGAAATACGAAGAAGCGAAAAATTCCGGAAGATTCGCAATCGCGGAAAGCGCTAAAAAAGAAATTTCGGCTTCTCGTTTAGACTCGATTACCGGACTTGGATACGGACTTTTACTCGCGCAAGAAAGAAAGAATTCGATTCCACTCGCGATCCGGGAACTCAGGGAGTATTATGAACAAATTCGAACCGTTTCGGGAGTGGGAAATAATCTTCTGGCTTCCCTTTTGGAGGAAGAGGGGGATTTGGCTCAGAAGTCCGGAAATTTTCAGCATTCCTTGAAAGTATATGATGAAATTCTAAATCATTATCCGGATTACTATCGGATTCGGGATATTTACCGAAAGTCTGGGGATTTACAATACAAAAACGCATTCCTACACGGGTATAAGATTCCCGAGTCTTTTTTTCAAGTTGCCAACGATCCTCAGGCCGGCAAGGAGGATTTAAGGCTTCTCTACGAACAGATCGATCGGGAAGTGATCGTGGGAAAGAATTTTTTGGAACGAACGAACGCGGCAGAAATTTCCATTGCATCCAATTCTCTCGAAAAAAAATCCCCTAGGTTGTTTCAATATTTCTTATACGTTAAGTCTCTCGGTTTGAACGGAAAGGGTTCGTTCGAGGAGAGTAATTCTTTATTGAATACTTTTTTATCAAACGTTGCAAAAACCGATCCTCTTTTTTTAAAAGGACATCTTCTGAAATCGGACAATTTCAAAGGACTCGGAGAAGTTCAGAAGTCTTTTGACGAACTTCGAATTTATTTGGAAGAATACGATCCCCTTCTCGGCGTGGACTTGGATGAAAAGGAGATCGAACGTTCTTTTGTCTACTTTGAAAACAAGGCGAGGGATCACGATCGTAGGGGAAACCTTCAGGACGCGGCCTTTCATTACTTTTACAATACTGAAAATATGTTTCTCGTAAAAAATAGAAACCTATTTATAGAAACTCTCTATAAGGAATATGCGATTTATTATCAGAGGATGATGGTGGATTCCGTCTTCAAACTTTCGGGTTCCTTAAGCGAAGAAAAACAAAAAGCTCTTTTGAATAAACTCAATGTGATCGATATCGCCAGCGTGGATCCGCTTTCGGAGGAGGGACTCGTTTATATCAATCAATATTATAAGGTCGCGATTCCAAGATCCAGGCCCGTCTTGGATTTAGCGACGTTATACGGTTATTCGTATTATTTGGTCAATCGAAGCGTGATTCGAGAGACCTATTACAATGCCGCCGATTCAATGACTCCCGCGAGAAAGGAAGAGATCCTTAGGGACTTTAAACAAGCCGAGTACGAGCTGCGGTGGATCATCTTCGCTGATCCGAGATATTACGAAGCTTATCAACTTTTGGGTTGGATGTACCAGTATGTGGACATTTTAAAAAGTAGGAAGTCCGGAGAGGATCAACCGAACGACGAAGAGAGGTACGCAAGTATTTATAAGAAATATTTTCCCGAAAAAAATTTTGAGGAAAACATCGAACTTTACAGCCAGGTTCTGGAGCTTTTGGGGGAAAGTTTCGAAAACAAGAAAGCCCTTTCCGATCTAAGACTGAATCTTGGAAACAATTATTTCCTTTTGAAAAATTATCCGAAAGCCAACGAACAGTATTCGAAAGTGGACTCCCTGTCGGATTATATCATTTCCAAAACCCAGTTTGAAAATTATCGTCAGAAGGCGATATTCCTGTTTAATTCCGCGAGATCTTCGATCTATGTGGCCGATTATAGGTCGGCGGTTCAAAAACTCAAAGCCGCTTCCAACTTGTATTTTGAAAACGAATCCAAAAAAGCTCTGGTCGGAAGGGATAGCACGGAAAAACTCCAACAATACAAGCTCAAACTCGCACTTTTATTCACGTTAACCGGCCTTTCTTATATGGAATCCGGGGAATATACAAACGCAATTTTTTACTATAAGGACGCGCTTTCTTTGAATGGGGAAAGCGGATGGATAGACCCGGTCAATCTCCACAACGGTTTAGCGCTCTGTTACCAAAAATTAGGAAAATATAAATTATCGGAATCTCATCTAGTTAAAGCCGATCAAATTCTTGCAAATCGGTCCGGATCCGGTTGGATTCCTAAAGGCGTAAAACTTAAATTTTGGGATTACATTTGGGATTGGGTTTGGGAAACCACTCTTCCGGATGGGGTTCGTATTTCGGGCGAAGGAAGGTTTCCGGAGGCGATTTCTCCTAAGTTTCAACCCTTGATGACCAGTGGGATCCGAGTAAATAACTTAGTTGCGTCTATGGAAATCGAAAGGGCGATCGAAGAGATTAATTCCCGTCTGGTTTACGTAAAGTCGAAAAATTTGGGCTCTACGTTAGCGGCTTCTTTTATCCGAGCCAATTCGTTTAACGATTTGGGGTATTTAAATTTTAAACGGAATGAATTTAAGACTGCAATGGAAGCCTATGAGCAGGCTGAGAAGTTTGAAATTGAAAAGGGCTTTGCTTCTAAGGCAAGAACTTCCTTTAAAAGAGGACTCTATTCCTACTTTGGATATTTGGAAAATACGGAAAAAGATCCCGAGCTGGAGTTGCAAAATCTGCGTTCGGCTTCCGAACGTTTGATTTCCTCAAAAAATAATTTTGTAAAAGGTTGTTTGGGCGATACTCAGTATCAAGAGGAAATGATCCATTCCGAAACTAAAAAATGCATATTAAAATTTTATAATTCGTTTCCGGACCACGATCCCACTTTGGCGCTGGTTTATTACTATCAGGGAGAACAATTCTTTCGAATGGGAGATGTCCTGTCCGGTTTCGAATTGTTCGGTCGGTCGGCCGGGCTTTTGGAGAATCCTTCTATGGTTCCTAAAGAGGTTGTCGGTCTTGCGGAGGATCCATATACAAGAAAAGAAAGGTTGCTGTATTCAATCAGCAGGGCAAATCTTTACGTTCGATTGGGGGATACGGAAAAGGCAATTTCGACCTTGAATCTGACTTCCGAATCCGCGAACGAATTTTATTATATTCAAGAATGGATCGAAACGCTTGTGACTCAGGCGGAGATTTATAGAAAGGAAAAAAGTCACTCCAAAGCAAAGGAAGGGGTCGATCGGGCCATTACCCTTTTATTGTCTCATCCTCATTTGATAAGCGAACTTAAATATTTTTTAATATATAAACTTTTTAAAATACAATCCGAACTCAATTTCGAATCAGGTCGGTTTTTCGAAGGATTTCAAAGTTTGAATTTGCTTCGCAAATTGAATCTGTACCGTCAATTTGTGAGAATTCCTCACGAATCGGAAGATCCAAGTTTTACAGCCGATATCGTAAGACTGCAAAATATCGTCAGAAAACAAAAATTCGTCTATGCCGCGATTCAGAACGCGTTGGAAAAAAAGGAAAAATCTGAAAGTTTACTCAAGGAATATCAGGATCTTTCTAAGGATTTGGAAAAAGAGTTTAGCGTTATAAATCGTAAAAATCCGGATTTGGACGGATATCTTGGTATATTCTCGAAAGAACCTGCCGTGACCGATTTGCTCAACTCGGATGAAGGTTATCTCAGAATCGAATCTACCGACGATAAGATAAGAATTTATCGCGCTACGGCATCCAATGAGGAGTATTTGGATCAAACCGGAAAGTTGGAAGAGGTCTTAAGTCGGATCTCCAATTCGGGAAAAATTCCGTTTGTCTCTCGGAAAATTTGGTTTGTACAACTGGGAGATCATATCGATTTCGAAAGGATTCGAAATACCCTTCCTAAAAAGTTCTCTTTAATTTTCCGACCTTCTCATCTGAGGCCCCTTCAGGAAAAAGATCAAAGAATAGCGCGTAACGTTGCGATCGTAGAAGGATCGCCGAATTACGATTCGACTCTTCTCGTAAAAAAAATTGCTTCAAATCAGATTTTAACCAGGCTTTTGGATACGGACATGCTCGTGGCTCCTTTTCCGAGTATCAGCGGGGATAATTCTTTCGGAGAAAGTTTTTCCGAGCAAAGTCTTTCGATTCGAGATCTTTTTCACAATCGAAGCGAGATTTCTTCTGCTCTTTTCTATGAGAAAACGAAGCTCGACCTCGGAAAAATTTCCGAGGTTTACGAAGTGTTGAACGCATCAGGAATTCGTAATGTTTCAATCTGTCTTTTGAATACCGTCTGCGAAACCGTATTTCCGGAAAGCGTTCTGTCCGATTTCGTTCCTGGAAGTTTATTTTTAGGTTCGAGCGTTTTGAGGAAAAAAGAAACGCGGCGATCCTCTGAAAATTTACATGTTTTGGCTAGAAAAAACGAAAGAAAAGAGAATTTAAGAGAGGCGTATACCAACGCGTTTTCGCACCGGTCTTTTCAAAAGACGGAGAATACGAACCTTTTGGGAGAATTGGATATGCTCCGTTTAAGGTGGAAACTTTCTCCGGGAACTACGATGAAGGAAATCTACGGTGACCTTTTGAATGATACGGAAGAAGATTCCGTAAAGGATTCGATTTTGTTTTCCGCACTTTTGACCTGCTATCTCGATAAGAATCTTTCCGATTGTGTTTCTTATTCCTTCGAAGACGTGGCGGATTCCTCCAAGAAAAATCTGTTGAAGACGTTGTATTCGTTTAAGAGCGGTGTTCCCGTGGTTCCGTCCGCACTGAAAGTGTTGGATAAGGTTATTTCTCCTTTTTACGATCCTTATTTATATTATAAGAATATTCTAAAAATTGCAAGAACCAATTATGAACCGGATGTCGGGGAATTTGTTGGAAAGCTCGCTTTGGAAAATTCGAGCGACTCCGAAGAAATAAGGGGAGCGGAGGAGATTCTGCAAGGTTTGTATGCGCAGAAATATTTTTTACAAGGCGCGACTCTTTCTAAAAATCAAATCCGTAGAAAGGAAGAGTTATATATGATTCTTTCCGGAAATTGGAAAGATGCGCTCGAAGTCTTAAGGAAAAAGGAAGACGACGAGGATACCGGGAGATTTAGAGAAAGATTATTCCGAAATTGGAAAAGGGAGATTACAGGAGCCTGGTTTTCCCCGTATTCCCTCTACTCTGCGGTTTACGGAAATTCCTCCAAACTTTTCGAATCCTTGGATGCAGAGGAGCGGAGTCTTTTGTATCGTTTGATTTTATATTCGGTTCCGTTTCAAGAAAACGAAGAGGTCAACTTGCTCGCGGAGTCTTTGGTGGAATATGAATGGAATACTGGGGCAAAATCCAGAGCTCTTCGTATGACGCTCGGTTACGCTCAGGCCTTATTTTCAAGAGGGGAATTGTCCAAGAGTAAGGATTGGATGAATAAAATCGGATCGCGCTTCGAGGCCGGTTCGGAATACGAAAAAATATTCAAAGATAAGAATATTCTAATGAATAAATACTTTTTCCACCGAGGCGAAATCTCTTCGATCGAGGGCAAGGGCGAAAAAACGGAATGGTTGTCCCTTTACGAAAAAGCGTCGGCAAAGACGCCGAGGGAGTTTATCGAGTTCTTGAATTCTACGATTCGATCCAAACGAGGAAAACATTTTAGTTATGAGGAAAGGATCGAGCTCCTAGATTTGATTACGTATTTACAAAAGATCTGTTTTCAAAAGAACAATTCCGAGGTATTCTTTGATCTCGCCGCGGCCAAAGACCTTTTATCTCTAACACGGCCTTTGATTTTAAACTCCAATCCCGATTATAAGGATATTCCCGTTTTTGTATCCGTTGCGGAAAAACTCAAAGAAAAGCTTCCCGCCAATCAGGAATTTCTTGCCGTGATGGATTTAGGTCTTGAGTCCTTTTATATTCGCTTTGTTAATGGGAAGTCCAAAGGGGATCTTGCTTTTAAAGACAATCGTAAACTTAGGGCTTCCTTATTTCAATATTTGGAAGAGGCGGCAAGAGGGGGTTACGAGGTTTTACTTAGGGAAGAGCTTGAAAACGAATATAGAAAAAATATCAAACTTGCAAAGAATAAACTTACCTATCTTTATTTGAGTTCATATCATTTTAGAATTCCTTTGGTTCCAAGAACCGAGGATCGATTTTATCTCGTCAACGATCCTAAATCTCTCGTTACGAATCCCATTTTTTCCACAAAGGAGGAATTTTCTCCCGAATATCAAATTCAATTTTTGGCAGGTTCGAAATCTAAGGAAAGTTGGAAGAAGTCCTTAAAAGATCTCGAAGTTTATGAGGCCGGCTCGGGAAAATTAGGTTCTGATTCCAAGAGCCGTCTTTACATTCTGCAGGAGCCTTTGGAGATTGTCAACCAGGTGAGTTTGAGTTTCGGGGGAGATACTCTTCCAAATTCCTACGGAACTCCGAAAAAAGGAAATTGGATTTTTACCTCCTCCTTTTTGGAAGAGGAACGCTACGACATTCAAAATTATAGGGATTCTTTTTATTGGATCGGACAAAATTTTTTAAGCCCGGGAGTCGTCTTTATTGGAGATCAAACGGATACCGCGCATGTCGATTTTCTAAAACGTTTTACCAAACGCAGCGGAACGAAAATTCCGCTTTATAACCGATTCCAGGAAACGTTAGACGATATTAAGGAAATCTATCCTTTGGATCGAATTTGGAACGGTTATAGGCTTTATACAAACAGTTTTATTTCGGAAGAATAGAATTTGGTCTTTATACTAACGAACCGGTAGATAACGTTATTCGTATTTGCCTATCAGCAATCCCACTTTTTTCTTTAGTCCCGCGCCAATCATATCGAGCATTGAAGTAAAGAAACCATTTCTTTAGATTTTTTGAAGTGTGAATTTCACTTCCAAAACGAAAATCAAAAAAATGAGATCTGAAACGGGTCTAGGATTACTAGAACAAATTCCAATGAATTTTATTGAATTCCGATGTTCTCATGAAGCTTGTGCCGATTCTACTCCGTGTATAACGAATTGGATTGAAGTAATTTTTTTCGTTCCTCGTTCGAAAGATCGATAAGGGATCTCATCCTTTCGTGGAACTTTGTGAAATTACGGTCCGCTTTTTCGAACTCTTTTCGAAAAAAGTCGGAACCGGAATGATATCTTAGATAACCCACAAAATCCTCGTTATTCCAGTTTTTAGAAGCGAGCCTTTCCGTATGAATCGTTTTGAATTCTTCTTTGGTGGAAAGAAGAACGTCTTTGAATTCGTTCAAGATGCGCTTCTTGCCCTCTAGTTTTTCCCGATCGCTGCTTTTAGAAACGTATAATTTTTGCAGATTGTCCGCGGTGGAAATCAAAAGTTTTTTAAATTTCTGTGATTCTATCTTTTTAAGAAGAATTTCCTTTTTGATCGGGCTTTCTTTTCCTTCCACGGATTCCAGAAAATGGAAAGTTCCTTCTTCTTCGACGAAGCTCGCATAACTTTCGTTAAATAGGGAATCTCCCGGAAAATAAACCGTGGCGTGCGCCATTTCGTGAAACACGAGAGAGGCGACTTCGTAAGGTTCCTTATCGTTTAGTTGGGAGGAAAAAATCGGATCCTCAAACCAACCGAGAGTGGAATAGCCGGAGGTGATTCTGATCCTCGTGTCGAATCCTTTTTCTTTGAGCTTTTTTTCTTCTTCTTTCGCTTTTTCCAAATCGAAGTAACCTTTATAAGGAACTGTTCCCGCAATCGGAAACCACCACGTATAGGATTCTAATTTAAGAGGATAACAGGCGGCGACGTGCCAACCGATTTCCTTTCGATCCAACTCTACGAAACTTTTAAATCCTGAGGACGGATTCAGGGCCAATTCTTTGGTTCCGTATTCTCGAAACGTTTCGACTTGTTGCAGTTTGATTTTTAATTCTTTCTTTGTGCTCGTATCTTGAAGAATCGATTGGATCGATTGTCGTTTCAGTAAAATGTCGAGTTGTCCGGTTCCTAAATGCCAAAGATACCCCACACAATTTTCAAGAGCAAAACAAAGAGTCATTAAGATTAAGGTTCTTCCGAGTCCGGCTTTGATTTTCGATTTAGACTTGTTCTTCGAACGAGTGGAATTGAATTTAGGTTCTAGCATGAAATTTATACGTTCACTCCCAAAGGTAGTCGTTTTTAACGGAATTCTTCTCATTGTTCTAACGTTGGTTCTGATTTTTCCGAAGGATTGTTCGCTGTCTTCTCTTTTCTCCGATAAGAGACCGATCAGCTCCGACAAACAAAAGTCTGCGATTGAAATTCAGAATTCGTTTCGAAACGTTTATCATTTCGCGAGGGATTCCGTGGTTTCCATTCGAACGAAAAAAAGCGAATCGATAACAAGTCCGTATCATTACTTTGATTTTAAGAGCGAAAGACCGGCTTCTTTCGGAAGCGGATTTTTCGTTCACGAAAAAGGTTATATCGTTACGAACTATCATGTGATCGAAGATTCGGAAAGCATCGAAGTGATCACTTCCAACGGGAGTGTTCACGCCGCAAAGTATGTCGGAAGTCATGAACGCGCTGATATCGCGCTTTTGAAAATCAGAGAAGGATCGGGATTGCGCCCGGTCGTATTCGGAGATTCGGATCAAATCGAAGTTGGAGATTGGGCGATCGCGATTGGTTCGCCCTTCGGTTTGGAGCGTTCGTTTAGTGTGGGCGTCGTTTCCGCGAAATATAGGGAAGATTTGGACGAGACCGGACAGACTCACATTCAAATCGACAGCATGATCAATCCCGGAAGTAGCGGCGGGCCGCTTTTAAACATATACGGAGAGGTGATCGGAATCAATCGATTGATCCGAAGCGAAACGGGAAAAAACTCGGGAATCGGTTTCGCGATTCCGAGTAACTATGCGCTGAAAATCATCAGAATGATCGAATCCAATCAGGGTAGACATATTCGTCCTGCGATTCTCGGAGTGATGGCGACGATTCCGCTTCCGGATCACAGAATCGCACTGGGAATTCCCGGTTCTTGGACGGGAATACTAGTTTATGATATGGAGCCTCAGTCTTCGGCTGAACTTGGAGGAATGAAACGTTACGACTTTATTCTGGAGGCAAACGGAGTTCCGGTCAAAAATATTAATGATCTGCGCGAACAAGTTGGAATAGTGGGACTTGGGGGCAAGATCAAGCTCCGTATCTATCGAGAAAAATCGACTCTGGAACTTCTGGTGAAGTTGATTCAAAAATAACGAGTAAGGGTTTTTAAGAAAAAAGAGGGGACGGGATGAGAAGGAACATCGTTCACAGCGGAGCAGACGCTCTGATCTATGAAATCAGACAGATCGTAGCCGTCGCGAAAAAATTGGAGGCTTTGGGTCTTCAGATCACTTATGAAAATATAGGAGATCCGATTCTCAAAGGAGAATCTATTCCTGATTGGATGAAAGAAATTGTTTCCAATCTTGTGATGAAAGATAAGTCTTGGGCCTATACCGCGACGCAAGGCTACGAGCCTACCCGTAAATTCCTCGCCCAAAAAGTGAACGAAAGAGGAGGAGCGCAGATCACTGCGGACGATCTTCTATTTTTCAACGGATTGGGAGATGCCGTCGCAAAAATATTCGGTTTTATGCGAAGGGAAGCCCGAGTTTTAGGACCGAGTCCCGCGTATTCCACCATTTCTTCCGCCGAGGCGGCACATAGCGGATATGAACACCTAACGTATAATCTTCTACCGGAACATAATTGGATGCCGGATTTGGAGGATATGGAAAACAAAGTGCGTTATAACGATTCCATAGCGGGAATTTTACTCATAAATCCGGACAACCCTACCGGCGCAGTGTATGATAAAATTCTTATGAAGAAGATCGTATCGATCTGCGAAAAATACGATCTTATGCTGATTTGCGACGAGACATACGCGCACGTGAACTATTCCGATCACGGACCTCTGCATCTTTCGGAGGTCATAGGAGATAAGGTGCCGGGAATGGCGCTCCGGTCCATTTCAAAAGAGTTTCCTTGGCCGGGGGGACGTTGCGGATGGCTTGAGATCTTTAACAAAGAAAAGGATCCTGTTTTTAGCCGTTACATAAAATCGTTATTAGACGCAAAAATGCTCGAAGTATGCTCGACCACGCTGCCTCAGATGGCGATACCCGAAGTATATTCCCATCCGGATTTTATTTCACATTTAAAAAGAAGGAACGAAAAGTTTAAAAAACGCGCACGCGCTGCAACGGAATACTTTTCCGGGTTAAAAGGCGTAAAGGTAGTGGAGCCTAAGGGAGCGTTTTATCTCACGGTTGCTTTTGACGACGATGTTTTGGATTCCTCCATGAAGTTGAACGTGGAGAACAAAAAAGCCGACGAGTTCATCCAACCGCTATTGACATCCGCCGCAAACGACAGAAGATTTGTGTATTATCTATTGGCTTCCACTGGGATTTGTGTTGTACCTTTGTCTGCGTTTTGTACGCTAAAGGACGGATTTCGCGTAACGTTGCTCGAAGAAAGCGAAGAAAAGTTCGATTGGATCTACAGGACACTTCGGGATAGAATCGGCGAGTATATCGCTTCCGTCTAAAATTCGTTTCAGTTGAGGGATTACATTTGAAAGGGCCGTTAAAGATCGGATTGATGGATTCCGGAATGGGCGGTTTGTCCGTGCTTAAGGGAATTCTGAAATACGATGCGGAACTGGAGGTCGTATATTACGGAGATCTAAAGAACAGTCCTTACGGAGAAAGGGAAGCCTCTGAAATTCTGGAACTTGTACGAGACGTTTGCAAACAATTGAAGGAAGAAGACGTGAACGCGATTCTGCTCGCTTGTAATACGGCTACGTCCGCCGCCGCACAAACTCTCAGAAGGGAGTTTTCTATTCCTATTTTCGGGATGGAACCGGCGATTAAACCGGCGATATTGCAGAATCCCGGAAAAAAAATCGCGCTCCTGGCAACTCCGGTCACGCAAAGAGAGGAAAAATTACAGAGGCTCAAAGCGGAATTGGGAGCGGGGGAATTGATTCTTCCCGTTTCCTGTCCCGGTCTAGCCGGATTGGTGGATAAGGGGGAATTTGACGAGGCGGAAAAATATCTTCGACCTATTTTGAAAAAACTCCAGGAGGAAAATGTGGAAAACCTCGTCCTCGGGTGTACACATTATATTTTTCTAAAACATATAATCCTAAAAAACTTTCCGAATGTGAGGATTTACGACGGAAATTCGGGGACAATAACACATCTCTTGAATTCTTTACAAGTTCCTCAAAGAGTTTCGAATTGGAATTCGTCTTCTGGGTCCGTTTACAAGCTTATTTTAAACAGCGATGAGGAATTTCACTTTCGATTAGCGACTGAACTTTTGCAATCCGAGAGCAAGTTCTAAATATAAATTACCTTCCGCTAAAGAGTTTCGACCTGAATTTTAAAAACCAGTTCTATGGAAATAAATTTCTAAAGTGGTTTTAAAATTTTTTGAAATAAATTTCTAAACTTTATTCTAAAAATTCGATTGGTTTTTTTCGAATTAGAGTATAATTACGAAAACTTATCTATAGAGGATTGAATCGGAGTATTTATGATTCGCTTACTGAGCACGATCGCGATTTTATTCTTTTTCATCGTTTGTAAACCTAAGGCTCTCGAAAGCTCGGACGCAGTCGTAACCTTTCTCAAAGGAAAGGCTTTCATATTGGAGACTGGCAAGGAGCTTTTTCCGCTTGCAAACGTGACTGAAAAACAATCCGTCAAAACGGATTCGGATGCGGTTTTGGATCTCACTTCCAAACTTGGCAGTTTTCGTTTATTAGGCGGAAGCACGGCGACTTTAGCCGCTCTCAATGCAGACAGTGCTTCTTTTCAGGTTTCTGAAGGAAACGTTCTCATCAAAGCAAGTAAACTCACGAAAGGCCAGAGTCTGCTTGTCGACACACCTACCGTAGTGGCGGCAGTTCGCGGAACTCAATTTTGGGGGAGAGTGAACGGTAAAGACGAGACCGGAACGTTTGCGGTTCGGGAAGGGGCCGTTGAAATTATTCGTAAATCCGATAATGCCAAAGTTTTGATCGAAGCGGGACAGGCCGTAGATTTAAAGCCGGGCGATAGGGATCTGAAAACGAGAGCCGCCGCCAAAGAAGAATTGGCCGCAATGGAGCAGATTGACCAGATGAAATAATTTCCTGAAATCCCGAATCTTCGTCCTTAAGTGCCGGATTTCCTTATGAGTCCGGTTTTTTTTGTGTGCAGGGATTTTGACTTTTTCAAGCTATTCTAAAAAAGAATCGGAACTTGAGAATGGAAGAAAAGATCACATACAAAAGTGTCGGTGTGGATACGGAAAAGGGAAGAGAGTTCGTACAAAAAATCAAACGAAACGTGGAATCTACTCATGGCCCCAGAGTTCTCGGCGGTCTCGGCGGTTTTGCGGGAGCTTACGACGTAAGTATCCTAAAAAAATACAACCAACCCGTTCTTCTGTCCGGTACCGACGGTGTCGGAACAAAAATAGAACTTGCACGATTGTTGAACACTTTCGACACGATCGGAATTGATTTGGTTGCAATGTGTGTGAACGACATTCTCGTTTGCGGCGGGGAACCTCTTTTCTTTTTGGATTATATAGCATGCGGAAGGTTGGATATTGAGAAGATGGATCGAATCGTTGCCGGAATCGTTCATGGATGCAAGTTGTCTAACGCGTCTTTGCTTGGGGGAGAGACTGCGGAGCATCCCGGAACGATGAAGGAAGACGAGTTTGATCTTGCCGGTTTTGTGGTGGGTGTGGTCGAAAGGGATTTGATGATAGATGGTTCCATGATACGGTCGGGAGATCGGATTTTGGGGCTCGAATCCAGTGGACCTCATAGCAACGGTTTTTCTCTCATTCGTAAGCTCCTATTAAAAGACGGAAAACATCTTCCATCCGATCCCGAACAAGTGAAGTTCTTAAAGGACTATGCTCTCAAGCCGACTCGAATTTACGTTCAAAGCATATTAAAACTTTTGCAAAAGGTTCCGGTC
Organism: Leptospira weilii; assembly: GCF_006874765.1. Lineage (NCBI taxonomy): Bacteria > Pseudomonadati > Spirochaetota > Leptospiria > Leptospirales > Leptospiraceae > Leptospira > Leptospira weilii. Next base: position 1,616,205 of record NZ_CP040840.1, read on the forward strand.
AAAGGAATGGTACACATTACCGGAGGCGGATATCAGGAAAATGTTCCAAGGGTTCTTCCGAAAGGATTTCAGGCAAAATTCTATAAGGACAAAATTCCTTCCGGATATTTTTTCGAGAAGATTAAAAGGGATTATAAACTCGACGAATTGGAACTATTCGGAACGTTTAATATGGGAATCGGTTATATGCTGATCGTCTCCGAAGAGCACGTCGATATTGCCGAAGAATTTTTAGAATCCACGGGAGAGTCCGTCCACAGAATCGGAGAGATCGTTTCCGGTAATCGGGAAGAGGTTCGATTCGTCTAACGCGGATTTACAATAACGTGAGTTCTGCATAACTTATTATGTTGCGACCTGAAACGGCGCCCCTTAGGAAGCCGTTTCACTGAGTTAACGCGATCCTTAGAGAGCCATAACCTTACCCACAAATTAAGAAGACTTTTGGGATAATAAGGATCAAAAACTGATATTTTTCAAGTGTTCCGACAAGAATAAGGCTTTTTACTTGCAAAAAGTATAATTTTCTGATAGAGAAAAATTTCCAGAACCTTTCCGCCTCCAAACTCAGCGCCTCGCTCTTCAGCAGAGCTCGTCATCCCACCCAAAAATAAGGGTGGGAACTAAGTTTCACGGGGGATTTTGTCGTAATTCCGACAAATTGATCTTGAGATCCCATTACTTGTGGGTAGGGTTATGCTATAAAACAGAGTACCGTCAATTTGAACACAAATCCCACGTTTTAGGCATTCTATTATGTAGAGATGAGTAATCCGCTCATTTCAATGAAACAGAAGGAAAAGTAATGTTTCAACAACTCTAACGACAAACCGCGGGGATTTGTCATCCAAATATACGGAACTTTATACAGAAGTCAATAAAGCGGTTGTTGTTTTCTCAAAGGAAGGGAGTAGAGATAAAGGTTGAAATTCTGTCAGTCGTCCGCTTCATCAAAGATGAGAGTTTTTCTTGTTTTAAAAATGAGAATGTGTCGTGCGTGGTGTTTTGAGATCGGTTCTTACTGGAAAGAGGAAAGGTTCAATCTATCGGAAGAATGAATTTCGGTAAAATGGGTAAACCTGTCACGTCCTTCCGTTTTTGATGCGTATAACGCACGATCTGCGGATTCGATCAGATTTGTCAAGCAGGCATTGTCTTCGATCGGAAGGGCTCCTCCGAGAGGAAAAGTAAGGGTTGAAATGCCGATACTGATGGTAATGGATCTTTTTTCCCAAGAAAATTCTCTGATGGCTTGAATCAATCTTTCTGTGATTTCTATGGAATCCGTTTGCGAAGCATTTGGTAAGGCGATAATGAATTCCTCACCGCCGTATCTTGCCAGAACGTCGCATTTGCGTAAGGTTCTAGTGAGTAAGAGGGCGATTTCAATGAGAACCTTGTCTCCCGCCGGATGGCCAAAATTGTCGTTATAGTCTTTGAAAAAGTCGACATCAATCATCAACAAAGAAAGGGAAGTTCCCTGATTTTGCGCGAGGTGAATCAGACGATTCAAATCTTCGCTGAAAGCTCTTCTGTTCTTGAGTTTTGTCAACGGATCTGTAGAGGCCTGTTCAAACAACTTATCGTTTGCGACTTTGAGTTCGGCCGCAAGTTGACTGATTTTGCGATTGGATTCGATCATTTCGCTGATATCCTTTCCAGTCACATAAATTAAACCGGAATTAAGATCAGGAGAGGCCGTCCAGGTAAAATATTTATAGTTTCCATCCGCACAAATATAACGATTTTGGAAAGAGAAAGTCGGCAAGCCTTGGTTTAATTTTTCGAATTCCTGAAAAGTAATTTCCTTATCCTCGGGATGGAGCAAGTGAAATGGGTTTCTTCCAACCAATTCCTCTTCTTTCCAACCTAGAGTTCGTTCGAAAGCAGGATTTACTAATAGAACTTTGCCTTCTAAGTCTACTATTGACAGTAGATCTATAGAATTATTCACGAGTTTTTCAAGATCGTATTCTTTTTTAAAGTTCATCGTTGTCTATTTCCATTGATTTAGTTTTTTATGGAGATACGAGAGATTGATTTTCATTTTTAGAACATATTCGTAAAGTCTCGTCATACGAAACGCATTCAAAGAATCGAAAAGTTTTTCGATGTTGTATTACTTTTTTATACTTCATACTTTTCCTCAAATGAGAAGAAAATAAATGAGGTTTTGAAAAAGAAGTTCTTGTTTTTGTCATAAGAAATCGGCTTGAGAATTGTTATAAAAAAGTTTTTATACGAAAACAGAATGATTCGTCGATTCTATTCTTTACAGATATTTTCTTTTGCCATTATGGTAAAATTGTTGTTTGAGTCCAATTTTATAACTAAAAAGAGAAACTGGAAAGTAAAAAATGAAAATAAGAAACGAAACCGATGGAATAAAATGTATTCAAATTATAGAATGTTTCTTTTGGCGGGATTTAAATTATAAAAGCGGAAGATTGTTGAGAAGCATATTCCTACGTTGCAATTCTACACGAATTAAAATTTGTCAATTGATAATATGAATTCATGGTATGGCTCGATATCTTTTAAAGGTTTCATCCGAGAAAGATAGATGAGCGAAACATTTTTATTTTTTTGGGTTTGTAGGAAAATGACTCAGTGGATTTGATAAATCTGTAAAAAGTCGACGCTACGTACTGTGGTTCCCGGAGCGCCGGAAAGAATCACAATCTTGTCTCCCGGAAAGAGGAATTCATCCTCTTTGAGTTTTTGGTTCATGTATGCGATCATATCTTCCAACCTTGTAAAAAAAGGCATTACGAAAGGTATCACACCTCGATAGAGTTTCATCTTTCTTGCTGTGGTGACAAACGGAGTGAACGAATAGATCGGAACCTTCGGTCTCATTTCCGAAGTGATCAAAGCGGAATAGCCGCTTCTTGTAAAATTAACGATCGCTTTTGCGTGAATTCCGTGAGCGATTTCTCTCGCGGCATTTCCTAAAGCGGTTCTTTCGGATTCTAAGAATGTCTTCTTAATATTCCAGTGGATTTCGTAGATATGGTTGATGGTTTCCGTTTCTTGAATGATCTTCGACATGATCTCTACCGATTCCAACGGATAATGACCGCTTGCGGATTCCGCAGAGAGCATCACTGCGTCTGTTCCGTCCATCACTGCGTTTGCGACGTCGCTCGCTTCGGCGCGGGTCGGTCTCGGATTTTCGATCATTGATTCCAACATTTGTGTCGCCGTGATCACCGGTTTGCCCGCTTGATTGAGCTTGTGGATGAGTTCCTTCTGAAGGATCGGGACTTTTTCCGTTTCGATCTCGACCCCAAGATCCCCTCTTGCAATCATGATTCCGTCCGCGCGTTCTATGATTTCTTCTATGTTTTTGATCGCTTCCGGTCTTTCAATTTTTGCGATCAATCCGGTGTAGGTTCCTTGCAATGAAGATCTGGCCAATTCCAAATCTGCAGCCGTTCGAACGAAACTAAGCGCAACGTAGTCCACTCCGAGAGAAAGTGCAAATTTCAAATCTTCTACGTCCTTTTCGGAAAGAGCGGGAGCGGAGATCGGAGTTCCGGGAAGATTAATTCCTTTGTTACTCCATAATATGCCGCCCACGATCACTTTTAAAATTGCGGAGTCCGGCTTTTTAAAAATGACTTTCAGTACTAGCTTACCGTCGTCGATGAGAATCTTATCTCCTTCTTTGATATCTTGAATTAGATTTGGATAGGTGCAGCCGATCGTATGTTCGTCGCCTTGGAAATCCGCGTCGGGGACAATTTGAATCTCTTGATTTTTATGGAGTAAAATGGAATTGAGTTTTAATTTTCCGGTTCGAATTTTCGGACCTTGCAAGTCGGCCATGATTCCCAATGGAAAACCGGAGGTTTGTTCGCATTTGCGTAACGTATCGTAAACTCTTTTGTGAGAATCGTGAGTTCCGTGTGAGAAATTCATTCGAGCGATATCCATTCCCGCTTTGAGCATGGAAAGGACGGTCTCTTCGGAAGAAGAGGCAGGACCGATGGTACAAACGATTTTGGTTTTTTTCCAGTTCGGGATTTTCATGAACGGTAATTATAGATAAACGCCTTCCATTGTTCCAGCTAATATTTCCTCTTTACGAACGGAAACCGAAAAATAGAATGAACCAAAAATAGGCGTCCATTTTCTTGGAGAAGCAGCTAGAACGAATTGGTTTGGTTTATCATCCAGATTATAACATAGATCTGGGACCTCATATATTTCCGGCAAGGAAGTACCAAATGATTTACGATCTTGTAAAGCAAGATCGTAAACTCGCAAGTCTTTATGTATACAAGCCCGAGCCTGCTAGGGATAAAGATTTGGCATTGGTTCATACTAAGGAATTTTTAAAGGACTTTTTTTCTCTCAAAATCACCGAAAGAACCCAATATTCGGAGCTTCCGCTTACGAAACAAATCGTTCAAAGTTTTGTTTTAGCGGTGGGAGGCACGATACTCGCCACCGAACTGACCGGGAAATACAAGTTCGTTTATCATATTGGCGGCGGTTTTCATCACAGTATGCCCGATCGGGCGGAAGGATTTTGCTATTTGAACGACGCGGCGATCGCGGTTAAATTGTATCAAAAGGCATATCCTGGCAGAAAAATTCTCTTTATCGATTTGGATCTTCACCAAGGCAACGGAAATTCCGTTATATTTCAGGAAGACTCGAACGTGTTTACGTTTTCCATGCATCAGGAAAATTTGTATCCTAAAAAAGAGAAGTCGGGACTTGACATCCCTCTTGAAGAAGGAACGGACGACGGAAAGTATCTGGAACTTTTGTTGGAATCTCTGCGCAAGATCGAATCCGATTTCAAACCGGATTTGATTTTTTATATCGCCGGGGCCGATCCGTTCGAAGGAGATTCCCTCGGTGATTTAAAACTCACGCTTCAAGGGCTACGAAAGAGGGATAAGATTGTCAGAGACTTTGTCCGTACGTTAGACGTTCCTGCCGTGATTCTTCCGGCGGGAGGATATGCAAAGGACTTTTACGATACGGTGACGATTCACTACAACACAATCAAAGTGTTTGCGACCGATTGACTATGAGTATCTTTTCTGATTCCGATAAGAAAAAAGGAAACCCCGGGTTTTGGGACGGTCAAGACCTGGGAATGATCGACATTTCCAGAGAGTTTCAGACTTCTCTCGGAATTGAAAACAGGCTTTTCAATCGTTTTTCGCAAAACGAAGTACAAGAGATGCTTGAAAATTCGGGAATCTTTCGGGTCCTTCAGGCGAGAGGTTATAAGGATTACGGGATCTTTTTGGACGGGATTTCCGACATGGACAATCGGATTTATATCAAAAATCCTTCCGACGAAATTCTAGTCCACATGCGCTTGAAATTTTCCGACTTTCAGTTTAAAAAGCTGGATCAATCCTATAAACTCGTTTATATTGACTGGCTCTTGACCCAGAACTTAAGGATGAAGCATATGAGAGCCAAAAAGAAACTGTTTCAGGGTCAGGAATATCCCGGACTTTCTCTTATGAACGAGATCACTGGATTTATCAGAATTCTCGCCACAAAATTAGGCGCTTACGGAGCTTTCAACATTCCGGAATATTTTCATGACGCCGTTTTGTTTCATAAGTCCTTTCAGTTTGTGGATCCCGAAAAGGAAGGGAAATTCCGTGCGATCCTTCATTCTTTCAAAAGAACCAATTTGAGAGAATTGAGCGAGCAAATTCACAACGAAAAGATCTGCGAGGCTTCCACGAAAAAACTTTACGTTTGGAAATACGGAGAAATGGTTTCCTGCATCAACGGGTATTTTGAATCTGCGCTTTTCGACGAAGAATATTATAAAAAAGTGGAAAAGATCGTTTCAGAGACCCAATATTTAAGGAAAACTTAATATGTTGGGATTTTCCTTAAGACCAGAAATTATCATTCTCGACGACGACAGGGACGTCGGAGAAACCCTCGAACTCATCCTGAATAAGCTAGGATATCAGAGCGTATTTTTCGATTCCGTAGAGCAGGGAAAACAATACTTTGAAAGGGAATTAAACCCGATCGTTTTTCTCGATATTCATATGCCGGGCACGAGCGGTCTTGAAATCCTTCCCTACTTTAAAAGTTTAGACCCAAAAACTCAGGTGATCATGATGACCGGAGAAAGGGATATCAACAACGTGGTCACGTCTCTTACGCACAAAGCGAGCGACTTTTTGCTCAAACCTTTTTCGATTCAAACGGTTCAGATAGCTATTCAAAAAGCATATGATTATTATGTTATTCTAAAGGAAAAAGATCTGCGTGAAGAGGTTATCATGCGGGATCTTCGTCTCGCTTCCAGGGTTCAGGGAAAAATCTTTTCGATTCCCGATCTGAGTCCGTACAAAGTGGAAGCGGACGTGACTCCGGTTTCCTTCGTAAGTGGGGATTTTAACGTGATTCTTAAAAAGGAAAAGTCGATCCTTTTGCTTTTGGGGGATGTGGAAGATCACGGCGTCACTTCCGGGCTCATTGCGCTTCTGATGACAACTCTCGCTAGAGAAGAGTTTAAAAATTCGCATGACCCGTCCGTTATTCTCAAAAGGATGAACCAAGAACTTTGTTTGAACATCGGGACCCACAGTATGACCGCCGCCTGTGTGATTTTTTTTCCGAGCGAAAAGAAGCTGGTTTATGCCAGGGGAGGACACCCTTTTCCGGTTCATTTTCACAAAGAGGGTTTTTCATTCTTAAATGAAAAGTCGGGCCAACTAATGGGCATTGTGGAAGACTTGGATTTTCCGAGTTACGAAACGAACTTCGAGGATAAGGATGTGATCTTTCTTTTTTCCGATGGGATTATAAACAATCTCAATCATCCCTTGATCGAAGAATTGAATCGGATCCACAAGTCGGGTCAGGACTCCGTTAAAGGTATGAAAAATGCTTTGGACGATTTTGTCCGTTCTTCGATTCCTTTGAAAGAATATAGGGACGATTCTTCTTATATTCTTTTAGAGATTCATTGAAAGTTTTATTTCCAAGAAAGGCCGATCTTTTTGTTGTAAGAATTTTTTGCGAAACTCCGGTTGGAAGTCGGTCTGTTTCTATTGGCAATATTATAACTAACGTGAGTTTGATATACTTCAATCATCCAAAAATCAGGAAAATTCAGGCACAACGCTTCCTAACGTAACCAACCCCACAAATTAAGAAGGCTTTTGGGATAATAAGGGTCAAAAACTGATATTTTTCAAGTGTTCCGACAAGAATGAGACTTTTTACTTGCAAGAAGTATGATTTTCTGATAGAGAAAAATCTTCCGAGCCTTTCTGTCTCCAGGCTCAATGATTTGCTCCCTACGGGTCGCTCATCACCCCACCACCCAAAAATCAGGGTGGGGTAAGTTTCACGGGGGATTTTGTCGGAATTCCGACAAATTAATCTTGAGATCCCATTACTTGTGGTGCCCTTAGGAAGTGCGACACTTTAGTTTCTTATTCGCCCAAACTTTCAACCGCCGAACTCACGTTAAATTTAATCCTCTTCTTGGAATTGAAAAAGCTCGTCCGGAATTTCTTTTATGGATACCATCGGGAATGTTCCTTTTCGAATATTAAAAAAAGCAAGTTCAGGAAAACTAAAGAACAAGGATTGAAACCCCTTTTGAAATCGCTCTCCTCTGTCTAAGGGTAAGGCGAGTATTCCGATTAAAGTCGCGCCGAGCCCGGTCGTCAAGTTCACGATTCCGTAGAAAGGTCGAACCCAAAACACGTCGTCCGTAAAGAGAAGAAAAAAGTGGTCTTCTCGATTGGATTTGTAGATCGAGGAGCTGAGCGTAAGCGATTCCTTAAAGTGGGTTTTCCAACTCGGGTTTTGTTTTAATAGTTCCGACAATTTTTTTCTTCGATAAGAAAGGAAAATTTTTTTTCCTTCATTCTTCCAGTTATTGGAAATCCAATGGGATGCGTAAAACGGAATGAACGCGAACGAAAATCCGAAGTCGATCTTTTCGCTTGGAAAAGGAATTTTTTTTCGATCAAACGAGTCTTGTACGTTTTTGAGGACTTCGGTCGTACAGTTTTCAAATAGAAGATGGAATGGATAAAGTTTTTTTAAACGGACATGATATTCCAGCTCTCTTGCCTTTGCGAGTTTCAGATATTCTGCGAGTACGGAATTTTCAGGCAAGCGCATCGGAATCAGGAATTTATTTTCTCTTTGAGGAAGCAATTTGTCCCAGGTCACTCGAATCGGAATCGCGGTTCCGATTCCTTTTTGCAATTCAAAAGCTCGGTTGGATGCGTCTTCCCAAATTTGATATTCTTTTTCCGTTAGTTCCTTTAGGGCGGAGATCTTTTTTCGAGCGAGTGATGCGATTGCCGAGGTTTCCTCGGTGATATGTTGAAGAGCCTGTGTGTCGTCGGAATCTTTCCGGTAAACGATTTGCGGATTATCCGGAAAACTGGATAAAAACACCGGAGTCCCGATGAGGATACTTTCTTCGATCGTGTGCAATCGCCCGAGGGTTACAAGTGCGCTGTAAGCCCAACCAGGATCCCTTTCGGATAGAATCTGGATCAGTCCTTCGGTTTGTTTTGCGTTAAAATTCTCCAAGAGAGTTTTTTCTCGTTCGGTTAAGGATTCTTTTGTATTAGAAATTATGAATTCTTCGTTTAAGGACCATTCTTCTGCGAGAATTTGGCATAGTATAATTCCTTCTAGTATATCGCGAAGTTTTAAATAAGATCCGGGCTTGAAAAACGGGAACTTATCCCGGCTCATTTTTTCGGGAAGCGGAGGGAATTCCATTTTCAGAAGTTCGTTGTTTGGAAGGAGAATTTCGTCTTTTAGGGTTTGTTCCAGATGACTTAGAAAATTTTTCCCTAAGGCGGCTGTAAGTTTTGCTTTTAGATCCTTGGTAAGTTTCGATTTCCCCTCTGGAGTGAAATATGCGGTCGCTCGGAGCCCGATTTTTTTTTCAGGAGAATTCAATTCTTCAAGGAACTTAGTTTCTTTCTTCAGCATTTCCAGGTTTTGCAGATGCCGGAACTGAACGAGATAAAGATGATTGAGTTCCGATTCTAAGATGGACACTTCTTTTTGCGTAAGCTTCAATCTCGTAAGCACACTTGTCCGATTGGATATTATGTTGTAATCGAACGCGAAGTCGTCGTAGGTTTCCCGAATCAAATGGAAGATATCGTCCGGAAAAAATTGATAATGATAGACTTTGTTTCCGACTCGAATGCCCGTGTGCCCGCCGCTGGACTGACCGGTGTTTGCGTCCACATAAATGAAATCGACCGTTGTGGGTGTGGAGTGGAGCCCTGTCGAAAAGAGCAGGGCTATAAGGAGAAGGGCGAGAAAAAATTTCAGAGTTGATGGAATCCTTTACGAATAGATTCTACGATTTCCGGCTTGGAAGTTCCAAGTCCTTGTACGAAGGTTTGAAACGCATCTTCGTCTATTCCCGCTTTTCTAAGTCCGCTTCCGATTCCCAAATACGTTACCCGCAACGACTTCCAGTTTGTGAGTCCGTTTCGAAAAGCTAAAGTGGAGAGATCGTTTTTGAATTCGATCTCTTGAAATCCGTTTTCAAAGTGCATCGCAGTTAAATCGCGAACGTCTTTGAGATACGCTTTTTCTTTCTCTTCGTCGTTGCCAGAGGAAGAAGAAAAAATGGAACTCACGGAAACAGAAAGTGACTTGATTGACTTGGAGAGACTTTCTAACGAATCGGAAGATTTGCTGAGGGATTCGACTCCGGTGGAGATGGATTCGGAAATAAAACAGTGGTTGAGGCTGATTATGGTAAGTCCTAGTGTCAGGGAGATGAGTAGTTTTTGAATGCGTTTCATCGGGTCGAATTCTCCGTTGGTTAGTTTGTCGGTTGGAATTTTACTTTTTCCTTTCATGGAGTCAAACAACTTTTGCGGTTTGTAATACCACGGAACCGAATGCAGGAAGTTTTAATTTGAGAATTCCATTTTTCGAAGAATATTCGAGGGACTCGGGAACTTTTCCTGTCCAGTAGTCCGGAAATTGTTTGAGTTTAGAGACGAAAGGAACTCGGATTTCGATCGTATTTTCTTCTTCACTTGGATTCCAAATTCCTAAAAAGCCTGCGGGATTGTAAAGCGCCGATGGAAACGATCCGGAAGCAATTCCGATCGGAACGGGAGTTTTACTTCTGCACTTGACTCCGAGTTCCAGTATTTTTTTTAAAAGTGCGAGTCTTTCTTCTCCGATTAGGGAGAGATCGTCGCTTACGAGAATCATTCCGCCGCTCACTGCCATTACGCTCGCCATCAGTTGAGTTTGTGCGAGAGTCATGTGATTTTTACTTTCTCGAACCAAAAGGCAGTCCGGATCGTTGTACCATAAGTTTCTGTGCATCGAAGAGCGAGTGATGTCGTTAATCAGGGCTCTTTCGGTACTGAGCGCATGTTTGTCCTTTGCGAGAATTCTCGTTTTTTCTCTTTCCCAGAAAGGCGCCACGTCACAACCGATTCTCATCGCATCGAACAACCCGATTGACGGATAGATCGGCGCTCCGCATCCGAGAAGGAACGCGTCTTTACCGACGACTTTACGGATGAATCGAATCGTGTCCGTATAACGTTTGTGAGGCGAGATACTCCGATCGTAGGTCCAACCGGGAAGAAGGGCGGCGTATAAGAAGTCTAGTTTGAGATACGGATATCCGTTGTCCTTTACGATCGTTTTTAGGACGTTCTCTAGAAAATCTCGGGAGGTGGGATGAGTGACGTCGATACAATACGTGTAGTCCATTCCCCAGTGAGGGTTCCAAAGCGCAGGTACGGGCTTTCCGTCTCGATCTTTGAGGATGGCTTCGGGATATTTCTGATAGAATTCGGATTTTTTTCTGACGAGAAAGGGTGCGAGCCAAATTCCCGGAGTCAATTTTTCCCTTCGGATTTCTTCGGCTAAAAGTCTCATTCCTCCGGGAAATCGGTCGTTCGTGGTCAGCCAATCCCCGATCTCTTTTTGATAACCGTCGTCGATTTGAAAGAATTGAATCGGAAGTTTTTTCTCTTTTACAAGTGCGAGATTTTTCAAAATGATTTTTTCGGAAATTTTCGTGTAGTATTGGTACCAAGAACACCACCCGGTTGGAACGGGCGTTGCGGAGAGTTTTACTTTATGAGTTTTTCCTAATTCGCCGAAATACTTTTTTAAAAATGCTTCCGGGGCTGTCGTAAAACGAGTTATTGCAATTGGAGTGAGGGAAAGTTTATTCCCTCTGAAATCTTCGTAGCGATAAAAGTCGTAGATCAAGGAAATTCCGGAATCGGGAATCCAGGATTTCTTTTTGGAGTTTTCCAGTTCTTCTTTTCTTTGAGGAGAAAGGACTCTGAACTTTACCCCCTGTTCTCCGGGACCGATTGCCCCTGCAAAATAATGCGAATCCTTTGTGGAAGATATCAGAAGTATCATTCCTTCGCTTTGCCAATCCCCTCCGACACCGGAATGATTCGTATAGAAATTTTCCTGAGAATATCGAAGGAAATCCAATCTTGGCGATTCGTCTGCGTCTGCAAGGGAGTGAACGGTGGAAAGACTCCAAGATTGATAACCTTGTTGGAAGATCTTCGGTTCGCCTAACATGTGCGGCGGGAGTTCTATTTCCAGATTGAGAATTTCGGTTCCGGCTTTGGGTCTTTGTTCTCCGATCCATTCGAGATGCGGTTTGAATGTTTCGTTCTTCCCCGTTTTTTTATGACCAAGGGAAAGGCAAAAATTTCCGCAGTCACTGGAAGTTTTGGTTCCTTTGCCGGAAATTTCAAATGAGGATGTAAAGGAATTCTCATAGACTTTGTATCTTAAAATGGCTTTCATATTTTCCATCGCTGTCGATGAACGTGTTTATTTTTTTCAAACGGAAACTTTTCTATAATTATAGAGTCTCTGTTTTGTAATTTTGATTCCCGAAACCGCACGGTACGGATTATTATGAATTTATGCCTCCAAAACCTTCAACTATAAAACCAGAGCTTTTTCTCGGAGATCTTTCGGAAAAAAGATTTGAAGAGTATAAGGCGGATGATCGCCTAGCGGTCGACTGCGAGATGATGGGACTCAATCCTAGAAGAGATAGACTTTGTGTCGTACAGATTTGCGATTCTTCCAATAACGTAAGTTTGGTTCAAATTTTCCCCGATCAAAAAGAAGCCCCATTACTTAAGTCTTTGTTCGAAAATTCGGAAATCGTAAAAATTTTTCATTTTGCGAGAATGGATTCTCTCTTTCTTCGTTATCGTTTGGGAATCTCTTTGGAGAACGTTTTTTGTACGAAAATTGCGAGCAAACTTGCGCGGACATACACGGACAAACACGGTCTTAAGGATCTCATCAAGGAATTTTACGACGAGGTGATCGATAAGAAAAATCAGTCTTCCGATTGGGGAAAGAAAATTCTTACCAAAGATCAAATCGAGTATGCGAGCGGCGACGTAAAGTATCTGATTTCCCTCGAACAAAAACTCACAGAGATCCTCGTAAGAGAAGGCAGGGATTCCCTTGCCAGGGAGGCCTTTCGTTGTCTTCCCGTTTTTAATCAGATCGATTGGCTTGAGATGCCTTCCCTTTTCGAACATTGAAAAAGAAACTCACTCGAACTTTTATTTGTCAGTCTTGCGGTCAGGATTTTTCTCGTTGGGCGGGTAAATGCGAATCCTGCGGGAATTGGAATTCGATCGTCGAAGAGATCGGCGGTGAGAGATTTGCTCCCTCCAACGGAAATTCCCGGAAAAATAAATCGTACCAAGAGCCGATTCCTTTAGACAGAGTAGAGGAAGAATCGCTTGAAAGGATGGGAACTGGTCTGAAAGAACTCGATCTCGTCTTGGGCGGCGGATTGGTTCCGGGTTCTCTGACCTTGATTGGCGGAGAGCCCGGCGTCGGAAAGTCCACTTTGGTTCTTGAAGTTTCACGTTATCTGACACAGGCAAATAAAAAAGTTCTCTACATTTCCGGCGAAGAGTCCCCTTCTCAGATTCGAATGCGGGCGGAAAGAATGGGATTTCGTTCGTCCAATCTACTGCTTACTTCTGAAACTTACGCGGAGAATATTTCCGCAATGATCGAAGGCGAAAGGCCATCGGTGGTTTTTGTGGATTCGATTCAAACCATCGCAAGAGAAGCTCTTCCGAATCAGGCCGGAACCGTCACTCAACTGAGAGAATGTACTCAAGTTTTGCTCGAAACCGCCAAACGATCCGGAATTCCGATTTTGATGACGGGTCATATTACGAAAGAGGGAACGATTGCGGGTCCGAAAGTTTTGGAACATCTTGTGGACACGGTTCTTTATTTCGAAGGGGATCGGCTCAATTATTACCGACTGCTCAGGGCGGTTAAAAATCGTTTTGGCGCCGTGGGGGATCTTGCGATTTTCGAAATGTTTTCGGGCGGTTTACGAGAAGTAGGGGATCGAAATCGTATCTTTGTCAGCGCAGGTGCGGAGGAAAGAAGCGGTTCCGTCATCAGCGCCGTGTTGGAAGGTAGTCGAGCTCTTACCGTGGAAGTGCAGGCTTTGGTTAGTAAAACCGGTTTTGCTCAGGCAAGAAGAATGGCGGAGGGGCCGGATACTCGCCGTGTGATTTTGCTCGCTGCGGTGATCGAAAAGTATATCAAAATCAAATTAGGGGAATGTGATCTATTTAGCAATCTTGCGGGAGGTTTGAACGCGGATGAACCTGCTTTGGATCTCGCGATCTGCACTTCGATTATTTCCAGTTATCTCGATCAACCTCTTCCGAAAGGAACCTGCGTTCTGGGCGAGGTCGGTCTTTCGGGAGAGGTCCGCAGTATCGGGCAAGCTAATC
>NZ_CP040840.1:1635000-1637500 GCF_006874765.1 Leptospira weilii
CTTTATCCGCGAGAGGATATGCGAAATTCATTTGCCCGGTCCATTCTTTGTACTTTGCGGTAGTGATTCCTTGGTTGGAATCGATATAGTTTTCCTGGGGGGAAATGATGTTTTGCGCCTGACTTGCGCCGGTTCCTGAAATCGTCAAAGTGGGAAGGCGGTCGTTGTTGGCGTTTTTCAGTGCCGCCTCGGCGATTTCTTTTTGTTTGAGCGCGTTTAAAAAGTCGGCTCTATGTTTATAAGCATATTCTAAATCTTTTATATAATCCGGTTTTTCGAGCAGTTCTTCCAAAAGATTGGTCTCTTCGGAAAGGGAAGTGCCGTCCGGAATTTTGAGAGAACGGACGAGTTTTCGTTTTGATTCTTCCTTTTGAACCTGAGCGGTTTCCAATTGGTTTTCCGCTTGGGCCAGAAGGGCGTTCCACTGATTGACTTCGAAACTTTCTGAAAGTCCAAGACTTTGTTTGCGAATGGTAAGATTGCGGATATTCTTCGTGTTTTCCACGAGTTGTTTGTACGTTTTGACGGCTTGTGTTTTGATCGAATAATCCCAAAAATCGACAAGGGATTCTACGATGACTGCGGAAATTTGTTGTGATACTTGGTTTTTCACAATTTCCGCTTGGGATTCTAAAATTTTAACCTCGTTTTTTCCCTTATATCCGAAAGAATTTTTGAGTAGGTCTTGGCTGATCGTTGCTCTTACAAATCCTGTGTATAGAGGAGGAATTCCCAAGGCGCTAAATCCCGCCGGAGTTGTCGCCGGATTTTCGAATGCGTTCGAGTCGAACCTTCTGGTTCCCGCTTCCACTTTGAAGTAGGTTCCGGTAGTCTGGAGAATCTTTTCGATTCCACCTTTGATCGTATCGTCTGAGATTTTCGTTCCTGTAAAAATATTCGTTTGATTGAAGGGAAGAATGGATTGACTGGATCTTCCGTCCGCCACCAATCTCCAAGAGTATTTGGAATCGTTTTTTAAAAAGTTCGTATCCGATTTTGCGAGTTCGTAACGAAGGTTTTGCAGATTATAATTGCTTTCTAATGCGCGTTTGACGGTTTCTTCGGTGGTCAGTTTAAGGACGGAATCATCTGCGAAAAGGGTCGTGGATAAAAGAACAAGATTTCCCAAAAGAATTCGAGACAACTTTCGAATTCTCAGCCTTTGTTTCCAATTTTTGACTTTGTCTTTCATTTCAAGCCTCCTTTTTTTCGAATCCTATAAAGAATCAATTCCGGTTACTCAAATGCTGTCAAGCTAAGATACGACTCAAGAAGACCGATGTATTCTCATCAACTTTAACGCTTACAAATTGATTCATTGATGAGAATACTGATAGAAGAAGTGGTTGTCACTCTTACATATTCGTTTTGTTTCGTCCTCTGAAAGTCGTGTCTTGCATTTACTACATTGCGATATTATCCCAGGGCCTTTTTCATTTTTTCTCCAACTTCCGCGATGGATTGGCAAACTTGAATGCCCGCTTCCTGCATCGCTTTCATTTTGGAGGTTGCCGTTCCTAAGCCGCCGCTGATGATAGCGCCAGCGTGTCCCATTCTTTTGCCGGGAGGCGCGGTTTGACCGGCGATAAAGCCGACTACCGGTTTTTTTACATGATTTTTGACGTATTCTGCCGCTTCTTCTTCCGAAGTTCCGCCGATTTCTCCGATCATCACGATTCCTTTCGTTTCCGGGTCTTCGTTTAACAATTTGATCGCTTCGGTGTGGTTCATACCGGGAACCGGGTCTCCTCCGATTCCGATACAAGTGGATTGTCCCAGACCTTGTTTTGTGATCTGAGCCACCGATTCGTACGTCAAGGTTCCGGAACGGGAAACGATTCCCACGGAACCGGGGCTATGGATAAAGCCCGGCATAATTCCGAGTTTTTGTTTCGCGCGAGGAGTAATCACTC
Organism: Leptospira weilii; assembly: GCF_006874765.1. Lineage (NCBI taxonomy): Bacteria > Pseudomonadati > Spirochaetota > Leptospiria > Leptospirales > Leptospiraceae > Leptospira > Leptospira weilii. The sequence continues at coordinate 1,636,914 of NZ_CP040840.1, forward strand.
CGGGGCAGTTCGGTCCCACGAGTTTTGTTTTAGAATTTCGTAATATGCTGTAAACTTTCAGCATATCGTGGGTTGGAATTCCTTCGGTGATGCAGATTACGAGCGGAAGTTCCGCGAGAATTCCTTCGATGATCGCGTCGGCTGCGAATGCGGGAGGAACAAAAATGACCGCCGCGTTTACGCCTTCGTTTTTAATTGAATCCTGGATCGTGTTGAAAACGGGAACCTTATCTTCCCACTTTGATCCGCCTTTTCCGGGAGTCACTCCGGCTACAACTTTTGTGCCGTACGCGAGCATTTGTGTCGCGTGGAAAGATCCTTCCTTACCGGTGATCCCTTGCACTACGACTTTTGTGTTTTCGTCTACTAATACTGCCATGTATGTTCTCTCTTATTGAATGAGTTTGGCAATGGTGCTTGCCGCTTCTCGGAGATCGTCGACTCCGGTGATTTTCAGTCCGCTTTTGTTGAGGACTTCTCTTCCGAGTTCCGAGTTGGTTCCTTGGAGACGAACCACGAGAGGAACTTTCAAATCCACGGCCTTAGCCGCTTCGATAATTCCTTCCGCGACCATATCGCAACGAACG
>NZ_CP040840.1:1642500-1645000 GCF_006874765.1 Leptospira weilii
AGATAGAATACTATCCTCATGTTTCCCCTTCGATCTATGTGAAATTTCCCGTTATCGGCGAGAAAAAACAATTCTGTCTAATCTGGACGACAACTCCCTGGACTCTTCCGGCAAACCTTGCGATTTGCTTTAATAGGAAAATTGAATATTCTATTTTTAGAACGGAGTCGGGCGAGGAACTTATACTTGCCGATGCTCTTGCGGAGAACGTTGCAGCGACAACTGGGGTCGTTCTTACGAAATTGAAATCGATTTCTTCGGAAGAGTTAGCCGCGCTTAAATTTCAACATCCATTTATCGATCGTATTTCCGTTTCCCTGTTCGGAGATCATGTGACTCTTGAGGCGGGGACGGGTTGCGTACATACGGCTCCCGGCCACGGCCAAGACGATTACAAAGTCGGTTTAACGGCAGGATTGGAACCGTTTTCACCCGTCGACGATTACGGAAGATACACGGACGAGTTTCCTTTGATGCAGGGAAAAAAAGTTTTCGACGCAAATCCGGAAATCATTCAACTCCTGAAAGACAAAGGATTACTTCTGTATAACGGCGAACTGGAACATTCTTATCCTCATAGTTGGAGAAGTAAAAAACCTCTAATATTTCGAGCGACACCTCAATGGTTTTTTAAGATGGATTTTCAAGACCTTCGTGAAAAGTCTCTTTCCGCGATCGACGGAGTCCGATGGATTCCTTCTTGGGGAATCACTCGAATTCGGTCCATGGTGGAGACGAGACCGGACTGGTGTTTGTCTCGTCAGAGAAACTGGGGAGTTCCGATTCCTGCGTTCACTTGCGAATCCTGCGGTCAAACTCATATCGACGACGCTTCGATTCAGTTCTTTACCAAGATTGTACGTGAAAAGGGGATCGAGATTTGGTATTCGGAAGAAGCTAAGGACCTTCTTCCTCCGGGAACGAAATGCGAGAAGTGCGGAAACGGTTCCTTCAAAAAGGGAAACGATATTTTGGATGTTTGGTTCGATTCCGGAGTTTCCAACTTTGCGGTGTTAGGTGAACGTAAGGATGAACCTCCGGCGGATCTTTATCTGGAAGGTTCCGATCAACATAGAGGTTGGTTTCAGTCTTCTCTCTGGCCTTCGATGGCTCTTCGAGGAATTCCTCCTTATAAGGCCGTATTGACCCACGGTTATGTTTTGGATGAAAAAGGACACGCAATGTCTAAATCTTTAGGAAACGGAATCGATCCTACGGCCGACATCATCCAAGTTTACGGAGCCGATATCCTTCGCTTGTGGGTCAGTTCTTTGGACTTTAGGGACGATATCAAGGTGGGAAAAGAATCTTTAAAAATCGTTTCCGAGCAGTATCGTAAGATCCGCAATACGTTCCGGTATCTTTTGGGAAATTTGGACGGTCATACCCCTGAACAAAATCTTCCTTTTGAAGAACTCGAAGAGTTGGACCGATTTTATCTTTCCAAACTCGCTGGTTTTGTGGAAGACGCGGTTGCGAGTTATGAAACCTATCAGTTCCATCAAATTTATCAGAAGTTGATCTTATTTTGCACGGTTACCCTGTCTCAGGATTATTTCGATATGATCCGGGACAGAATGTATTGCGACGCGAGGGATTCGAAATCCAGAAGATCCTCCTCAACGGCACTTCAGTATATTCTGGATTCCTTATGTATTCTCGTGGCGCCGATTCTTAGCTTTACCGCCGAAGAGGTATGGACTTCCAACGGAAAAAAAGACTCTGTGTTCTTACAAACTTTTCCTGATTTGAAATCTTGGAAGAATCAATCTCTCGAAGATAAATTTGAGTCCGCGTTGGAAGCGAGAGAAGTCGTTCAGAAGGCTCTTGAGATCGCAAGACAAGAGGGAAAATTGGGTAAGTCTCTCGAAGCGGCTCTTGAAATTGTTTCTAAAGGCGGGTCCAGCTTTGGTGAATTTCTTCCGAAAGAAACCTTGGAGCTGCTTTTTGTGGTTTCTCAGATTCACGAGAAAAATCCGGGAATGGAAATTCTTTCCAGTCACGAAAACGAAAAATTCTCCGTAAAAGTTTTAAAGCCGGTTCAAGGCGAATGTCCCCGTTGTTGGAGACATACCGAAGATATTTCCAAAGACGGAGATCTTTGCGGTCGTTGTAAATCGGTCGTCGTCTGAGTTGTGACGGACGTTGCAGATTTTGCATTGTATTCTTCTCACGATCATCTTCGTCGATTCTTTGACCCGATAAACTATCCGCGAAAAAATCCGCTTGCAAACGGATTGAACATCCCTGCTAAAGTAGATCCGACATTTTTATCAAACGTTGGAGAGCACCTTCATTCATGATCACACTGACAAACGCAGCGATTTTTCAACTGATTTACACGACTTATTTTTTCGTCACGCATTTCATTCCTATGAAACCGTTCAACGACCTTTCCAAAGAAGCGTTTTCCAACGAGAAGAAAGTAAATCTTTCGATCATCGCGGTTCAACTTGCGATCGTTCCGTTTTTTCTCTATGACATTTTCTGGGGAATTTGT
>NZ_CP040840.1:1647500-1680000 GCF_006874765.1 Leptospira weilii
ATGGAATCCGTTCTTGGAATTCTTCCCGAAGAGAAACCGGGTCATAGACAGCAAGGGGAAGAGTTGGATGAAATCTCCGGAGGTGCGACATCCGAAGAGGGCGCTCCCGTGGAAGAAAAGAAAGAAGAAACCAACCCCGAAGATTCCCTCAGTAAAGAACTCAAATACGGTTTGAAATTGATGAGAATGCTTCCTCTCGATCAGCTCCGTAAAAAACACGATCCGAAAGGGGAATACGAAGATATTCTTTCCGAGGATAAGGCGTTTTTGACTTGGCTTTTCTTTAAGGAGTTCGATGCCGAATATTCTTTCGTGATGACAACCAAAAAGATCGAAATTAAACCTACGATTGTAAATGGCGCTAAGGTCGACTATCGGGAGAAGATGATCGATCATTATGAGACAACTCGGGCTTCAATCGAGCAGTTTAGAATTTACGATCAGTATTATAAGGAACTAAAAAATCATCTTAAAAATCCGGGTGCCAATTACATCGAAGCCTCTAAAAAAACTAGCGCTTTGGAAACGAAAAAAAGCCAACAATCCAGAAATGTTCGTGTGACTGTTAAAGAATTCGTGGAAAAGACGGCCGAAATTTTGGAGAAACTCATCACGGACATGAAATCCAAAAAAGAGATCGTTACTAACATGGATGAAATTATGACCTTGGACATGATGGAATCAAAAAGAAGGTTGAATAAAAAACCGATCAAACAGTGTATCATGGAAGCGTATTGTTTTGCGATCGCGTTTGCGGGCCGTCTTGAAAGCGGAGATTTATTCGGAGGAGTAACCGAACTTTCTTCCGAAGAGATGGAAAAAGAATTCGGTATCAAAACAGAACCATCTTCCGTTAACGAATCCGATCTAGGAATGCCGGTAGCCGGTAGCGACTCGTCCGAGGGTTCTGAAAAGATCGATTCGGACTCGTTAGGCGTTGATCCTTCCATTTTAGGCGATTGACCGGGCGGTATCTGTTTTGGCGTCCGCAAAAGTTACACTTTTTCAAAAACATATCAACCGGCCCGTTTCGAACGATCAGAAACTAAAACTTTCGAAGGAAAAATCCGACTTTTTACTTTTGCCGGAGTATTTTCCATTTTACGATTTGTCTTCCGCTCCGGAAAAACTTTCCGAAAAATCTAAAATCCTTTCCGATGAACTTTTGCAGATTTCCGAATATTATAAAGGCGTAATTATCGGGGGGTCCATGTTCAGGAAGGACGATTTTGGAAAACTGAAAATCAGCGTTCCGATCGTTCAAGACGTGGTAGTCGTGGATTGGTATGATAAACGGGAACTTTCCTCCGAAGAAAACGTCGCCTCTCCGGGCGATGCGGAAACGATCTTTATCATGGGAGGTTTTCGTTTCGGAGTCGTGGCCGGAAAAGAAATTCAAAGCTCCGAGCGTTTGGAGGAATTGAAATCTCAGAACGTAAACCTTCTTTTTCACATCGATTGCATTTCGGAATCTGATTTCACTCACGCACAGGACTTGGAACGTTATGCGAAACTATCGGCCGAATACGGAATTTTTATCGCGAGATCGAGCGGCGTCGGTTTCGCTCTCGGTCGCGCCGGTGTGGGTAGAAGTCTTTTATCCACTTCTTCCGGAGTGAACTGGAAGGTCGCCGAATCCGAAAAGGACAAGGAAGTGATCAAAACCGTTACGATCAACGGAGTGAACGGTTTGTTTTAGATATTTGGGTTTATTGTCGAAATTCATCTTTCAAAATTTTTTAGAATAAGAAGCAAAGTGATAAAGAAGATAAAAAGTGATTTGTTTTTACGGATATCTCGTTTTTGGATTGTATTTTTGTTTTTAAATGTGTGCATTTTCCGAAATGCGTTCTAAGGATTTGATTTCAGTTGAAAATTCCGTATTTTTTTTCAAAGATGAATTGAATTCAAACGAGGATTCAATCCGCTTTGAAATAAAAGTCACGAATCAAAGTGAAAATCCGATTCCCGATTTGAGCGTTGAGAACAGATCTAAGTTTGTAAATTTTTATTTCAATGGAAAGGTGGAAAATCCTCTTGTACTTTACAACGGCTTAGAAGCTATCTACGGTGAAAAGACGATTCCACCCGGTTCATCAGACTGATTTCAATTCTCATATGGCTCGGATAACTGTGGGGAAGAATTTACGATTCAATGGGAATATAGGAAAATAAAATCAAAAATTTTGAGAGTGAACGTTAAGAATCGAAGCGTTGAAACTTTAAAGTGATATTGGATACAATTTATATTTCAATAATTCCCGAAAAGAATAGAGTTTTAATCCGAAAAGTTTTCTCAAAATTCTACATCCTTTTTTGTCGCTCCGTTACAATTCAATGAGGACATTTACAAGTAAGCTGAGCCTTTCTATTCTTTCCGGAACGATTTTTTCCGAACATTTTTGACGACGCACAAATTGTGCGTCAAGATTATAAAATGAAAGAAGCCAATATAAGGTATATTCAACATAACTTTTCGAAAATATTGGATTGGATCGAAGCCGGGGAAGACGTATATGTTCTGAGAAGAAAAAAGTAGTCGCAAAAATCACTTCCTTTCGTCTCCCTTCAAAGCAAAAAGTTTCCTTACCCGAATTTTATAAACGTGCGAAAACTAGGATCGGCGCCCCGAAAGGAAAATCCATAAGCGATTTGGTTCGGTCCGATCGCGAGAGCGGAATTTCGTGACATACGTTGATACGAGCGTTTTGGTAAAACTTTATTATGCCGAAACCGATTCCAATCAAATTACAAAGGATCTTTCCAGAAAATTTACTTCCAAGTTAGGCGTTCGTTCTTTAGATATTTTGCATGTAGCTCAGGCGATTTTTCTAAAAACCGAAGAATTTTGTTCTTTAGATATAAAACAGATCGCGCTAGTGAAAGCGGCCGGATTGAAGATAATAAAGCCTTTGGCATAACATTTTTATTGAACAATTCGAGTGATCGTTCCGCGTTTTAAAAACTACTGAGAGATTTTTTCTTGATTTTCCTTAATTCTGTTTTTTTTCAAAATCAAAGTTTCCAAGTCGGTCAGTTTTTGTTTTCTTACTTCTTCCAGAGGGGTTCTTCCTTGTGTGTCCGAGATGTTCGGGTCGGCGCCTAGTTCGAGTAACTTTTCGGATAAAGCGATTCTCCTTTTGAGAATGGCTTGTAAAAGCGGGGTGATTCCTTCCGCGTTCCTATGATTTACGTTCGTTCCGCTTTTTACGAGAAGTTCCGGAATTCGCGGATCGATATCGGATTCTTCCGAAAGAAAATGAAGCGCATTGTCGACTCCGGTTTGGATCTGTTTTCCGTCCTGATTCTTGTCATGAAGGCGGCTCGTATAATCCGCCTTTGCGTTGTTTTTCAGAAGAAATTCCACAATTGAAAAATTTGCCGAAGACGAACCGGCCCCGCACGCGAGGAAGAGTGGAAATTCTTCCGGACTTCCCTTATCGAAGTTTACGTCGGCCTGGTTTTCTACCAGAAACTGTACAAGCACTAGATTCCCATGACGAATCGCCACATTTAAGATCGAAACGGGAAACGTTTTTGTTGCATCGACCTTGGAAAGATATTCCAGCTTAGCTCCGGATTCAATCAATCGTTTCGGAACCGCGAGGTCGTCTATGTCTAGAACTTTCACATCAAAAAGTCCGGCCAAACTTTCCATCAGCACGGAACTTCCGTCTTTGTCCTGGGCGTTTACGTTGGCTCCGGCACGGATTAGAACTTCCGCGACTTCGGGTCTGTGATCCGCGAGCATCAAAGCCGTTTTACCTCTGGAATCGGTAGCGTCTACGGAAGCTCCCGCTTGGATTAAAAGTTGCGTTTTTTTAGGATCTCCTTCCTGGACGGATCGTAAAAACTCGCTGTCCAAAACCGGGTCGGCCCATAGAAGGAACGGAACGATTAAAAGGAGACATTGGATTTTATGAATTCTTAAAATCATCGTAATATTGATAAACCCTCGTACTATATTAAATCGGATTTTTTACGTGTGTATATACACATTTTTGAAATCCGTTTTTTATAGGAATCTTAAAAACGCTTTCTTACCTTGACCCTTTTTTTCTTTCGGAAGTTCCTATTTGTTTTCGGAGTTCTTTCAAATGCTTCGATCTTTTCAAGAAGCGCATGTTATGTGCTCTCTGAGAACCGATTCGGTCCGAACAAACTCTATACACAACAGCTTCTTGCGCGGAATTTTTGATCGATGATTTCCGTTGGATCGAAATCGTTTCGAGAAAAGAAAGAAATTTTTGTTTTCAAACCCATGAACCAAAGAATCGTTTCGAAATCCGATCGGGTCAAGTCAAAATAACTCTTGAGTCGAATACCCGAAATGGTTTCATCATCTTATGATTCCCGTTTTACTCATAGGTCTGGGAAGAATCGCTTCTCTCCTGGAAAAGGATTCCCTTCGTAACCGTCCTTGCACGCACGCCGGAACGATTTTTTCACCTTGGGGAAAAAAGAAATTCTTTCTCGTAGGGGCTATTGATCCATCCGAAGATCGAAGAAGCCGATTTTGCAAAGATTGGAATATTCCGAAAATTTTATGTTTCCCCGATTTTAAAAATTGGGCTTCCTCGTTTTATTCTTCTCAAAGTGAAAAAGATAATGTAAATTCTACCGATTTGAGATGGAAAAAAAAAGGCCGCAACTTTCCACATTCGAACTCAATCGACCCCGCTTCCTGTCTTGTAGTGATCGCGACTCCTTCCGAAACGCATTATGAACTCGCAAAGGCAGCGATCGATTTCGGATTTCGAAGGTTACTCGTCGAAAAACCGGTTTGTCATTCTCTTTCGCTTGCGCGCAAACTCTCGAAACTCTGTTGTAAAACGGGAACGGATCTGAGAGTCAATCACGAAAGAAGATACCATCCTCTTTATATTCAAGTCCGCAAATGGATCCAAGAAGAAACCTACGGACCGGTTCGAACGATACGCGCTTCCGTTTTGACTTCCGCACGGAATCCGGGCCGGGCAATCCTGGACAAAACCGGTCCTCTCTTTCACGACGGAACTCATGCGGTTGATCTTTTAACCTGGTATCTCGGAATGCCGGATCGGGTCGTTTCCGTTTTACGTTCCTACCCAAATTCTCCCGTAGAAGAGCAGGCTTTAGCGCTGATGACCTATCCCAAGGGTGAGACGGTTTTTTTGGAGGCGGGGGGAATGAGAAATTACTTTCAATTCGAGTTGGATATCCAAACGGAGAACGCGCGTTTTCTCGTCGGAAATGACGAAGTTCGCTTTTGGAAGTCCGAACCTTCCCGAAAATACAAAGGATTTAAAAGTTTGACTCCGATTTCAATTTCCGAAAAATCTTCCGCAGGCTCGAATCCGTTTCTGAATCTATACGATTCTCTTTTTCGGCATTTGTCCGGAAAATCGTCTCGGATCACCGGGGACATGGAGGAGAATCTTCAAATTCTCACTCTACTGGATACGATCCGGAGAAGAGCCGAAAAAAGATTCCTAGGGGTTTAGAAGTTTCACGTATGCTCGTAACCGGAACAGCCGAACCTCAGGAAACCCAGTCATACAAACGACACGGTAGTTCCTGGAGATTTTGGAACGCGAGTTCCTTCGTCTGGAAAAAAATATGGTCTATATTCTGGTTTTTTAAACTGGGAAAAATTTTTTTTCCTTCCTACAGAGATAGGGTCGTTCAGGAAAATTTTTTTCGTACATTAGGAGAAGATTGCCGTAACTTCTTCTTATCCATGGGAGGAGTTTATATCAAACTCGGTCAATATCTCGGAAACCTTTCCCATATCTTTCCGGATTCGTTTACCGAATCTCTTCAAGATCTTCAGGATAGAGTTCCCCCTCATCCTTTTTCAGAAATCGAAGAACGTTTTCGTTTGGAATTCGGGAAAGAAATCACAAAAGTTTTCCCGAACATTCAAAGCGTTCCCGAGGCGAGCGCGTCCACGGCTCAGGTTCACGTTGCTTCCATTGGAGGTCAAAAGGTTGCCGTAAAAGTTTTATATCCCGGAATCGAGACCTTGATCGCAGACGATCTGAAGAATATCCGCTCTTTTTTGAAAAGAATCAATCGTTATCTCTTTCGTTTCGAATACAAAAAGATCCACGATGAAATCAACCATCTCGTAACCAGGGAAACCGATCTTCAGTCGGAAGCGGATTCTTATGATCGAATGAGACAACTTTTCGCCGAAGAACCGGATTACGTATTTCCGAAAGTTATCCGCCCATTTTCGGGTAAAAGTGTTTTGGTTACGGAATTTATAGAAGGGGTTAAGATTACCAGGGCGATTCCCGTACTCAAAGGTCAGGCCAAGTCCAGGCCTGTGGAACTTCTTGTTCGTGCCTATGTGTTGATGATTTTTCAGTATCGCTTTTATCATGCGGACCCGCATCCCGGAAATCTGATTTACACGAAAGATGAAAAACTTTGTTTCATCGATTTCGGAGCCGTGGGGGAAATGAATGCGATCAGGGTTTTTGCTCTGAAAAAAATCTTTCTCTGTGCGATTGCCAAAGATTATTATGGAGTCGTTTCCGGTTTGGACGACATAGGCGCGTTATCTGCTTCCGCGGATCGGGATAAACTCGAAGAGGTTGTTCGCTATTCTTTGGAAAAGTTGGGAAGGTTTATCGCGGATACGGATTATTTCCGAAACCTTTCTCTGGATCAGATTCATACCAGAGAGGATCGACTTTTTTTAAAGGAGATCAATTCTAGTCTGAAGGAAATTTTTAGAATGATTCAGATTCCGGAAAATTTTATTTTCCTGGAACGTGTTCTGGGATTACTGGTAGGGATTACCGCGATCTTGGATCCTTATAGAACCGTTTTGGACTACGGGGAAAAGCCCTTCCGGACTGTCGCCACCGGAAAAGAAGGCGGACTGGAGTTTTCTTTGTTAAACGAAGATAAGAATCTTTTGAGTCATGCCCTTTCCATTCCGGGAGAATTTTATAAAGTACTTCAGAACATCAATCGGGGAAGGCAGGGAATCCAGCTCCAGGAGGTGGAGCGGCACACTCGCAAGATGTACGTTCTGGGACATCAGTTTTTATATTCTGGATTCCTGGTTGCGGGAATTTATTTCGGAAATTACTATCTCGAAAGAGGAATGGAAATTCAAAGTTGGGGATTTTTTGGAACCTCCGGATTTTTGGGACTGATACTTATTTATTCATTTTGGAAAAACAAACTTAAAAAGAAAGGAACTCTCTCGTGAAATATTTTGGAAAACGATTTTTAGACGTCTATCGCCCTCTTTACATAGGCGTTATCTTTCTCGGGATCGTATTAGATCTTGTGACTAAGTTTCTCGTCATTCTCTACTTTGAACCGCACCGTTATCTGGAAGTGCTCGGAAGTTTTTTCAGAATGACTCTTACCTTCAATACCGGTTTCGTGTTCGGAGCGTTTCAAGATAATGCGATTCCGTCTTTGATCGCAACCGGAATTGCAATTGTGTTTCTCATCGGATACAGATGGAAAAATTACGATCTTGGAAATCCTTGGGGGTGGAACCTCGTAATGGCCGGCGCTTTTGGAAATTTCCTGGATAAGTTCTTCATAAAAATTCCGGGCACTGGATTTCGTTTTGGGTTTCAACCGAACGTGGGAGAATATATCGGAGTCGTCGACTTCTTGGATTTCGATTGGCCGGACTTTCTTCTTTTTTCAAGATGGCCCGCGTTCAATGTGGCGGATTCCTGCGTGACGATCGGGCTTACGATTCTGATCTTTACGATGAAACTCGAAGAGGAGAAATAATTTCTTGAAAGCTCTCGATCTACCCATCTGGAGAAAATTATTCGTTCGTAAGGAAGCGAATAACAAAGCGATCATTCAGTTCCTCAGGGAAACCTCCGTTTTTGGGAGAATGAAAAAAAGAACCCTAATTGAAATCGCAAGGATGGTACACGTTCGAGAATATCAAGAAAGTGAAATGGTTTTTCGTCAGGGGGATGTCGGGGCCGGATTTTATCTGGTCTATGAGGGTTCGGTCGTAATCCGTTCCGTTAGAGATGGAATCGAACTTGATCTCGCTCATCTTGATCGGCATTCGTTCTTCGGAGAACTTTCCCTTTTTACGGAAGAAAGAAGAACGGCTAGCGCGATCACTCTTGAACCGACGACGTTGCTCGGATTTTTCCAACCCGATCTCAAAGAAATCATAGAAACAAAGCCGAGGATCGGCATTGAAATTCTTATGAGTCTTTCTACGGTGATCGTGGAAAGACTGCATCGAACCAATGGGCTTTTAGAAAAAGCCTACTTCAAAGGAAAACAAAGGAATGCGTGATCCGGAAATCAGGGAATTTTCCGGACACTTCATTCGGACAAGTTTCTTTCTCATCGTTGTTTTTACAATCATCGTTTCTCTTTGGGGACTTCAACTACTCGCGGTTCCGATCGTGTTGGCTCTTTTGATCTTCTATACGTTTAATGGAATGATCAACGATCTGGAAAGTTTGGGCGTGCCTAGAATTCTTTCCATTGCAATTCTGATGTTGTTTACGAGCATTCCAATTTATCTGTTCATCAACTCAGTCGCTTCTCCGATCGCTTCCACCTTAAATCCGCTTTTGAAAAACTGGAAACAGGATCTGGACGACGCAAAGTTCAAATATTTGACCGTAACCGTCAATCTTCAGTTCAATGAATTCCCCGCTTCTTGGAACGAAACGATCCGCCCCGACGAACTGATTAAGAAAATCGCGGAGCTGATGCACGAACAAGTGAAAGGGTTCGTGTCTTATATTCCGACTTTGATCGGTTATTTGCTCATCACTCCTTTGTTTGCGTTTTTATTTTTACTGAACGGAAACGGAATCTATAAAAGTCTGATTTCCCTGATACCAAATCGTTATTTTGAAATGGCTCTTATGATCACGTACAAGATCAACGAACAACTTACGAATTATCTCAAAAGTCTAATGATTCAAAGTATGATCATTTGCGCTGTTTCCAGCTTGGGATTTTATATCGTCGGATTGCCTTATTTTTACATTTTCGGTCTCTTTTTGGGAATCGCCAATTCGATTCCCTATCTAGGTCCGATTATGGGGGCGATTCCGCCTTTGTTTTTTGCTCTCGTTATCGGAGGAACCGAAACGACAGGACTTATGATTTCGATTTTGATCGTGGTATCGATCGCGCAGATTATTGATAATTTTCTAGTACAGCCGATTGTAATTTCGGGTTCGATGTCTCTTCATCCGATTGTAATTGTAGGTGCGGTTACCGTGGGAGGGGCCGCGCTTGGTCTCGTGGGAATGCTCATCGCGGTCCCGATGGCGGCGATCTTAAAAGTGACGATCCAAACTCTTTATAGTTCGATGAAGGATCACAATCTGCTTTGATCGTAAGCCTGAATCTTTAACCAGAGAATCAGGATTTTGAACGGTGTGATATTTATGAATTTAATGTTAGGCGAAATATGTGGTAAATAACAACCCTATCATGGAGATTTTTATTCGTAGCATTTGCTTTGAATTTTAGGATTATTTTAGTGAAGTTTCGCAACATTTAGATCAAAAATTTTGTATTGATATTAGGCACACGCCTAATATTGTAAGATTGGTGATCTTTGATTGGGATAATAATAAGAATGAATCTTTAAAGGCTGAGAGAAATATCAGCTTTGAAAGGGTAGTCGTTGAAATTGAATCTGGGTTAGTTTTAGATATCTTAAAGCGTCCGAATATGAAAAAATATCCAAATCAAATTTTAATAATCGTAGAAATCGATAATTATGCATGGATAGTTCCTACAATTGAGAATAAGGATATTTTCTTCTTTAAAACAGCATACCCATCAAGGAAATACACTCACGTATATCTATCGGAGGCAAATTTATGAAATATAAACTTAGCCAAGAATAGAAAGATTTGGAGCCCTCTATCGAGCGAAATGAATGGAAGTCGGTTAATAATAAAGCACAATATTTGAAAAAATTTAAATCTGCCGCCAAGAATACTCTATTAAAAAATAAGCGAATGAATATTAGAATTGCCGGGAAAGATATCCAATTATTAAAAACTAAGGCTTTGGAGATTGGGATTCCTTATCAGACTTTAGTTTCAAGTATATTGCATCAGTATGTAACCGGTAAATTGACAGAACGGTAAACAAACCCCAACTTCGCCTAACATCGGTTGCTTTCGTAAAACGTAACTCTTTCCAAATACGTCTTCTTTGTTTTTTAAGAATTTTCTTCGGTTTTTGGTTCCGGTTTTTTTCTACCGATCCAAAGAACTCCCGTTAAAACGAGGATGGTTCCCACAAGTCCGGAAAAAGTGATCGGTTCTCCGAGAAATATCCAAGCAAGTAAAATCGTAGACATCGGGCCCACAGAACCCACAATCGCCGCTTTTCCGGAACCGATCATTCGAATTCCTTCCGTGGTGAAATAAGCCGGAATTACGGTCGTTAAAACTCCGAGAGCCAGTCCGTATAAATATACGTTAGTAGGCTGGATCAGAGAGGCAGGGTGGCGAGTGATAAGAAAATGAATTATTACGATCGAACCGGATAAAAGCATTAGATAGGAAGTGAATCGAACCGAACCGAGTTTCGGGATCAAAGATTCGCTTCCTACGAGGTATAAAGCGTAAGCGATCGCCGATCCGAGTATGAATAGCACACCTTTCGTTGTATTTGGTCCTTCGGCCTGAATGTCTCCTATGAATGCGACCACGATTCCGGAATATGTGAGAAGGATTGCAAATATTTCCGCTCTTTTGATTTTCCTTTTGAAAAGAATAGAACCGATAATGAGGACGATCGTAGGATATACGAATAAGGTGATTCTTTCCAAACCCGCCGAGATATATTCCAAACCTATAAAGTCGAATAGGCTCGCCAGGTAATAACCTAAAAAGCTGAGAACCAAAATTAAGCCCCAATCTTTTTTTGTGAGAACGAAGTCTTTGTTCATATTTCCGGATCGGTAGGCGATCCAAGCGAAAAACGGAATTGCAAATAACATTCTGAGTGTGAGTGCCGTGGTCGAATCGATATTGTATCGATAGACCAATTTGACAAAGATCGCCTTTGCAGAAAAGAAAACAGCTCCCGCTAATACGAGAGAGATTCCCCAAAAAGGTTTCCATTTGGATTCCATAAATCCATCTCTTATTTCCAAGGGTTTTTAAAAAAGCTTTTTTGTTAACGGAAGGAAAGAAAGAGATTCCCGCTTCCATTCTTTGACTTTTTGGATCTGAACATAACAATTGCTCAAAAAGAAGGAATGTTTGTATTCCAGAAGAGTGAGAGTTTTTTGGGCTCCTTCGGATAACCAATAGAGTTGTTGAAAAATTAATTTTCCTTCTGTTTCCGTTTCATTCAAATTGGCGATTAGAGTAGTTTTTTTAACTCCACTATGGAATTTTTCAAAAACTCTATTGGGGAATCGTTCTGATTTGAACTAAAACCCTCTCCTTCCGATTTTTGTTTTTACAGCTTCGAAAATCTGAAAACTCGGGATTGTAAAAAATACAAGAACGAGTTCGAAAGCCGTGTCGCTTAATTTCCCTCCGGCAATTGCAAGAAGTCGGTCGCATTGGTCGGGCGAATCCGTTAAAAAAAATCTGATCCATGATCGCCATTTCCGTCCAAGCCCGGACGTTGACGTCGCTTAAGTGAATCTTTATTTTATAATATTCTAATTCTTGATTCTAAGCGGAGAAAAGTTCGATTAATTCTTCGTTGGAAACTTTTACGTCATGCGGAGCCTGAGAGTTTCTTCGTTGCCAAAATCGATTTTTTTCCGAATTGCGTCTCTGTGGAATCCGATCCTCGTACAATGAATTGGAACTACGAAGAAAGACAAAAATGCGATTTTGACGAATATCTTTCCGGGTTTTCGATCTATGATCGTTTTCTCTTAAGTTTGATTCGGAATTCTATGCATCCAGATAGAAAAAAGCCCTCCCGTGGCAAACATAATCAAGCTGTAAATTGCAGACGGAATCGCCATTGCCGGATTGTTTAGGATTGTGCTTGCGATCGCAATTCCCAAGGTTCCGTTCTGAATTCCCACTTCGATCGTGATGGAAGTTCTTTGGGAATGCGTCACCTTCATCAGAGTCGCCCCCAGATAACCCAATGTCATCGTAATTAGATTGAGTGCCAAGGAAGCGGGACCCACCTGGATGAAAAATGGTACAATGTTTTGCCTTTCTCGAACAATGGCGCCCGTGATGATTAGGATCAGAAAAATTCCGGAAAGAACTTTTATCGTTTTTTCGAACTTTCGGGAAAATTCCGGTTTTTTCGAATTGAGAATCATCCCGATCGACACCGGTAATACGGTAATCAGAAAGATTTGGAGAATCGTCTGAGGAATGTTGAGTTCGATTATTTGTCCGGCTCCGAGAAAATGGCGCATGGACATATTTAAAAGGAAGGGGATCGAGAGAACGGTGATACAGCTTGTGATTGCGGTTAACGTTATAGAAAGGGCGACGTCTCCTTTTGCAAGATGAGTGATAAGGTTGGAAGTCGCTCCTCCCGGGCAGATCGCTAAAAGAATCAAACCTACGGAAAGTTCTCCCGAAAGTCCGGAGACGCTTGCGATTAGCCATCCAGTGATCGGCAAAAGCAGAAGCTGCAATGTTAACCCCGTGAGCACCGCTTTGGGAAGGACGAAAATTCGTTTGAAGTCGGCGATGGTGAGAGTCATTCCCATTCCGAGCATGATGATACCTAACGCGGCCGGAAGAAATATCTTTGTCAGTAAATTGGATTCCATTGTTTAAAACCTATTTTTGTTTCAAACTCTGTACAAAAGTTCTTACTTAAAGTCCACAGAATTTTTGAATTCTTTAAATTTTATATTTCCGGTTTTTTTTGTGGAATATTCGAAAGAAAAATAGAAAAATCTGAATTTAAAATTCGAATTTGGTTTCTATCTTCGATGAAAGCTTCTTTCGGGGATTTTTTTGTAAAAACTTGACAGATAATAAGATAGAACTATATTTCCGGGCACGATGAAAAACCTGAAGATCATTTATTCCGCTCTGTTAATCGGTTTGGTTTTGTTCGGTGGCGTTTTTGTGTTTTTTACAAGTCCGAACGGAAGTTTATCCGGGGATAGTAGCGGAATTATTTTGGGAGCCACGGTTTTCCTTTTACCGATCTCTTGGTATATTCCTTTATTTTTTGCTAAAAAGAAAATGATTCCGGATCATTTGGGACCGAAAGAAAAATTCGTATCTTATTCTCAGTCTAAAATTTTTTCCGTGATTTTTTTAGACGCAGGCTATGTCATCAACGGCGTCTTTTATTTCATGACGGCGTCCTATGTTCATTGGATCGGAATGGGAATCTTTTTTGCAGGCATATTGATTTTATTTCCTAGGGAGAAAGAATTTTCTTCTTTGTATAAAACGCAGGGGTTCCCTCCCTAAATTATAAACCAAAAAAAGAGATGATGAATTTCCAAATTCAGAAAAATCTCGTGCTTACATGGAAGAACGTTCTATCACTCATAAAAACGAAAAGCGGTCTCTTAAAAGAAAATTTTTAATTTGGCTCATTCCGTTCCTCGTAGTCAATCTACAGAAACTGATCGGGTTTACTTCTCGAAGAATCAATATAGGAAACGAAAGTATCGAGAAAATTCGTAGGGAAAAAAAAACCTATATTCTTTCCGCTTGGCATACGAATGTTTTATATTCTCCTTATCTCAACCGAAACTTAGGAGTGGCCGTTCTCATTTCCGAATCCAAAGACGGAGACTTTATCAATCAGGTTGTTCATCGATTCGGTAATTGCAGCGTTCGAGGTAGTTCTTCTAAGGGGGGTTCCAAAGCTCTCAAAGCATTGATTACTCATCTTAAAAAAAATCTTCCTGCGGCGATTACACCCGATGGGCCTAGGGGGCCGGCGTTAGTCGTACAACCCGGCTTGATCGCTTCCGCTCAGATTTCTCAAGTTCCGATCGTTCCGTTTCATTATGAATGTACTCGTCAATGGGTTGCCGAAAGAGCTTGGGACAAACATAGAATTCCGAAACCGTTCACTACTTTTGTGGTTTCGTACGGAGAGCCGATTTATATCCCTAGAGATTTGGACGAAAAGGGTTTTGAAGAGGCTCGGCTGAGAGTGGAAAAAGCGATGCTCGAAAACCGACAGAGAAGCATCGACAAGGCTGAAGAATTAAGAAAAAATAATATTCTTAAAAGTGAATGTGTTAAAAATTGATTGATTTTTGAAAGTTGTTATTCGGACAATACTACGATAACGTGAGTTCGATATAACAAATGCGAAAGCGATTCTATGTTTCAGCAAACGCGTCGTGAGTGGCTCACAACTTGTTGTGAAATCAGCGCGATCCTTAGTTAGGGAGTCGTTGCGCTTTAGTTTCTTATTCGCCCAATTTTTCTTACGCCGAACTCACGTTATGATAAACTTATTTCGAAAATTAGAATCTTCCTCTAAAAAGTCTGGAATTCCCGATTTAACTTAATTTTTGAGAACCTCTCTACTTTTGCAAAACCGGCCGCTTGTTTTCGAGTATCATTTTCATGCGTTCGAATAGTAAGTCTTTGTTCGCATACATCTGCCTGGAAATATACTTTGTCATTGCGCTATGAGTTCGAACAAATCGTTTTTTAACGGCTGAAAAAGTGCGGTTGTAACGCCGCTAAGTTTTTGAAACAATCGTATTTTGAAACATACTTCGAAAACGGAGTGTCAATTTTACGAGCTAAAACATCGTTTTATGGGGTGTGCTCTTTTAAAATTCTTTTTACTTCTAAAAAAGTAGGAGGATAATTTTGCACCGAATGTTCTGACTGAATCAGCGTTTCCGATTCCGAGTTTTCCAGATGAGAACTTTCATACGGAACGACCGTATCGCTGATCCAATTCAGATCGGCGAGTTTAGAATTTCCGATAATGGAATGGAACTTTACTTGCGGTTTGTAGTCTTTCGTCACTTTCATAAAAAGGCTTTTGGGTGCAAGTCCGTCGACTCCGTACACTTTTGGAACTATATCTCCTTTTTTGTAGTTAGGATTTAGAAATTTGTAACCTTCTTCGAATTTTTTGACTACTTCTTTGGGAATGATAAAAAGGAATCTTGCGATCGAACTTAAAATTCCTTCCGCTAAATTCGATCCTTTGTGCGGAGTGGCTATGAAGATCGCTCTTTTTACGAAAGGTACCGGATCGAAATCCATCAGTCTGCTGATTTCTTTTTTGGTTTCTTCGTTTATCGTGTCGAACACGGAATAGGGAACCTTGGCCGCGTCCATCCATTGTTCTTTGTTACTGTGTGTCACGGCTAATTTTACAATCAATCCGCCCATACTGTGGCCGACTAAAACGGTTTGATCGAAACTTTTGTGTTCGTTGTTCGGGTCGTAAGTCTTTCTAAGATCGTATAAAGTATCTCTAAAGTCCGCTGCGGAAAAAAGGATCGGATTTACCGTGGGATACCAATATACCCAGAATTGGTATTTCGCCTTAATTTCCGGATCGGAAAGGAGTTCGTTTATCATCGGAAACCAAATGAAAGGCGAGGACGCCAAACCGTGAAGAAACACAACCGGAATTTTATCCTTATGATAGGGATAAACGAGATAGAGTCCCTTTCTGGACATACCGGTTTCTCCGTCAAAGATTGCCAGTAAATTGTCTTTTTGTTGCGCAATCGTTAACATATAAGCGAGGGGAGTGGTCGTATCGCTTTCCATGGGTAGGTTTATTCCGTCTAACGTGATTTGATCTCGGAAAACGGGATCATAGACATGAATTTTAGCGCGTAAGCTCGTAAGGTCTCTGTTTCCTAAATACGATTCCTCCAAGCTTACGAATGCGGTTGCGGGATAAGCCTGTCCGACTCCGTTGATGAATTCGTATTTGATTCTTTCCCGGGATTCTTTTTCCGGAAAATTACGGTTGAGAATTACCGGAGTTCCGATTCCGTACTTGCTGATATGATTGGAAAAACCTTTGACACGATAGTCGTAAGTAACTTCGATTTGCAGAAAATTTTGAGGACTCCAAGCTGTTTCCACTTCCGCGCTCGACATCTGTAAGGTTCCTCGAATCAGAGGAAGATTTAAGTCGGTAACTGCGGCCAACTTCCGATTTTTTTTGGCGTAACGCACCAGTTGCGCTAGAGAACGATTGTAAGTGAACAAAGCAAATCTAAATTCCGCGGAGAACGGGTCTGGCGCCGGAGAAGCCTTTTTATCGAACAAGTACGTATACGCATAAACTAATGCGGAAGCATACATCTTTGCGAATTGGGAATCTTCCATATCCAAAGAGTTTCCCGTGAGATAACAGAGTTCGGAAAGATAGTAGGCAAGATTTCTAGACTTATTTGTGATCAAGTCATTGTCCAGATCGTAAATTACCACTAGGGGATATTTTTCGAACTTGTCGTAGAGGTCGTTGCTTTTCAAATACCGGGCGGTCAAAAGACTGAGTTGATTCGAAGAGACGCTATTTAGGTTTACGAGTTTTTCCTGTTCAAATTGAGAATAACTCGATGTTGAATAAGTGGCACATTGTAGAACGAGAAGTAGAAAGAACCAAAAATGGAATTTCATCGCTTGAGGACCTAATTCCGATCAATAGATAGGTCCTTCTGACGAATGACAAGCAAAAAGAGTTTAGATGATTTATATCTTGACTGTCTTTCCATTCGATTGTTACGGATTGGTTTTTATTTTTAACTGCTTTGCGACAAACAATCCGACTGAAAAATCATCTACCTATAAATTGATTCACTAAAATCCAATAGAATCCTATCTCACTGGCTACTTCGCTAAACTTGTCGAAATCGAGAGGTTTTACGACGTAACTGTTCACTCCGAGTCTATAACTCTCCACGATGTCCTTTTCTTCGGCGGAAGAAGTTAGGATAACCACGGGAAGCAATTTCGTAAATTCCTCGCTTCTTACCCTTCGAAGCACTTCGATTCCGTCCACTTTGGGCATCTTCAAATCTAAAAGAATTAGGGAAGGTAATTGTGTTTTGTCCCGATTTTCGTAACGTCCGGTCGCATATAAATATTCCAGGGCTTCTTCGCCGTCTCTGACGAGTTTCACCTGATTCGCGAGATTGTGTCTTTTTAAGCTTCTGAGAGTAAGTTCGGAGTCTTGCGGATTGTCTTCCGCGTATAGGATCGAGATTGGTTGGTCCTGAGGATCATACATGATTGTCGTCAACTCCTAGGGTAAAATAAAAACAAGCGCCTTCGTTCAATTTGCTATTTCCCCAAACCTTACCGTTATGTCTTTCGATCACTCTTTTTACGATGGCAAGTCCGACTCCGGTTCCTTCGAACTGGTCTGCGTGATGTAGCCTCTGAAAAATATTGAATAGTTTATGTTGGTATTTCATATCGAATCCCGCGCCGTTGTCTTTTACAAAAAATACGGTCTCTCCGTTGTTTTGATACGATCCGATTTCGATTTTCGGATTTTCTTTCTTTTTGGAATATTTGAAGGAATTGGAAATCAAATTGAATAAAAGTTGTTTAAGGAGACCGGAGTCTCCTTTTGTAGGGGGAAGATCGCCCACAATAGTTTCCATTTTTATACTCGGATAATAGTTCGCCATTTCTTCCAGAATCTTTTCTACCATAACCCGCATATTCACAATGGAGAATATGGGTTCTTTTCTTCCCAATCTTGAATATTCCAGAAGATCGTCTATGAGTTCTCCCATGTTCTCGGAGCTTTGAATGATGATGTTGACGATTCTACGGCTTTCCTCCCCGAGTTCCGTTCCGTAATCTTCGAGTAAAATTTTAGAAAATCCTAATATTCCTCGAATCGGAGAGCGAAGGTCGTGCGAAACGGAATAGGAAAATGCTTCTAAGTCCTTATTGGATCTTTCCAATCGCTCCGAATAAGTTTTGAGATTCTGATTGGATACTTCCAATACGCTTTCCGCTTTTTGACGACGTTGACTTTCCTTATAGATAGACCAGTTTTGAAGGAAAATGAAAAGAAGATTCAATGTGATTCCGGAGAAAAGCAGAGTGACCGATATCGCCAGATGCATTTTCGAATTGTTTGTTCGTATGTCTAGGAGTCGAAATTCCTCCGCTTTTATATCCTGAATGAGGGATTTGATTTTTTCCGATAGGTCTTTTCCCTGTGCGGAGCGAAATAGTGCCAAATAATTTTGCATGGATGCGTGTTTTCTCATCGAAATCAATTTGTCCATGTAGGAAAACTTTTCGCTCAAGTAGGTTTCTATGAGAGAAAGCCTTTGTTGTTGGCCAGGGTGATCGATCATGCTTTTTCGAAGTTTTCCAGTTCGTTCCAAAACCAGGCTTTTGTTTTTGAAATAAGCGTTTAGTTGTTCTTGGTCCAGATATAAAATATAAGCTCTTAAGACGGCATGGGTTTCGTTAAAAGCGGAAAAAGTTTCTTCTATGCTCAAAAGCACTTCTCGGGTATGCACTTCCCATCTTTTGAGTTCCAAGGATTGTTTCAATGTGTAATATGCGGATCCGATCATAATGAAGTTCAATACGACAATCCCGGTCAATCCGTAGGCGATATTCTTTTCAATTGTATTTTTCAAAGGAAGCACCTCAAGCACGGTTTAGTATTGGGAATCGCTTATTCGATTGGAATCAATCTATTTGAACTTAACGATTCTTCTAATACCATCAGAACTAAAAATTGCGACTGCCATCTCTAAAATGGCAAGAAAAACTTAAAATCTCCGCCTTGAAAATAAAGTCGTCACAGTATACTTTCCCCTGATTTGAATGAGGGTTTTGTTTGTGAATCGGACGTTATGGGTCGTATTTTAGGTTTTTCTGAAATAATTTGACGAGATTTTGTGCGAAAAAAAGTTCTTTTTTATCCCACTTCTATTTTGGAGTTTCTTATTTTCCGAAACATAGGGCCATCATATCGCCTTGGTCCAGGAGCTTTACCGTGGGATCGGCGATGTGTTTTAGGGTTTTATAAAATAAGGAAGCTTCTTTTTTTGTTGTAAGTCCGCTTCCGTATGTGACGTGTTTTTTCTTTTGAAACCCGAGAGAATCGCAGAGTTTTACGATTCCAGGCAGTGAATAGTAATAAAGATGTTCAGGAACGTTCAAGTATCTCCAGGAAGGGCCTTGCAGTTTTGCGAGAGTTCCCCATCTACAGGTGGAGAGGATGATTCTTCCTTCGGGTTTGAGGTGCGTATAAATTTTCTCTAATGTTTCTTTGGGTTTGTGAAGATGTTCGATAGAAGCCCAGAGAGTGATTAGATCGAACTTTTCCGTTTCGGAAGGCTTCCATTCCAAAAAGTCGATTTGTTCCACTTTGAGCTTTAATTTTTCGCGGGCAAATTTGACGGGGGTTTCGGCGATGTCCATTCCATGGGAATCCCATCCTCTCCTTTGCATGTAGTCTACAAAATAACCGGCCGCGCAACCGACATCAAGACAACGCTTTTCAGTTCGCAAGGTATTTTCCCAGGTCTGAAAATCCAGATCTTTCAAGTTGAGTTCGAATACTCTAGAGATGTCGTTTCTGATCGAATTCGAAAAATAATTGTCATAACCTCGGTCGCTTCGTTTTAAAAAATATTCTTCCGAATAATAGGAGGCCACTTCTTTCGGAGAAGGTTGAGGATTTACCTGTACGAGAGCGCAATATTTACATTGTACGATATGAAAAAGTTCGTTCTTATGATTGGATTTGGCAAAGAGGGGTTTAAATTTGGAAGAGCCGCAGGTATTGCAGGGGATTTTTTCCATTCTACTAGTCTATCGGACCGAATCGGGATTCCTTTGATAGAAATTCTACTTTACGAGTAGCTTTCTCTTGAAACTCATGAAAGGACATGAAACAAAGTGTAATTTTTTCCATTCTGTTCGTTTCCTTTCTTTTTTCGTTCAAACTTTCTGCGGATTCCAAGACTGATACCACAATTAAAATCAAAGCTGTGGGTGATATGGTTCCGGGTACGAATTTTCCCCAACCTTTGAAAATTCAGGATCCGAGATCGTTTTTGTTCGGAAAGGTGGAGAGTTATCTTAAGGGTGCGGATGTTCTTTTCGGGAATTTTGAAAGTACTCTGACGAATTATCCGAACACTTCCAAGGATACTTCCAGAAAAATGATCTTCGCGTTCAGAACGCCTCCTTCTTACGCGAAGATTTTAAAGGAGGTCGGATTTGATATTTTAAGTATTGCTAATAATCATTCTTTGGATTTTCACGAGCAGGGTTTCGAAGACACTCAGAAAAATCTTTCTGATGCCGGAATTCGTTATACCGGTAAAAAGGGAATGATTACGTATATGAACGTGAAAGGTATTTCCGTGGCTTGGATCGGTTTTTCTCATCTGAAGTCGCATAACAACGTGAACGAAATCGGAGCGGGTGTCGCTCTCGTAAAGGAAGCGAAGAAAAAAGCCCAACTCGTTTTTATTTCATTTCACGGTGGAGCGGAAGGTGGTCCGGCTCTTCACGTTAAAAATCAGATGGAACGTTTTTACGGAGAATACAGAGGAAACTTAGTCGAGTTTAGTCATTCTCTGATCGATGCGGGTGCGGATTTGGTGATCGGTCATGGTCCTCATTTGGTGCGTGCGATGGAATTGTATAAGGGAAGGTTGATCGCTTATTCTCTCGGTAACTTTATGGGTTATAGGGCTCTTTCTTCCAAAGGAATTGTCGGTTATTCTCTTGTCCTTGAAGTGGAAGTGGATGTTCAAGGCAAGTTCGTAAAAGGTAAGGTTATTCCCTTACAACTCGACTCGGCTTCGATTCCGGAGTTCGATCCCGAAAAGAAAACGATTCATCTGATGAAAAAATTAACCAAGGAAGATTTTCCAGGTAAGGGGCCTAAGATAGCGGACGACGGATCGATTTTGCCATGAAACGCGATCCATAGAGAGCCATAACCAACCCCATAAGTACTTGGATCCGAAGATAAATCTGTCGGAATTACGACAAAATCCCCCGTGAAACTTAGTTCCCACCCTTATTTTTGGGTGGGGGTGGAGGCGGAAAGACTCGGGAAATTTTTCTCTATCAGAAAATCATACTTTTTGCAAGTAAAAAGCCGCATTCTTGTCGGAACACTACCAAAAATATCAGTTTTCGATCCTATTATCCCAAAAGCCTTCTTAATTTGTGGGGTTGGTTATGGTAGAGAGCGTTTCAGCCAATGAGCTGCGGAGCGTGGCGAATGGCTCTCATACGTAGTATGAGAAATTGAACTCTCTTGCTCGCTGAGTCCGAAAAAGCGGAATACATACTTTTGGAAATAGTCGTATATCCGAAGTTAGGCGTGAGTTGGCTTGAATTTTTAGAAGGAAATGAATAAATTTATAAATATATTAAGGAAATCACAATGGGGTAGTTTTGTAATAATCTTAACTCTTAGGCTTTTGGGGAATAATGTCAGACGAACCTTATTTGCGAGCCGTTGGTCATGAACTGAATTCATTTGATATTGTAAACTGGTTCGTAATTCTCGTAATAGGGCAGGCAAGCTTAATTGCATATGTCCTATCGTATGGGATTATTCATATAGTTTTTGAACGCTATTCTACGGAATTTATTGATTTTTCTTTCCTATGCTATTACGTGATTTGGTCTATACTTTCCATTTTTCATTGGAAGTGCGCTATATGGATTTTAAAGCAAAACCATTTACATAAATTTTTTAGAAAATTATTCTTAACTATTTCTGTAATTTTTATATTTCTTTCTATTTGGACGATTTTTCTTATTTGGCCTGAAGTTTATTCGGAAGATCACTATCAATATTTCTTATTTTATTTACCAGTTCAAATATTCGCTTTTGCAACATCATCTTTACTAATCATATTATTAATCCATTACGGGACTCCGTATCTTCAAAAAAATAGTATTCCGAATTAAATTAACGTGAGCAGGGTCGTAAGGGAAAAAAAGGGAAAGATCTTGTACAGAAAAGCCAGATCACATATTGAACCAAATTTCTAGCAAGAAAAGGGTTAAATATGGATCTGACAGAGATATTTTGCGCGATAGACGATTAATTGTACACAACAAAAAATAAACTGGAACGTGAAAATACTTTTGTCCGGTGGTTCGAAAGAGAAACCGAAAATTTCAGTTAAGCCTGAGTGAAGTAGCAACAATTGCGGTTTATTTTCATCTTTCTCATTATAGAGAATTTAAAAATTTCTATTTGATAGAAATAAAAAAGAATATGAAAATAAATGAATGTCCTTAATCGACAAGATTCTTTTAAGAAAAAGGGCAATCATTGAATCCGTAAATGATGAACTCAAAAATATCTGTCAGATTCAACATACTCGACATAGGAGTGGGCCGTTAATCTATTAAGCGGTTTAGTCGCATTTTCTTTTTTCCAAAAAAACCTTCTTTGAATTTGAGATCCAAAGACAATGTACAACTTTTACTCTTTCCTTACGTCGAACTTACGTTAAAATAAATTCGTTCGAAGGAATACAAAAATAGATTTGATTTTCACAAGCGTGTTCCTTATAAAAAGTAAATGAGAGAAAGGGAAAGTTGCAAATGGAAACGATCAGTTTTTCAACCTTGATTCACGCGGACGCGAAAACCGTATGGAACAAAATGCTCGAGGACAATACCTATCGGATTTGGACGGAAGCGTTTCACACAGGTTCTTACTTTGAAGGTAGTTGGGAAAAGGGAAGTATCATTCGTTTTGTGGGGGCGGACGATAACGGTAACTTACAAGGTATGTACAGTCGAATTAAAGAAAATATCGAGCATAAGTTCATTTCGATCGAACATCTCGGAATGATCGTTAACGGAGTCGTCGATACGGAAAGCGAAGAGGTGAAAAAGTGGACTCCCGCTTTCGAGAATTACACGTTCAAAGAACAAGACGCCGGAAAAACGGAGCTGATCGTCGAGATGCAAATCGTCGAGGAATACAAAGCCATGTTCGAAGATATGTGGCCGAAGGCGTTAAAGGCCCTGAAGGATTTGTGCGAGTCTCGATAACCGATCGTTTCCCCGTTTTAAAACGAAAATTCGAAAGGAACTATCCGCGGAATTCTTAAATAAGAAGTAAAAACCGCCCCTGTTCTTTGTTGTCTTTTCGAGATTCAAAATAGGATTATAAAATTAGAATAGAATGAAAAGCTCCGAAGTTTACGACTCGTTTAGGATCCGGGACGAGATCGGAATGCTCGCGGATACGAACGTCAGCGACAAAAAATATCTGCAAACGGTACGTAACGCGATGGAAGGGAATCGATCTGCTGCGGAGAGGCTACACATGTTACGGAATATCAAAAAAGCTTGGAGTCAGTAAACAATCGAAATTGTCTTACGTCCGAGAATCATATTAATCTAACGTGAGCAGGGTCGTAAGAAAATGAGAAATAATTTTCTAAAAGTAGAGATTTCTACAATTTCAGAATTTGTTCGTAAAATCGTGATTTACGATAGCTCCATATTTTAAGAATCGATTTACAAAGTTCAGATTCCGACTTTTTTCAAAAAAATGAATCATGGATTTCCTACGCCGACTCACGTTAATTTAAAGTATAAACCGATATGAAATAGTACAAAACGTAGTCCGAAAATAAAATATGAATGAAAGTTGCCTGATCGATGAAACATTGTTTTTATAAAAAACGAATCTGGATCAATGGGCGAAATTATGGATTCAAATAAATACCGTATCAGTTTACGAAAAGTAACGCTTGGAATCATAGGTTTACTTTTTTTCTCCTTCTAGTAGGAGTATATAAATTCACAAAAATTAGAATGCAAACCTACGATAACTTAACGGAGGCCCTTCAAAATACTATGAATGTCGGTATTTTGAACTTGGAAAATAATGAACTTAGAATTCTTCCTAAGGAGATTGGACAACTTAGAAATCTGAAAACGTTACATTTACTTAATAATCGACTTAGAACTCTGCCTAAGGAGATTAGACAACTTCAAAATTTGCGAACTTTATATTTGACAGGTTATCTTTCGAATAGAAATAAACTTTCGTCTCAAGAGGAAAGAGAGATTCAGGAGCTTCTTCCAAAATGCGCAATAAAGTAGGATTGGTAAAATCAGGGATTGTATGGCAAAGCGGTTTAAAAAATGGGAATTACGGATCCGCCCTTAAGGATGTTTTCACTAACGTAATAACGGTAATCTTTGAATATTACGTATTGCGGTAAACACACTCCTTTTCATTCTATTTCAGACTCCGAATTTAAAAAAGGATTCGTAAGCTCCTTTTCGAAGTGCCAAATCTGGAATTGAACAAGAGCGAGTTTTATCCGTAAAATAACTGAGACTCCCAGTGCCTCTCGTCGAATCTTTCCTTCCTTTTTCATAGAATTCTCTTGCTCGCTGAGTCCCGCTTCGAAACTCTGGAATACAAACTTGTTCATCCTCGTAAAAAGGAAGGGAATCCGGTTTAAGTCCGGAGCTGAACCCGCAGCTGTAATCGCCAACCAAGGTTTCGCAAAAATACCACTGCTTTAAACGCGGGAAGGGCGCGAAGTCGGCGAGAGCCAGAAGACCTAACAAGTGAAACAAACTGATGGGACTTTCGGGAGCTAAGGTCGGGTTTGAAAAATAGGTTTTCGTACGATGGGTTCCTCCGATTTTTCTCTCCCTTCTTGCGTTCGGGCGAAAAATGGGATCGATAAAATACATTCGACTTTTAGAATATTCTATAATACTGTTTTTTTCTATTTTTGTTTCTGGGATTGCCGCTCGGGATAATTCAAGCTCCAAGATCGCTCAAAAAACGGATTCGGTTCAAAAGGCAGAAACCGTCCGGGTGATCGGAAAGGTTTCCGACTCTGGTTCCCAAAACTTTCGATCCAATCCGAGCGGATTTCAATCCGCGATCAAACTCGACGAAACTTCCGCGCGTTATACGTCCTTGCCCGAGGTTTTGGAAAGAGAGGCCGGACTCAGGGTCAGATCCTTCGGGGGCTTGGGTTCCTATTCCACACTTTCCATCCGAGGCACGAACCCCAATCAATCCAGGATCTATTTGGATGGAATTCCTCTGAATAATTCTCAAGGCGGAGAAGTCAATCTCGCGGATTTGCCCTTTGATAGTTTGGAAAGCGTGGAAGTCTACCGATCGGGGAATCCGATCGGATTTTCCGGATCCGCGATCGGTGGCGGCGTCAATCTCGTCACGAGAAAGGACACGAACAAACCCAGAACGAGAATCAACATCGGAGGAGGTTCGTTTAATACCGGTAAGGCGAGTCTTTCGCATACCGGAACGTACAACGGAGTCGGGGCGAGTTTTTTGGCGCTCGGCGAAAAATCGGATCAGAACTTTTCTTTTAAAAACGATCACGGGACCGTAGTTTTAAACACATTAGACGATACGATTGATCGGAGAAGGAACGCGGCGTTCGAAAGAGCGGCGCTTTTCGGTACGCTCAAGTATCAAATCGGCAAAACGGAACTGAAATTATTAAACGACTTCAATCATAGAATTCATGGTCTTCCCGGACCGGGTTCCAACCAAACGAATCGGGTTCATAGAAAATACGATCGATACATGGGTTCGTTTGCGACGGACACGAAAGGATTGTTCGTCGATTCGTTTCGATTGGAAACGAGAAGTTTTTATACCGCGGCCAAGGACGATCTTTTCGATCCCGGCTCCGAATTTTCCAAAGGAACCCCGAATTCCAGAGCGGAAATCAGACAGATGGGAGTTCAACTGATACCCACTTTGTATCTTACGGATTATTACCAGATCCTAAGAGCGTTTGTTTCTTTGGAAAAGGAATCCTTTGATCGCAATAGGCTGACTCCTTCCAATGTTATCGGAAGAGCGGAGCCTTTAAAAGAAAGAATGTATTCTTCCTTTCGTTTGGAAGACGAAGTCCGCCTTTGGAACGCGAAGGTTCTTTTGATTCCTTCCGTGACTTGGGATCACTACAAGGATCGTTTTCCTTCGGAAGAACCTTGGTATAGAAGACAGGATCCCTTGGCGGGAGATCAGAAAAAAACTACATTCACAAATCCTAAATTCGGTTTTGTATGGAAGTTGTTCGAAAAGGAAACTTGGGACATTCAATTTCAGGCGAACGTTTCCAAACAATATAGAATTCCTTCCTTTTTGGAAATGTTCGGAGAACAGGGGAGTATCATCGCAAATCCGAATCTGAGACCCGAAAAAAGCGGCAACGGGGACGCCGGATTTGTGTTCAAAACGAATCATTCTCACTTGAAAACGAAGACAAGTGTCTCTTACTTTTCCAAAGATATCAAAGATATGATTTTGTTTCTTCCGAATTCTCAATTTACCCTGAGGCCGGAGAACGTGGATTCCGCGCGGATCAGAGGGGTCGAGTTCTCCCATCGGATAGATTGGAAATACGGGATTAAATTTTTGTTTAATTATACCTATCAGGATGCGATTAACACTTCCTCTTCCGTGTACCTACGCGGAAAAATTCTTCCTTTGAGGTCGAGACACGAGTTTGCGAGCACTCTTTCCCGGAAAGGAAAAAGATCGGAAATCGGGATCGAATTGTTGTATATCGGCGCGGTGTTTCGAGATAGAACAAACGAATACGTAAACTACATTCCCGCGAGACAGATTTGGAATTATTTCTTCACTTGGGTTTTGTACAGCGAACCGGGAGAACCGGTAAAGGATTCTCTCGGAAATTCGAAAGAATCCGCTCCCGCAAAGGAGTTCCTTTTAACCTTCGAGGTTAAGAATTTTACGGATCGAAGAGTTTCGGACCTGATCGGTTATCCGCTTCCGGGGAGAAGTTGGTACGCGACTCTGAGTGTGAGGTTTTGAGATGAATTCAAGACTTAATATTTTAATTGTATTCTTTTTTTTGAATGTATTTTGCAAGGACATCGAAAGGCCGTCTTTCTTGAGTCTTCTTCTGATTCAAAACTCTCCCGGTAATATAGGAGTCGTAACTACGGATTTTGGAGGGGGCGGTCGTTTTAAAGTAATCAATTCTTCTCTGCGTTACAGTTATCCGGGTTTGACTCCGATTCACTCCGACGCGGTTGCTCGCTTCGGGATCGGAAGAGTGTATGTGTTGAATCGACTCAATCGGGATAGCATACAAGTTCTCGAACCGAGCTACGGATTTATCACGGTCTCGGAGCTTTCGCTCGGATTGAAAGTCAACCCTGTGGATATGGAATTTGCAAGTGCGTCTAAAGCTTATGTGAGTCTGTACGGTTCCAGTCGTTTGTTGATCGTGGATCCGACATATATGACGATTACCGGTTCGATCGATCTTGGAAGTTATGCGGAACCTGTTTCACTTGGGGCTATGCCCGACGGAATTCCCGAGATGAACGGTTTGAAAATAGTAGGAGATTCTCTTTTTGTGTGCGTGCAGAGACTGGATCGAAACGATCCTTCCGGTTATTTTCCTCCGAACACTACCTCTCTTTTATTGGAGATCAGTATTGCGACGGATGCGGTAATTGGAGTGTATACGTTTCCGAGTTCCAATCCTGTGAGTAAGCCGCAACTCGTGGATCTTTTCGGAGAACCTCATCTTGTGGTTGCCACTCCCGCTAGAATGGGATTTCAGAGCCGAATCGACGGAGGGGTGAGCGCGTTTCGTTTATCGACTCGTTCCTTTGTTTCTCGATTCCTTTATTCCGAGTCGGTCGCGGGCGGAGATATCCTTTCTGTACAGGTGAAATCGGATACGGTTGGTTATGTTTCCGTTTTGGATTCCGGATTCACTAAAACGTTGCAGGTATTCAACCCAAGCACGGGAGAAAAAATTTCCACTCTTCTTACGATTCCTTCCAGTTACGATGCGAGTTTATCGAGTATTCTTCTTGCATCGGATAAAATTTTATATGTGGGAAATACTCAATTTCAACAACCTGGTGTGACAATGTTTGATACGGAGAGAGGGAATGTCTTGTTGACTCCGAATCCGATTTCGGTAGACCTTCAACCTTATGATATTATAGAACTGAAATAGGATAATCATTCATTTACTCATATCTACGTAATAGAGTGTCCAAAATTCCGCGCCCAAACACGGGATTTGCGCTCAAATGAACGGCATTCTGTTTTATAGGGATCAGTAGTAACTTGGTTCCTATTATAGCCTTTCTCACAAAATAGTTTAGACAAGATGGCGCCCCTTCCGGGCTTGAAAACAGTGGGTTAGACGCAAAGTTTGCATTTACCACAAAACAAGAAAACCAACGTAAGAAACGTAATGAAAAGAATGCTGTAATAAGTTTGTTTCAAAATTTAGAATGTTAGATCTTCTTCAAAAAACAACAATTCCGGATTTGGCTCAATTTTGTGAGCGCTTCTATATCTTTGCAAAAACCGTCCGTTCATTTTTGGTACCATTTTCATGCGCCCGAGTAGTAACAAGAGAGAGTTTTCTCCGTCGCTTTGCGTTTGAACATTCTCGGAGTTAGATTTTAAAGATCGAATCTTTACATTGATTCTGATTTACTAAACCGTTAAAATCGAATCGCTAAAATGTAAGAATTCTCTTGAATTTTTTCCGAAAACAGGTTCTAATCCTCTTTCAAAAAAAGTGACGGTGGTCTATGCAAGAGATCTTTCAGGCGATAGCAGGCGGGCAAAAAACGAAAGTAATCGGTTTATTAAAAAGAGATCCGAGCCTTTTTCAGAGTTTAACGGATGAGGGAATCACTCCCGTTTTATTTTCTCTTTATTATGGGAAATTAGATATTTCTAAGGAGATATACGATATTAGCTCCGACCGAAATCTTTTCGAAGCTGCGGCGCTCGGAGATCTGGAAGAAACAAAACGATTGGTTTTTGGTTCTTCGGATATGATCAATTCCTTTTCCCACGACGGTTGGTCCGCCTTACATCTTGCTTCTTATTTTGGTCATCTGGAAATTGTAAAATTTTTAATCTCATCCGGAGCGAATCTTGGCCTCACTTCCAAAAGTAAATTGTCCTACGGAAACACAGCTCTGCATTCTGCCGTGGCAACTGGAAAAAAAGCCGTCGTAGAACTTCTTTTGGAAAAAGGCGCGGATGCGAATGCTCTCCAAAATCCGGGAGGCATCACTCCTTTGCACATCGCCGCGAGTCGTTTCGGAAGTGATGGTATCATTCAGTTACTCTTGGAAAAAGGCGCCGATAAAAAAATTTGGAATTCCGAGGGAAAAACTCCGTACACAATCGCATTAGAAAAAGGAAATGTGGTTGAGGCAAAGTTGTTAGAGTTCACATGAAAAAAATATTTACTAGAACCCATCTCAAAAATGCCTAAGAAGGATCATAGCACATCCGAGAGCAATAAACCCATCGAAATTAAAATCGTAATATTCATAACGGACTACGAGTCTTCTAAAGTTTTGAAGCCAGGCAAAAAGACGCTCGATTTTCCATCGTTTTCTTCTATAAAAAGATTTTCTAATGTTTGCTCCACTAACGTGACTTCATGGGGCGAAGCATTTTCCGTGCAAAAGGCGATAGGAAGACCTTGGCTGTCTCCGATTGCCATGATCTTTGTACCCTTCCCACGTTTGGTTTTCCCCACTTTTGGACCCCTTTTTTTGCAGGAACAAATGTGCCGTCTATAAAGGATTCTTCTATATCTATTCCTCCGCGTTCTTTCAAATCGGAGGCTAAACTACGAATCATATTCCGCATCGTTCCATTTCGGTTCCATTCTTGAAAGCGACGATGGCATGTTTGATATGGAGGATAACGATCCGGCAATTCCTTCCACTGAGCTCCTGTGCGCAATATCCAAAGAATTCCATTTAAGATTGAACGAGCATCCATACGAGGACGACCTTTTCCATCTTCACGAACGTTAGGCTCAATTATCAGAGGCTCCAATATTTTCCATTGATCGTTGCTTAAATCCATTCTTTCAGTGATTTTTATTTTACGATTGTGTACAGCTTTAAAAATAAATTGTACTTATCATTTGTTGGTTTTTGAGATGGGTTCTAGTCTTAGAGGTTGTTTCCGATTGCTACTCGGACGCATGAATAGAATACTATGATGAACTTATTTCGAAAATTAGAATGTTGGGATCTTCCTCTAAAAAGTCGGAATGTAAATTGTATGACTTCGGATTGATGAGTAGGTTTATAAAAAATATTGGCTTTGTATTTCGAATTCCTGCGAAGAGCCGATTTGTTTTTTCACTAGAAATATTCAATTTTTATGATAAGAGTTTGTCCCGAAATTTCGATAAAAATGTCATCGCGAATTTTTCACAAAGCAAAGAGTCCTCACGTTCGAGTGAATGGATCGGTTTTAGGGCCAGATGTCAGGAATCGGTTCATTTCATATTTAAACAGAAGAAAATTTTTTCGATTTTTTTAAGCGAAAACGGAAATATAAAAAAGAATGTCCAAATTGAAGAGGCACCCCAGTCTCTACAAAAATCGATTTCATCTTTCGATCCAAATAAAATCCCACGGAGAAATCCCCGATGAAATTTCGTTTAACAATGATTCACTTACAAAAAATAACAATCTGCCTTTTCATTCTAGCATGTTTTTTTGCCGAGCTACAAGCAGAGGAAGTTGAACAAGGAACTTACACTGACTTAACAAAAGCGCTCCAAAATCCTTTGAAGGTTCGAGTTTTGAATTTGAGTTTCCAAAAACTCTCAACCCTTCCGAAAGAGATCGGGGAATTGCAGAATTTGCAAACGTTGGATTTGTTTGACAATAAACTCACAGTTCTTCCTAAAGAAATTTTACAACTACAAAATTTACAAATGTTGGGTTTGTGCTGCAATCAACTTACAATTCTTTCCGAAGAAATCGGGCAATTACAGAAATTAAGAGCATTGGATTTACGCGCTAATCAATTCGCAACGCTTCCTAAAGAAATTTTACAACTACAAAATTTGCAAACGTTGAATTTGGATAGTAACGAACTCACTGCTCTTCCTAAAGAAATGAGACAACTTCAGAAGTTACAAAAGTTGGATTTACGTGAGAACCAACTTACAACTCTTCCAAAGGAAATCGGACAATTGAAGAGTCTACAAACGTTGTATTTACTCGCTAATCAACTCACAGTTCTTCCTAATGAAATCGGACAACTACAGAATCTACAAACGTTGTATTTGTCCCAGAACCAACTTACGATTCTTCCCAAAGAAATTGCAAAACTTCAAAATTTGCAAACGTTGAATTTAAATGGTAACCAGCTAACGACTCTTCCGAGTGAAATCGGACAACTACAAAATTTGCAACGGTTGGATTTGTTTCACAATAAACTCACAGTTCTTCCTAAAGAAATTTTACAACTACAGAATTTACAACGGTTAGATTTGTCTCACAACCAACTTACGATTCTTCCCAAAGAAATTGCAAAGCTTCAAAATTTACAAGAGTTGAATTTAAATGGTAACCGGCTAACGACTCTTCCGAGTGAAATCGAATTCCTAAAAAAATTAAAAATTTTGAGATTATATCAAAATGAATTTTCATCCGAAGAAAAAGAAAGGATTCGAAAGCTTCTTCCAAACTGCGAAGTTGATTTTGGAGATAAATAATTTCCCTTTAAAGTTAAAGATCGTTCGATTGAAAACAATGGAAGATTTCGAAATTTTAAACCGAAGAAAAAAATTCCTCGATTGTTTTTCCAAGCGCGGACAGGTATTCAAAAAGGAATGTTCAAATGGGGCAAACGTTCCAGTTTTTACAAAAATCAATCTTACAACCAAAGTAAAGATCCAGAGAAGCTTTATGAACTTTCGTTTAAAGTTAGTTAGTATTCAAAAAATTGCGACGATTCATCTTTTATTTTTTCTTTGTTTTTTCTGTAAAGAACAAACGGAGAGACTGGATAAAGGTATCTACGTAGATTTTAAAAAAGCTCTCCGAAATCCAAAAGATGCCCAAATTCTAGTCTTAAGTTCTCAAGAGCTTACGGTTCTTCCTTGGGAAGTCGGGAATTTGGGAAATTTACAAGAACTTAATTTAGCATTCAACGAACTCTCGACGATTCCGGAAGAGATCAAGCGATTGCAAAAATTACAAAGTCTAGATTTATATGGAAATCGACTTGAAGCACTTCCTCCCGAAATCGGACAACTGCAGAATTTAAGTTGGCTGAGCTTGAGTAAAAATCAATTAGCGACTCTTCCGGCAGAAATAAAACTACTTCAGAATCTACAATATTTAAATTTAAGTAAAGATCGTCTCACTATTCTACCGAAAGGAATCGGAGAACTTAGTAATTTAAAAATATTGAATGTTTCATATAATAAAGTTTCGGTTTTTCCCGAAGAAATCGGGAAATTGCAAAATTTAAAAGATTTGGATTTGAGCAATAACCGGATTCAGGTGGTTTCAGAGAAGGTCGGGAAACTTCGAAATTTAGAACGACTGAATTTAATTGAAAACCGTCTTACGGTTTTGCCTAAAGAGATCGGACAACTTCAGAATTTGCAAACCTTAAATTTGGGTTATAATAAACTCGCGAATATTCCTAAAGAAATCGGAGAACTCCGGAGTTTAAAAGAGTTGGATTTAAGCGATAACGAACTGAAGGTTTTACCAAAAGAATTGGGAACGATCGCAAATTTGCAAAG
>NZ_CP040840.1:1687500-1695000 GCF_006874765.1 Leptospira weilii
AGGAAAGTCCGGTTGGAACGAGAACCACTTTGTTCGGTTCCAAGATTAGATTTGAATCCAAACAAGCGTGAACGTCGTAACCCGCCGCGTGTTTTGTCTGTAATACCGGAAGTTCGGCATTCGATCTTAATTTTTGAACCGAAATTTTCATGCGTTTTTTATTCTCCTACTTTTAAAAACGAACGGGATTCTCTTATTTCGGTGCTAAAGAGAATTCCATAATTTTTTCCAGAACTTCGATAACAATTTTTAAATCTGTGGAACTAAAAGTGTATATTATGAAATTCTGATAAATGCCGCAATTTTAACAAGTTCTGTTTTGCCGTTGGCTGTTCCGTAATTGAATTTTGGCGCGACTTTCTATGCTCTGTTTCACGACGCTCAGAAATCGACTATAACATGGATTCGATCATATCGTTTATGAATCGAAAGGATATCCATTTATAACCTCTCAAAGAGCCAGTTCCTGAGACGGGCCACTGGAATTCTTTCCTGAGCCATGCTGTCCCTTTCTCTAACGGTAACGGTATCGTCCTTTAGAGTATCATAATCTACTGTAATACAAAAAGGGGTTCCGATTTCGTCCTGCCTACGATAGCGTTTTCCGATCGCACCGCTGTCGTCGTATTCAACACTTCCAAGCTTGGAAAGATCCGCGAAAATTTCTCTGGATTTTTCAGGCAATCCGTCTTTTTTCATCAAAGGAAAAACGGCCGCTTTTACCGGGGCGATCTTGGGAGAAAAACGAAGGACGGTTCTTGTTTCCCCGTCCGGAAGTTTTTCTTCTTCGTAAGCGTCGGTGACGACGGCGAGAAAAAGTCTGTTTACACCTAATGCGGGTTCAACGACAAAGGGAACGTATTTTTTATTCTGAACCTGATCCTGATATTTCAGGTCTTCGCCGGAGAATTTTTGGTGTTGATTTAGATCGTAATCTGTCCTGGAGGCGATTCCCCAGAGTTCTCCCCAACCGAAGTTGTATTTGAATTCGATATCGGAAGTACCTTCGCTATAAAAAGATAATTCTTCCTTTTCGTGTTCTCTAATTCTTAGATTTTCCTTTTTGATTCCGACCTGTTCGGTCAGCCAATTCATACAATAACTCACCCAGTGAGAAAACCATTCTTTCTGAGTTCCCGGTTCGCAAAAGAATTCCATTTCCATCTGCTCGAATTCTCTCGTTCTAAAAACGAATTGTCGGGCCATGATTTCGTTCCGAAAAGATTTGCCGATCTGAGCGATTCCGAACGGAATCTTTCTTCTGGTGGTGGAGACCACGTTCTTAAAATTTAAAAAAATTCCCTGAGCGGTTTCCGGTCTGAGATAAATATCCAAGGAATCTTCCGCACTCGCGCCGTGAGAAGTTTTGAACATGAGATTAAAGTCTCGCGCTTCGGTGAATGTTCCTTTTTGTCCGCAGTTCGGGCAGGAGAAGTTATTTTCTTTAATGACTTGGTTCATTTTTTCGAGGGTAAGGCCGGTCGCGAATCCCTCTCCCTTTTGATCCTCTAGGAACTTGTCCGCGCGGATTCGGGTCTTACAGTTTTTACAATCGATCAAAGGATCGGTGAAGTTGGAAACATGACCGGATGCTTCCCAAACTTTCGGGTTCAGAAGAATGGAGGAATCGAGACCTACCACGTCTTCTCGGAGATGTACAAAAAATTTCCACCAGAGCTGTTTCAGATTTTGGAGAAGTTCTACGCCGTAAGGACCATAGTCGAAAGTATTGGAAAGTCCTCCGTAAATTTCGGAACCGGGATAAACAAACCCTCTGCGTTTGCAGACGGATACGATTTCTTTCAATGAAGAATCGAGACTTTCTTTCTTTTCCATGCGTCCAGAATTTCGTTCGGGACTTCGGAATAAAGTATTTTAATTCTTCTCTTCGAAGGATTTCTGTTTGCCTATGCTCCTTGTCCGGGTCCAATGGTTGATAGAAATCTGTTTTGCAACGTCCAAGGAGACCTTGCCTGAAAAAGAAACTAGTCATCTTCGGAGTCAATTTCTTATCCTGGAGTTCCCCCTTTCTGGGATTGGGAATTTTTTTCCCTCTCGGCGTACTCTTCGCCTTCCCCAAAGGTAGAGAAGTTCGTTCTTCTGCCTTTGGTTCTTTACTCTTTCAGATTGCCTGCTGGATCGTTCTTTATCCTTTGGAAGTTTCGGCGATCCTTTTTCCGGTTGTGGAAACTTTCGTCCGAACTCTCGTTTTGGATTTGAAAGAGTGGTTGATCGGATTCTATGTTTTGATCGGACTTCTGGTCCTAATCGCTCATTCGGTTTATCTCAAAATACAAAGGAAACGTAAGTCGAAATTTCACTCCGAAGTTTTCGTTCCGGAAGAGAAGATAGAAAGAATTCACTATAAAATTCTCGTCCTTCTTGTCGCGGGTTATCTAACTTCGAGACTAGTCTTTCAAGATCCGTATCGATTGGAATACGGACAACTCGGAATCTTGGAAGATAGTTTTCTGTATTTCTTTTCCGTTTTGATCGCAGGGGACACGCTTTTGAGCAGGGGAAAACAATTCTTCTTGTTCAGAAGACCTTGGAAACTTTTTGAAAAGCAGGCGAGGGTTGCGCGTCATTTTGGCTTTCAGGGGGAATGGGGAAAACGAAAACAAAAGTATTCCAAATTCAGAGACTGGATCTTTCCGGGATGGGGTCATATTTATATCGGAAATCTCTGGAAAGGTTTTTCGATCCTGTTTTTATATCTTCTTCTTTTATTATTTCTCTCGACTTCGTTCTTTTCCTGGCTCGAACCCGCGGATGGAATTCGTTTTCTCATGTCGATGGGTTTAAAACCGGGGATCCGGGATCAAACTTTCTTTAAGATCACTTCGAGCGTAATTCCGATTTTGATTTTTCTCGGGGGAATGATAGGAATTCATATCGTTTCCAAGTTTCTACTGGGCAGGGCCTTTCGTTCGGAACCGGACGATATGACTCCGAGAAGCACATTTATTAGTAATTTATCATATAGTGTTCTGCTTCATTTGATTCTAATGTCTTTGGTTTTGATAATACCGGTAACTCTTCAGAGAAAGAATAAACAAAAGGAATCGGAAAGACAAAGAACTCATTTTACTCCTGAAAATTTGGAATTCTATTTTATCGACCCTAATCTCCCGAGCGAAGTGAAAGGTCTAAACGGCGGAGTCGTATCGGGAACGGAAACTCCGACTCAGAAAGAGGGGGAGAAAATTCCCGAAGATAAACCCGCCGAAGAAGGTCGCGTCAAAGGAGAAGTCAAACAAGTCCGTGGAAAAAAATTACCTTCCACGTATTCGAATTATATCTCCGCAAAGATGAGAGGCCCGGAATCTTTTATGGAATATTGGAGAAGGGCTCCGAGAAATTATTCTTCCGTGGTCGCTTATACTGTAACCCCCGATGGAGAGGTTGTGGACGTGGATCTTGTGGAGGCGTCCGGGTACCCCGAGCAGGATCAGATGACTTTGGAACTGATAGAAAGCCTTTCTCCTCTTATGCCTCCTCCCGGAGCCAGGGGTTATGTTCGAGTCACGGAACTTTTTTGGAACGGAAGCATCGATCCGGAAGCGATGCCTACCCCTCTTCAGAAAGAGCTTGTTACGATGTATGACGGGCGTTATATGGAGGAATTATGAGTTTCGATGTTGCGTTACTCGGCTTTCTTTCCATTTTTCCTTGGGGATTTTTTTTGATCTTGTTGTTTCCGGGAAAGATTACAAGCCGGAAGATCATACTTATTTTTTTCGCTTTTTTTCTAGGCTATCTATCTACGGAAATCGTTTTGAAACTGCATCCGATTTTTTGGCCGGATGTAAAAATCGCGGCGCCCAAGCGTAGCGGGCACATTCTTACACAAACGGCGCATATCGCGTTCATTCAAGCGGGGATGATGGAGGAGTTCTGCAAAGGGATTTTGATCCTTTCTTGCGGACTTCTTTTTGCGTTTGATTGGAAGAAATATCAGTTTCGAAAAGAAATGGTTCTCATCGGAGGATTTGTCGCGCTCGGATTTGCTGGAATTGAAAACGCAAACTACATCTTTTCCGCAAAGGAAGAAGATAGAATCGCCATGTTTGTGGGAAGAACAATCCGGTCTTCGAACGCGCATTTTCTCATCAATCTATGTTTTGCGTTAGCGTTCGTAAAATCCAATCGAAAAGAACCAAAGGAACGGCCACTCGCATTGTTTTTGGCTTTTTTACTCGCAGTGACTCAACACGGACTTTTTAATTTTTTCGTTCTTCCTCAATCGAGGTTTGGCGGTTGGCTTTCCACGGCTCTTTTTGTGGGAATCTGGGTTTGGATCGCAAAAGACTTTCGGGCTTTCGTTCTAAAGGACGAAAACCTAAGTGACACTGTGGTCGATGCGGAAATTCTGGATGAGATCAGAGAGACGATTTGAAATACAGAGAAATCATTTTAAGCATCCCTAAAGAAACCGCGGAGGATTTTACTGCTTTTTTAGATGAGATAGGAGTTGTGGGATATTACGAAATCCTGTTTGATCGAGAAGTTCCGCGTGCTCCGCACGAAGAAATCATTTCGGACGATACGAAATTCCGTGTCTATCTCGCGGAAGAAGACAACGAAAACGAAACCAAAATTCTCATCTATCTAAAGGTAAATGCTGGTGAGGCTTTCTTTTCGGAATCCAGATGGATCGAGACCAAAGAATACGAGGAAGCTTATAAAGAATTTTATAAACCTTTTATCGTAGGCTCCTATCGGGTAATTCCCACTTGGGAAAAGGACACCGCGTTAGGCACAACTCCCGAAGGGGTTTTCCCTTTACTCGTCAATCCCGGACTCGCATTTGGAACCGGACATCACGAGACGACCCGTCTTGTTTTGGGAAGAATGGGAAACTTGAATCTTTTCGGTAAAAAGGTTGCGGACGTGGGAACCGGTTCCGGGATTTTGAGCATTGCCGCGGCGAAGTCGGGAGCTTCCTTTATTTTGGCGGTGGATGTGGATCCGAACAGCGTGAGATCCGCTGCTTTCAATCGGGACGAAAACGATATTTCCTCGGAAGTTTTAGCCGTGGAAGAGGGCGGCTTCGATCATGAAAAGATCCAGAGGCAAACATGGGATCTTTTGATCGCCAATATCACATTTGCCGTATTAAAAGCGAATATTCAAAAAATTGCATCTATTAAAACCGATCATTTTCTATTTAGCGGAGTTATCACCGAACGGTTGGAGGAGTTTTTGGAACTTCTCAAAAGCGAGGTGGGAGGCGAAAGCGTTTTCCTGCAGGAAGACACGGGTTGGGAATTGATCGAATGGAAAAGGAAAGGATAAATCGATGAAACACTACGACGTATTCGGAGTCGGCAACGCACTCGTGGATATTTTGGTTCCTACGGAAGACGTTTTTATCAAACGTTTAGGATTTGAGAAAGGAATCATGACCTTGGTCGATTCCGAAAAACAAGGAGAGGTTTTGACCGCTCTCGAAGGAAGCAAAAAAGAACTTCGTTCCGGGGGAAGCGCGGCAAACACGATGATCGCGCTCGCCAATTCCGGAGGAACCGGAACCTACACCGGAAAAGTTTCCAAGGACACTTACGGAGAATTTTATAAGAAGGACATGGAGCGCGCCGGGATTCTTTTCGAAGTGGTCCCCGAAGATCAGGGACATACCGGAACCTGCGTCGTTTTGACCACTCCCGACGCCGAAAGAACGATGCTCACTCACTTGGGAATTTCCATCACATTACAAAAAACGGATGTAGATTTGGACAGACTCAAGTCCTCCGGCATTTCCTATATCGAAGGATATCTCTGGGATGGTCAGGGAACCAAAGAAGCTTCTCTTTTGACAATGGAAGAATCCAAAAAGAACGGAGTCAAAGTGGCTTACACATACAGCGACCCGTTTTGTGTGAATCGTTCCAGAGAAGACTTTGTTCGTTTAACAAAAGATTACTTTGATATCGTTTTCTGCAACGCGGAAGAAGCCAAAGCCCTTTCTCAAAAGGAAGACAAGCTGGAAGCCCTTAAGTTTATCGCGGGTCTTTCCCCTCTCGTGTTTATGACCGATTCCGCAAATGGAGCCTATTTTGCGGAGAACGGAGTGGTTGCTCACGTTGACGGATTTCCGACGAAACCGATCGATACGACCGGTGCGGGAGATTGTTTTGCGGCGGGTGTTCTTTACGGACTCACTCACGGTTTCAGTTTGGAGAAATCCGCTCGTTGGGGAAACTACGTTGCTTCTCGAATCGTTCAAGAGATCGGTCCGAGGCTCGGAATCAAATTGATGGGACGTCAGGACGAGATTTTAAAGTAATTTTTTAATTTGCCGTTTTTCTAATATAATATGAGTTAGTGGAGCTGCGATTTAGTCGACCGGACTCTCGGCTATAGTCAAGTTATTAGGGTTGTTGAAAAATTAATTCTCCATCCATCTGTTTTTATTGCGTTAAAATGGACAACTGAAACAATTTTGCTCATCTCTACTATGGACTTTTTCAATAAGAATCTGCCCCAAAACGTAGGAGCAATGTAAGCGATTCCGATAAGATCGAATGGTTTTGGGACACGCTCTTATTTTCAGATTCAAACTTGTCGTTGTTATGAATTGCGGTGAACTTAGAACACCGCTCTCTGGGAGGCCCGCGGTATTTGAAAATATTATCTCGCTTCCACTTCGATCTTCTCGTCTTTTTCCTCTTCCGACAAGATTGGACTATCCAGTTTATCCAAAAGATTTTGAAGTAGGAAGAAATACGGATTCACTTTTCCGGCGATTTCCTTTCCGTAAAGTTGCGTGTATGTGTTGATGAGAGATTGATTTTCTTCGATGTTTTTGGGATAAGAATCTTCAGCCAAACCTTCCCAGAGAGTTTCACCTTTCGCGCAATGAATCACTTTTCCAAGCGCGCTCAATTCCACCTTATCGGAAGTTTCTTTTTCGCGGATCTTCAGCTGAAAAATTCCCTGAACTTTTTTGGGGGAGGCTCCGCAGGTTCCGTTTCCGGAGCGGAACGGATATATGATAAATTCCTTATGATGAGAAAGATAGTTCTCTGCGATTTT
Source organism: Leptospira weilii (assembly GCF_006874765.1). Taxonomy (NCBI): domain Bacteria; kingdom Pseudomonadati; phylum Spirochaetota; class Leptospiria; order Leptospirales; family Leptospiraceae; genus Leptospira; species Leptospira weilii. The sequence continues at coordinate 1,694,539 of NZ_CP040840.1, forward strand.
TGCCGCTAACTGTTTTTCAAAGTTGCCCGCTTCACTTTCCGCTGGAACATATACCGCCAGTCTCTTGAATGTAACCAATTCTTTTTCCCAGATTGGACCCGCTTTTACATATTTAACGGTGCAGTTCGTAATCGTAAAGATCAAACAGAAAAATAGTAAAGAATATCGTAACATTCTGAAATACTCCTTATTTCTTTTTAGCGGTTGCTTTATTGGAAGTAGCCGCTTTTTTCTTGGCACTTTTCTTTTTGGGAGAAGTTGTTCTAGAAACTTCGGTTGTTTGAAGCGTAGAGAGCGGGGTCGCGACTCCGTCGGAAGAATTCGGTTCTTCCTCTCCGAAACCGATCGGTTTGGATTCTTGTTCCTCTTCTTTTCTGGAACGATAGACGATTTCAAGAATGGCCGGGACGAGAGTGAGTGCGATTAGCAAGGAGGAGGCGATCCCGATACTCGCTACAATAC
>NZ_CP040840.1:1700000-1717500 GCF_006874765.1 Leptospira weilii
TCCGTCGTCAAAGAACTGATGGAGAATTCCATGGATGCGGGCGCGACTCAAGTGGATGTGGAGTCCAAGGACGGAGGTCTTTCTCTTTTAAGAATTACCGACAACGGTTTCGGAATCGACCCGGAAGACATGAGTCCCGCTTTGAAAAGGCACGCGACGAGTAAGATTCGGGATTACGGAGATTTGGAAAGCGTGCTCAGTTACGGATTTCGAGGGGAGGCTTTGGCTTCCATTGCATCGGTATCTCGTCTAACGTTGGAAAGTGGAACCAAGGATCAAAAGACCGCTTGGAAGATCCGTTCGATCGGAGGAAAGATATCCGAAAAAGAGGAAATTCCTGGATTTACCGGGACCAAAATACTTGTGGAGGAATTGTTCTTTAACACCCCTGTTCGAAGAAAATTCCTAAAATCGATCCGTTCCGAAGATAAAAAAATCAAGGATAGAGTTACGACGCAAGCTCTTGCAAGACATGATGTACGTTTTCGTCTTTTTCAGGACGGAAAGGAAGTATTCGTACTTCCTTCCAGAGAAAATAAAAAGGATCGAATCATCGATTTATTCGGGGAAAATTTCCGCGATCATCTCTTAGAAGTCGGTCTGGAACGCGGAGGAATCAGAGCAAACGGTTATATCAGCGATCCGGATTTTTACAAATCCAATCGAACCGGGCAATTCGTCTTTGTCAACGGAAGGCCGATCGAAATCAAATACGGTTCCGTTTTATTAAAAAAAGCTTATGATGAATTGCTTCCGCCGAACGCGCATCCGTACTGTTTTTTATTTTTCGAGATCGATCCTTCGAGAGTGGATGTGAATGTCCATCCGGCAAAAAAGGAAATTCGTTTTTTGGACGAAGAGGGATTCAACGGATTTTTTTTAGCTCTCATTCAAAAAGAACTCAGATCCAGTACGCCCGTCAGTTTTTTAGAATTGAAAAAACGACTTTTAAGACCGACTTCCGGAACGTTTCAAACAAGTTCTCTCTACCAAACTCGTCCTTCTGCCAAATTCGAAAATGGCCCGTTACTCAGTCGTGAACTTTTCACCGAAGTTTCCAGACAGGAAGGATTCGATTTGGATCGGATGGGACCGGGGACATCCTTGTCCTCTTTGACGGACGAACGGGTGAAACATTCTTCCTTTGTTCCGAAAAAACATTTTGGAGTTTTATTCGAAACGTTTATTCTCGCGGAAGCCGAAGACGGTTTTTATATCATCGACCAGCATACGGCTCACGAAAGAATCCGTTACGAAGAGGTTTTGCGTAAACTCGAAAAGAAAAATTACGGAATTCAGCCGCTTTTGACCCCGATCCGGATCGACGTATCCAAACAGGAACAAGAGGACATCTTAAATCGAAAAAAAGAATATGAGGAAGTCGGAATATTCTTGGATCCCTTGGGAGAAGACAGCGTGGTTCTCCGGGAAATTCCCGCGTATATGGAACCGGGGGAAGAAAAGGAAATCATACTCGATTTCTTAAATCGAACCGAAGGAAAGGAATCCAGCGAACCGGAGTTATACGATCTGATGGCAAAATGCGTTGCTTGTAGATCCGCCATTAAAAAAGGAGATCAGCTTTCCGATCCAATTCTGGCCGAAATATTAAATAGATTGAGTTATTGCGAAAATCCTTCCCGTTGTCCGCACGGAAGACCGACCCTGGTAAAATTGAGCAGAGATGACCTCGAAAGAATGTTCCACAGAAAATAAGGAAGTTTCCGGTAAGGAACCGGACCGAGTCGTAAGAAAATTATTCCGTCAAACGTTAGTCGGAATTGCGGTTCTCGTTTTGGGAGTTGTGTTTCTCGCGCGTGTTTTTCCGGAACCCGTTCTTGCCGTATCGGGGAGGTTCATCGATATTACCGGCGTGTTCGGAGTCGGAATCGGAATCCTACTTGCGGATTCTCTGCATGTATTTATTCCGCCCGACGTGTTTTTGATGATCGCGGTCGCTGGAAAATTAAATTCGATTCTCGTGATTGTATCCGCTTCGATCGGAAGTCTGATCGGCGGGACCGTTTCGTATCTGACGGGAAGGATTCTTTTGCCTAAGATAGAAGGTGTTGCAAGTTTTGTAAAAAGGCACGAACAGAAGCTGGAACACTATCTGCATCGATACGGATTTTGGGCGGTCGTTTTGGCGGCGTTGACTCCTCTTCCCTATTCTTGGGTTTCACTCGCGGCGGGAACGATGAAAATGAGATATCTTCTTTTTTTTCAAGGTTGTCTTTTTAGAATTCCGCGCTTTATAGTATTCTATTATCTGATTCAATTCGGTTGGGTCGGAGGCGGAATGTGAAAGATTTTCATTATATTCTAAATTTTAAAAAATATAGAATTTGTCTCAAAACCTAGCATAATAGTCGTGTCGTCGTTACTCCTTTATTTCGATAAAGATAATATTTACCTTGGGAAGCAATTTCCGAATCTTTTCTTCTTGGGATCTCAAAGCGGGTATATCATCTAAATGTAATCCTATTAGATTTTGTAATTTTCCGATTTCATTCGGAATAGTTGTGAATTGGTCCCCTAACTCTAAAAATCGGACATCCGTTGGATTTTGAAGTGCCTCGGTTAGATCCCTATAGGGAGTGTTCTTTTCGTTTTTGTCTTCCTCTTTGCATTGGCTCAAAAAACAAAGAAGGATTAAAGTTAAAATGTAAGTTCGTGGCTTTCATGGTTCCCGAGTCACTTTAAAAATCTTTTCCGCTTTGTCATTCCTTGCGTATTGTTTTGTCCGAATTTGCGGAAGCGTAGGATCACTCCGAATGCCCAAGACGGTCATGCAAAAAAAGAAAAAGCATGCTGGTTTTTCAGAGGACGTTCGATGTCATTCGTTACTCTGCGTCTCCGAATTGGTCAAAAATAATACGCGTTTGGGGAAGTAATTTCCGAATCTTTTCTTCTTGGGACCTCCAAGCGGGTATATCATCTAAATATAATTCTTGTAGATTTTTCAAATGTCCAATTTCCTTTGGAAGAGTTGTGAGTTGATTGCCGCTTAAATTTAATTCTCGTAGGCTTTGTAATTTTCCAATTTCCTTTGGAAGAGTTGTGAGTTGATTGCCGCTTAAATTTAATTCTCGTAGGCTTTGTAATTTTCCGAATTCTTTGGGAAGAGTCGTGAGTTGATTGCCGCTTAAATTTAATTCTCGTAGGCTTTGTAATTTTCCGAATTCTTTGGGAAGAGTCGTGAGTTGATTGCCGCTTAAATGTAATACTTGTAGATTTTTCAATTTCCCGATATCATTCGGAAGAGTTTTGAGTTGATTGTCGCTTAAATATAGTTCTTGTAGATTTTTCAAATATCCGATATCATTCGGAAGCGTTGTGAGTCGACCGGTGTTTAAATATAGTTTTTGTAGATTTTTCAAATATCCGATATCATTCGGAAGAGTTGTGAGTAGATCAGCACCTAAATATAATACTTGTAGGTTTTTCAATTTTCCAATTTCTTTTGGAAGAGTTGTGAGTTCATTGTTGCTTAAAATTAATTCTTCTAGATTTTTCAAGTATCCGATTTCCTTTGGAAGAGTCGTGAGTGGATTGTTGGTTGAATCTAATTCTCGCAGCTTTTGCAAATATTCGATTTCTTTTGGAAGAGTTTTGAGTTGATTGTCGTTTAAATATAATACTTGTAGTTTTTTCAATTTCCCGATTTCTTTGGGAAGAGCTTGGAGTTGATTGTTGTCTAAATATAATACTTGTAGTTTTTTCAATTCCCCGATTTCATTTGGAATCGTTGTGAGTTGATTGTTGTTTAAAGTTAATACTTGTAGTTTTTTCAATTTCCCGATTTCTTTGGGAAGGGCTTGGAGTTGATTGTTGCTTAAATATAATTTTGTCAGATTTTGTAATTCCCCGATTTCTTTTGGGAGAGTTTCGTTGTTGTGTAAACTTAAAATTCGGACATCTGTCGCATTTCGAAGCGCCTCGGTTAGATTGTGATAGGTTCCTATCTCTTGAGCTTTAAGTTGGCTCAAAAAATCAAGAAGGATTAAAGTTAAAGTTCTTATTTTTTGTAAGCTCGCGGTTTTCATCATTTTAAAGTCATTTTAAAAATCTTTTCCGCTTTGTCATTCTTTGCGTATTGTTTTCATCGTCTTTTTTCTTTTGTTAAGGTTAGGCGCTCGAGGATCTTTGGAAAAATCGGAAATTTGAGCGAGGGCTTGACTCGGAGGTTCGAAAATTTGAGTTTTCGAAAACAAAAGAAGAGAATATTCTGTAGCCAAAGGTAGATCATTTGGAAAACAATCAACCCAATTTATTTCCGAAAACGAGACAGGAAATTATACGAGAGAATCTGGATCTATTCGATCTTCCGATTCGTATCCAAGCTTTGATTGAAAATATTCTACAAGGAAATATCAGAGAACAATCTTTGGTTTGTTGTCATAGCGCCTGCGACGTTTGTAATGCGACCATACGAACCTGTCTCAGAAAAATCAAGAACGAGTTGGAACTTTAATTGAGCGATCTTTTCACAAAAAAACCGGTTCCTCCATTGGCCCACAAAATCCGACCTTCCAGTTTCGAAGAAATAATCGGACAAACGAGGGCTACCAAACAGCTCGTCAATTACCGTTCGCCGGTTTCAATCATTCTCTACGGACCTCCCGGAACCGGAAAATCAACGTTAGCCGGAATTCTTTGCAGAAGGTGGAACCTTCCTTTTGTGGAATACAACGCGGTTTCCACCGGCGTAGCCGAGATCAAAAAATTGCTGGAAAGAGCTAATAGGGAAGGGACGATTCTACTTTTTTTGGATGAGATCCATCGTTTCAGCGCTTCTCAACAGGACAGTCTTTTGAAAGGAGTGGAAACCGGGCATCTTGTTTTGATCGGAGCCACGACGGAAAATCCCGCGTTTCGAATTACGAGACCGTTATTATCCAGATGTCAGATTTTGAAAATAGAATCTTTGAGTTTGGAAGAGCAGTCTTCTCTTCTCGAAAGAGGAATTCAAAATTTATCATATTCCATAAATATTAAGGACGATGCAAAGGAAACTTTGATCCGATTTTCCGGAGGGGACGGAAGAAAACTTCTTTCGAACTTGGAGGGGCTCAGTTTCAGTTTTCCCGAGAATCATACGATTTCCAGATCCGACGTGGAAGAATATTTGGAAAGCCGTGTGATCGAATACGATAAAAGCGGAGAATCTCACTACGACGTGATCTCGGCGTTTATCAAATCGGTACGGGGAAGCGATCCGGATGCGGCGCTTTATTATCTCGCGGTTTTACTCGAAGGGGGAGAGGATCCGCTTTTTATTATGAGAAGACTGATCATTCTTGCAAGCGAGGACGTAGGAAACGCCTCCGTGAACGGTTTGCCTCTTGCCGTTTCGGGCTTACAGGCGCTCGAGGCGATTGGAATGCCGGAAGGAAGATTGATCCTTGCGCATGTGACCACGTTTCTTGCCTCTTGTCCGAAGTCGAACGCGAGTTATAAGGGAATCGGGGCAGCTCTTTCTTTTGTGAGAGAAAAGGGGACCGGAATCAAAATTCCGAACCGTCTCAGGAACGCTCCGACCTTTCTTCATAAGAAGGAAGGCGCTTCTCAAGGTTACATCTATCCTCACGATTTCGGAGGATTTAAGGAACAAAATTATTTCCCGGATGAATTCGCCGATCATCCGCCCCGCTTCTACTTTCCGACCGGAAACGGAGCGGAGCTGAAACTCAAGGAATATCTGGATAAGATTTGGGAAAAATCTTCCCGCCGCGGCGACCCATAGGAAGGCATCACCTTACCCACAAGTACTTGGATCCGAAGATAAATCCGTCGGAATTCCGACAAATCCCCCGTGAAACTTAGTTCCCACCCTTATTTTTGGGTGGGGGTGGAGGCGGAAAGACTCGGGAAATTTTTCTCTATCAGAAAATCATATTTTTTGCAAGTAAAAAGCCTCATTCTTGTCGGAACACTTGAAAAATATCAGTTTTTGATCCTTATTATACCAAAAGCCCTCTTAATTTGTGGGTAAGGTGATGATAGGAAGGTGTTTACTGAGTTTAGGAAGCGTTGTGCCTGAGTTTCCCCTGATTTTGGGTGGGGTGGAAAGGTTCGGGAAATTTTTCTCTATCAGAAAATTATACTTTTTGCAAGTAAAAAGCCTTATTCTTGTCGGAACACTTGAAAAATGAGCGTTTTTGATCTTTCTGATTCTAAAAACCTGTGGGGTTGGTTATGATAGGGAGCCGTGGCACTGAGTTTCCCCGCGGCGATCTCTAAAGAGGAGTGACGTGCTTTTTAGTTTCTTTTGTGACAGGTTGATGTTGATTATTTGTCGTAGAGTTCCGGGCGGACTCTTACTTGTTTAGCCTTGGATTCTAAACGTTTCGGATCGGAGATCTGATTTCGATTCGTGTCCGAATGTTGAATCTCTTCTTTGGTTTTTTCGTATTTGTATTCGGAACGAAACATATATCTTCCTCGATTTGCAAGACCCAGCAAGGTTTAATAAACGTTTCGTGCTTTTTTGGAAAAATCTGAATCTTTTTTTGAGTCGAGGGCTGTTTTCAATGTGAGTTCGGCGTAAGAAGTCTATGATTCATTTTTCTGAAAAGAATCGAAATTTGAACTTTGTAAATCTATTCTTAAAATGTGAGAACTACCACAAATCACGATTTTACGAACAAATTCTGAAATTTCTACTTTTAGAAAATTCTTTCTCATTTTCTTACGACTCTGCTCACGTTTTTCAAGATCCCTGCGTAATAGAATACCATGAATTTTGAGACAAACTCCCATAGGCACAGAATTTGAGACGTCTTGTCGTATCGTTCTCAGTAATGGCTAACTTCTAATGTGATCTTCCTTTCGGGCATTGATCTTTTTTGAGCTGAAAAAAAGGTCAACGGATGGAAAGCGAAATTGAAAAATGTTCAAGAAAAATTCGATCTTCGGTTCTCTAAATTCAGAAAACATGAAAACTCCAAATCGTATCGGATATAAAAAAATACGGCGATCGGGACGGTAACGAAAAATTCGATTTCTTTACGGCTCTGCAGAATTTCTGCGATGTTTTGTGGAACGGGTAAACGAAGGACGCAACCAAATCGATTCAGCTGAATTCTCGTTCCAAAGCGGTTAGAACCCGGTCGTTTTGTTCGGGTCTTCCGATCGTGATTCGAATCGCATTTAAGTCGTAACTCCTCAAATCCCTGAGAATAATTCCCTGTTTTAAAAGAGACTGGGAAATTTCCGTGGAGGATTTTCCCCGTTTTCTTGCAAAAAATGTAATGAAATTCGAGTAAGAATCGACGAATTCGACGTTTTGTTCGGCGGCGAATTTTTCATATCGTTTCATCTCTTTCAGATTGTTATCCAAATACGATTCCACATGGGATTCGTTTTTAAGCGCCTCGGTCGCTGCGAGTGCGGAAAGGTTGGCGACGTTGAAAGGTGGACGCATCTTATATAAATTGGAAATCAGTTCCTTGCTTCCGATTCCGTATCCGATCCTCATTCCTCCGAGCCCATAGGCTTTCGAAAAGGTTCCCGTATAAAAAACGTTCGGGAAAAGATCAGTGATTTCCTTGGCGGAAATGAATGTGTTCGAATCCTTTTTTTTTCCGAATTCCATATAAGCCGCATCTATGACGACTAACGTGTTTGAAGGGATTTGTCTTAAAAAATCATAGACGTCGAGCTTGGAAAGGGCGTCTCCTATCGGATTGGATGGGGTACATAAGAAGATGATCTTAGGACGGATTGATTTTGCGAGATCCGAAAACGCGTTCAGATCATGCAGAACGGTTTCTGTGGAATGAACCTTCGCCCCGCATTGGAGCGCGTAGATCTTATACATCGCAAAGGTGATTCGATTGATGAGAATCGAATCACCGGGTCCCAATACGCATCTACAGGCAAAATCCAAAACTTGATCGCTTCCGTTGCCCGGAATGATTCGATCGGGAGTCAAATCGAACTTGGAAGCAAGTGCGGTTTTTAATTCCGAGTAAGAATCGTCAGGATAGTAGGACATTTTCGAAGCAGCTTTCTGAACGGCTTCTATGACAGGTTGTGCGCAACCGAAAGGATTTTCGTTCGAACCGAGTTTGATGATCTGATTCGGATCGATCCCGAATTCTCTGGCTATGAGTTCTATCGGTTTTCCCGCTTCGTAGCTTTTGAGGGATCCCAGAACGGATTGAAATTGAATCATCTCTTCCCATGCTTTTTTTCCGGAAAAATTTTGAAAATCGATTTAAGAATAAATTCGTACCGATTTCTGAAAAATGTTTTCGGCTCGTTATATTCTCGATTTTTTTTTCCTCTAATTTTCGGTATTTGTATAAAAAAATCTGGTATAGGAATGAAAGACTCGCAGTTTTACAAAGATAGTAAAGAGAAGAACCCTGATTGTTTGGAAGATTTTTCGGACGGAGACCTTTTAATTCAAGAGATTCTCGAATCGTTCGAGAATTTCGATCGTGTATTGGGAATTACGGTTCAAGAGTTTTTTTCTTCGGAAGATGATCGGTAATTCAAGAATAACTTTTCCGAATTGATTTCCGTTCATCGTCTTTGGCTCCCTTTTACAACTTTTGAAAAATCCTTTCGATTCGGCGTTTTGGAATCGAAGGGTTTGTTTTGTCATTTCCCTTTTAAGAAAATTGGTAAACCCGCCTAGACCGATACCCGACTTTCGCAGAACCTCAAACGTTTCTTCGTAACTTGTAGGTTGGTCACATAGGTCCGTTTTTTTCTTGAACGAAAAAAATTCGAATAACAATTTTCAAATCGTAAGTTTCAAATATGTGGAGGTAAAATCTTCGAAAAACTTGGATTGATCCAGTGCGTAGTCCAACACATACGCTCTAGATTCGTCGTTTTTCAGAAGTTCTCTGTCGTTTGATATCAATAAGGGGCCTTCCAAACCCGCTTTCAACAAAACATGAAAGTAACTGTTGTCGAAGTTGTAAGGATTTGCAGTGAGAGATTCTCCTCCTAACCATCCGATCGTACGCGTCCCGGAGATAAGCACCAGATCTTGAATTCCGAGTTTCATCTTTTGGAGACAAGGAAGTTGGTCTTTCTGGGTTTGCATTCCCAAAGGAAGAATCTGAACGACTTCGCTTATCAATTCGTCTTTTCTTCCCGGTTTTATATGAATCCTCGGACCTCCCGATTTTTCGATTGCTATCGTTCCGGCGAGTGCGAGGAAATCCGCGAGAGAATAGCGAGTTTGAGTCTGTTCGTAAAACGTTTCTAACAATTCTTTGAGTTGATAAAGGTTCTGGACTATTTCGCTGTTTTCCGGGAGTTTGGAAAAGTTTTTGAAAGAGCTCGCGGCGGAAAGTCCGATCCAGTTTTTGTCTTTATCGAAAAGGCATGCCAGATGATAGACTAGTTTCAACCAACTTCCGGTTTCACGAACGAGTATGATTCTTCTAAGAGAATTTTTGGCTTCTTCCCAAGTGTTTGCACCGGTTTTTTTTAGGATTTCCCGGATTTCATAGAGTTTGTGATTTCCGGTTTTCCCTTTAAGTTGTGCGGAGAAAACTTTTCCTTTGAGAACACGTTCCTTTACCTGTTCGTAGACCGGTTCCGAAATCAAAACCGGGACCCCAGACTTTTTGGTTTTGGATTCGATTCTGCTCGTCATGTTCACGGAATCCCCGATCGCGGTGTAAGACATGTTTGCCGGATGGCCGAGTTGCCCTAGTATGCAATTTCCATAATGTACTCCGATTCCGATCCGGAACACGGTATGAAAGTGAGATTTCAGATACTCGTTGAGAGAATAAAGTTCAAGCTCCATTTCTTTGGCCGCACATAACGCAGAGAGACAAATTTCTTGCGGCGAACCTCCGTCCACTCCGAAAAGAGCCATGAGTCCGTCTCCGATGTATTTATCTATCTTACCGCCGTGTTTTAAAACGACATCGCCCATCTTATAAAAATAACGATTGAGTATGTGGATGACGTCGTAAGGAAGATGTGACTCCGAGAATATCGTGAAATCTCGAATGTCGCTGAAAAGAATTGCGATTTCTTTTTCTTCTCCGGAGATTGTCGCGGATCCCGGAATCGTAAGATTGTAGTCTTCGTCGTCTAAAACGATTCTTCGAACGCGAATGTCTCCTAAAACCTTTGCCTGACACGCGAGTCGAACGGATTTTGGAAATCCTTTTTTTTGGGATAGATCCTTTTCTTTTTGTTCCGGCGGTGATAAATTGGAAGAATTCTCCAAAACCAAAACCCGGCAAGTGGAACATCGAGCGTTTCCTCCGCAAGCGTTTGTGTGAGGAATGCCGTTGGTCAAACTAATTTCCAATAGGCTCTGAGGTGCGGAATTGTCGGGTAAACTAATTTCTTTTTCGTTTTCAAAATTTACAAGAATCATTAAAACCTTCCGGATTTGACGGAGATATAAAAAATAATTGGCGTCCTATAGGAAAGGGTAGAATTGTAAATTCGCTTGTCAATAGAAGAACTCGTCGATCGCTAAGAGGTGCGATTCTCGGAAAAACTAACGCGGTGTTTGTGGGAATCATAAGAGTATTGTTAGACGAATTACTGTTTAGGATCATTTGAATGGACGAAAACGAAAATTCCCGAGAAGAAAGTGCGGAACAAAGACCGGTCATACTTTTGGTGGATGACGAACCCAGCATCTTGAAGGGATTAAAAGAGCAACTCAAACTTGAATTCGGTAGCGATTTCGACATTGAAATCGCCGAAGACGCGGAATCCGCCTGGGACATTTTAGAAGAATGTATCGAAAGAGGAATCGATATTCCGGTCGTGGTTTGTGATCAAGTGATGCCTGGCATGAACGGAGACGAGTTACTCATCCGGATTCACAATAAAAAGCCGAATATTCGAAAAATTATGCTGACCGGTCAGGCTTCCGCGGATGCGGTCGGAAACGCATTAAATCATGCGAATTTATACAGATATTTGCCAAAACCCTGGGATTCTAACGATTTGATTCTAACGATCCGAGAGGCTTTAAAGTCTTACTTTTCGGATCTTTACCTTTGGGAACTCAATCGAAAGTTGGAAACGACTCTATTGTACGATCGGGAAACTGGTCGTCCGAATTTTGAAAGCCTGAGAAGAATCTTGGATGAAAGAGAATCTCAAGGAACGCTGTCCACCCTTGCCGTGATTCGAATCGAATCCTCCACTTCCACGACTCAACATTTCGGAGTGGGAGTGTATCATAAAGTACTGAGCCAGTTTCTCGCTTCTCTTTCCTCGTTTATGGGAGAGTCCGGTAATTTGTTTTACCTTTATCAGGACGAGGTCGCCGTTCTTTCCGAAATTGAAGAGAGTAAATTTCATTCTCTATTGGTCGCGTTTCGGATCCTTCTTCGGTCGGAATACATCGAGGCTGAGGGAGTTTCTTTTCGTGTGAACGTTTCGATCGGAGTTGCCACTCACCAATCCTCTCTTTATTATAAGGCTAGGATCGCGATGATGCACGCGGCTCAGAACAGCGAACTCGAACTGATGAATTATTCCAACGCGATGGAAGCGGGAGATCAATATCAGATTAATCTTATCCTGGGAAGAAAGCTGAACTATGCGATCAGCGTAGGTAATGTGATTCCTTATTTTCAAGGAATTTATAATAATACGTCCGAGAAAATTACGAAATTTGAATGTCTTGCGAGAATTCAGGATGGGGATAGGGTTTACTCTCCCGCGAGTTTTATATCAATCGCCAGGTCGACCGGGGTCATTCGTCTTCTGACTCCGATTATGATTGAAAAATCGATCCGATATTTTGCGCAATATCCGGAATATTCTTTTTCGGTGAATATCTCCGAATCGGATTTGGAAAAAAAAGGTTTCGCTTTTTGGGTTACTAGTCGTCTTCAACACTACGAAATCGCCCCGAATCGTCTAACGCTTGAAATTTTGGAAACCGATCGTTTGCGCGGAGGCGAAAGAGGTCTTGAAACCTTAAAAGAGCTGAAAGAATGCGGTTGTAAAATTGCGATAGACGACTTCGGAGTCGATCAATCCAACTTTGAAAGGTTGATGGAAATCGATCCCGATTTCATCAAGATCGACGGTAAATTCATACAGGGAATTCATTTGAGTAAAACTCCTTATCTACTCGCTTCCGCGATGACAGAAATGGCTCATAGAATCGGCGCGAAAGTCATTGCAGAATTTGTAGCAGGGAAAGGGGAGTTTGACACAGTTCGTTCCTTAGGTGTGGAATATTGTCAGGGGTATTACATTATGGAACCGGCTCCGGAGATTTTCCCGATACCTAGGATACCGCTTTAACCTTTTTCCAAAATTCGATTGTAATTATTTTTTTTCCAAATAATCTAATACCTTGCGTTTTTTGACAATTCAGTGAGTCGAATGAAATAAGTGAGGGTGAGTACTTCAATTGGATAAAGCGATTCTTTTTGTAGACGATGAAGCTCTGATCCTGATGAGCATGAAATCTCAGGTGAAACGTCACTTTGGAGAGGGTTACAGATATGAAACGGCTCTCGACGCTGGAGAAGCATGGCAGATTATCGAAGAATTAGTTCACGATGACGTGAGGATTCTGATCATCATTTCCGATTGGTTGATGCCTAACATCAAGGGGGACGAGTTTTTACGGCAGGTCCACAATAAGTATCCGGATATCCAAAAAGTGATCGTTACGGGACACGCGGACGATTCTTCCATCGAAGCGCTCAAAAGGGAAATCAATCTTCGTTCCTATCTCAAAAAACCTTGGGACGAAAGGGAATTGGTTTCCACCATTACGACCGCTTTAGCAAGTTAAGAGTGCGGGAAGAACATCTTTCTTTATATTTTAAACTGGTCGATGAAACGTAACAATCCTTCCGATTGGGTATGCATGTTTTTGGAAAATCCGGTTAGGTCATCCGCGCCGTTCGCGATCTCTTGGGTTCCTTCGGAAATGCTGAGGATCGTTTTTGCGATTTCGTCCGAAGCATGTCTTTGTTCCCGCACCGCTTCTTCGATTTGAAGACTGAAACTCATGAGCGAGCTTGCGCTGTGATGGATTTTCTCCGTATTTTTCTCCTGAGTGTTTACAGAATCCAAAACGTTCTTTGCTGAAACCCCGAACATATCCACCGAACTTCTGAGTTTGGCGAGTATATCGGATGCTTCCTTTACTTTGCCGGTTCCGTTGGTTACCGCACGATTCGCGGATTCCACGAGTTGCCCGATTTCTTGAACGCTGTTGGAAGTTTGAGACGCGAGTTTGGAAATTTCTTCCGCGACAACCGCAAATCCTTTTCCGGCCTCTCCCGCCCTCGCGGCTTCGATAGCGGCGTTTAACGCAAGTAAGTTGGTCTTTTCGGAAATGTCGGTGATAATGGAAAGGATTTCGTTGATCCGAGAGGTGCTGTCCCCGATTTCGTCCATCGCCTTCGTGGATTGATTCATGGAACTTTCGCCGGTGACAGCCTGTTGTTGGGATTCGCTCGCTAGAGAGGAGAGAGATTTCATCTCTTCGTTGATTTTTACGATTTGTTCTTTTAAAAGGATTACGTTTCCGTCTATGTCTTTCATGTGGAAAATAGCCTTTTCCATCGATCGCCCCACGTTTTCGGCCGAAGAGGCCAATTCTTCGATTGCCGCCGAGGATTCTTCGGACGCGGAAGCTTGTACCTGTGCGACGTCATAAAAATTTTTGGATGATTCCGCCATTTTATCGGAAGTGGAATTTAAGGATTCGGAAGAACCTTTGATTTCGAGGATGATCTTCTTGATGTTGTTTTTCATTCGGTTTAGAGAGAGAAGAAGTTTTCCGATTTCGTCGTTACGTTCGTATTTGTTATCTACGATCAAGTTACCGGAGGAAATTTGTTCGGAGAAAGAAATTGCAGCGTCGATCCCGTTCGTGATCAATTTTTGAAATATTAGATTCAATAGGATTACGATGATGATCATTGTGGCCAAGGAAGCGGCGATCGTTTCCAGGATGATTCTTGACAAATCCTTCCAAAAGACGTTGTCGGGGACGCAGACCTCTAAGATCCATTTCTTATTGTAATTTCCGATATAAAAAGAATAGAGAAAATGAATGGACTGGTCTTTTTCATAAATCTGGATCTCTTCTTTCCCGCTTCCTTCCAAAACTTGTTTTTTCCATTCAGGATCTTGAATCTCTTTTCCGACGAGTTCCGGTTGTAGTCCGTTTGCGGCGTAAAAACCTCCCGGAGAAATCAGGCTCAAATATCCTTCTCCCTGATAGGGACGGATCGGAGCTAACATTTCTTGCATGTTCTTCATTGCGATGTCCATGCCTACGACTCCCGCAAATTCTCCGTTTCTGCGTACCGGTTTGGCGACGGAGATCATAAGGACTTCTTTGCCGGATACCGGATAAGCGAAAGGATCCGCGATAAAATCCATTCCTGTTTTTTTCGGAATATTATAAAAAGATCCGCTCCTATCCTGATTTTCGTAGTAAATGACCGCTTCCAATACGAGAGATTTCTCGCGTCCCATCGACTTATTGACGTAAGGAATGAATCTTCCGGTGATATCGTAACCTTGTTTGTTTACGTATTGAGAATCCTTGGAATCGAATTTTCCGGGTTCAAAAACGGACCAGGCTCCGAAGTAGTTCGGATCCGTTTGAGCGAGATCCTTTAAGGTTTCGATGGTTTCTTCTCTTGTCGGTCTTGCGTGCGAAAGTTGAAATTCGAGTCCTCTTAATCCGCCTAAGGCTTTATCGAAAAAATCCTTAATTTCGAATGCGTATCGAAACGCGACCAAGGTGGAGGAATCTTTGATATCCTGAGAAAGTTTAAAGTAAGTCGTGATCGCACTTATGGCGGTGATTGCGAGGCTTCCCGCCATGAGTATTAGGGAGAAATATAACGATATTCGAAACCTGATGCTCATAAGTTTTCCTTTTGCATTTTAAAAATTATGCGAAAATCCGATGCTGAACCAAAATAAATGCGCGGGTATTTTCTGTAATAAATACGATTCTCGGATCATTTGTCTCAGGGAACCGTCCCCCGCATCCGGAATCAAGGGGCTACTCGCTATCTGATCCAATAAAAACTGATTCAAGGGACCGTTTACTTTCGAAGGATCCACGATCAAACCGTCTTTCATATTTCGGTTAACGTATCCTCCCGTCGCCCCGTAGTAATTGTCCGTGTCATACATATACAGATTAGGTCTGTATACGTGGTTCCCTTTGATGAAAAATTTTCCGAAATAGAAAGTTAAACTACTTGTGATGTCTTGGATTCCGTATCGGTTATCCACGATATTGTTGGACATTTCGTACCCGATATTGACTGCCGGGGCGATTCTAAAAAAGTCCTCTTTGAAATACTCGTGGCTTAAATAAATAGAAAGGTAATTTTTTCCAGCCGCCAAGCTCGCGTTCTCCGCGCTGATTTGCGTGTAAAAGGAAATCGTAGGGGTTAGATAAGAGATAAACGGAAGAAATGAGAATTCCGGAAGCTGCCAAAAGATATAGTATTCCTGCCAAGCGAGTCTTGTCACTTGATTCGAAGTGTTATTCGAACTCGACACCCCTTGAGCGGCAAGGGAATTATAACCTCCTAATGGAGCTGAAACATACGCGGAGTTTTTGTGAAACGTATTATAAAACCAAGTTCCGACTGTAAACTTTCCCCAACTGCTTTTTTCGAAAGTATAATAAAACGCGTAAAATAAACCGTCCGCTCGTTTCATTCCGTTCTGTTCTTTGTAGGGTTTCGGAACGAGTCCGCCGCAAGTTGGCCCGGTTGCGTAGTTCCCGCTCAATAAGTTATTTTGGGTATCATACACACAACTTTGATTGAGAAGATCCGGATTCGGAGCGATAAACGGATTTCCTTGTCCCGGATAAGAGGGCCCCGGACCTCCCGGAAACAATTGCAATCGTCCGTCGCTGTTTCGATCGTTTCTTTCCGTTAGCTGAAAATTGCCCCAAAATTGAATCATAAATCCCTTTAATGGGGTGTTGATATTGATCGTGGGTTGATAGGAAGGAACAAAAGTAGTGGAAGCGTAACTGTCGTTCCTACGACGATTGGCCATCTCTCCCGAAAAACTGAGTCCTCTCCAGATAAAGTCCGATACGATCTCGTGGGTAATGTCGATGGTCGTTTCGTTTCCTTGAGAGTTCGCATGGGGAGGCTCTCTTTCGATCGGAGCCGCGATTCCCGCGTACG
Source organism: Leptospira weilii (assembly GCF_006874765.1). Lineage (NCBI taxonomy): Bacteria > Pseudomonadati > Spirochaetota > Leptospiria > Leptospirales > Leptospiraceae > Leptospira > Leptospira weilii. The sequence goes on from NZ_CP040840.1 coordinate 1,716,155, forward strand.
GATTTGTGCGGGCGGATTCTGGTTTCGAGATTTTGTCGGAAGAGAAGAACATGCTTTTGTTTTTGTCCCGCGGTTTTTCGTATGTGACGCCGAGCACATTTTCTTTGTTGATGTAACGAATGTAATCGTCGTGCTCCGCAAGAAGAATTTTCTCTTCGTCCTCCAAAAGCACTTTGCCTCGATGTATCAAACCGTTTTTTAAACGGACGATATCGGCAGCGTTTAAAGAAAGCCCAAAGAAAAAAAATAAATAGAACAAAAATAGAAAGTAAAGTTTAGATTTCATATATTTCTCGCTTTGTTGCTTGTTATTTTCCAATTTCAAACTTTCCAAATCGTCTAACTTTGCCCGACGTTCTCCCAGAAAAAATAACAAAAATAGAAAGCGAAGAGAAGAATCAACTAGGAAAAACTTTTTTCTTTCGATGAAATTCAATCAAGCAGAACCGATTTCAAATTGAATTAAGACAAAAGCGCGTTTTTGGAGAATTTCATAACAATAGAAATGGAAAGTTTTATAATCGGAAATGAAATCTACGATTCTATAGAACCTTGGCAAAATGGAAGCGAGCGGGTTCGCTTCGTGTTTAGAATACAAATGACTTTGATTCGAGGTTCAACGTATCTCTAAAAAAGACGATCCAAAAATTCTTTTTGTTTTTTACATCTGGATTTTTGGATTCCGTTTTTCATCTCGTAGATCTTTTTTCCGTCTTGAAGGATTTCCAAAGTCCAAATCTTCTTTTGTAATTCCGTATGAATGTAGGAAACGAAAGAGTCTGCAAAAAAGTCATCTCCGTTTGTCGCGGAATAAAGAGTGGGGAAGGGAGTGTTTTCTAAGACGGGATAGATTTTCTTCCAGTTGTTTTCGAGGTCGATTGGTTTGGAAGAATAGAATTTTATTTCCTTTCGGAGCGGAAATGACGAATCCCAAGACGAAACGTTTTCTACCTCCCAAATCCCTTTTGAAAATTCGAATGCGTTAAAGTTTCTATATTTCTCCCTAAAATCGGGAACGATTCCTTTCTGAACACTGACGATGTGACCTACTTCGTGTAACAAAATGTATTCGATCGCCTCCGGGATTCGATTGCGGGCATCTGATTCGATTTTCACGTTGATTTGAACGTTACCGGGAGAAAACGGAGAATTTTCTTTTTTTGTAATCCATTCGTTGGCGGTTTGAGTCAACATACCCGTGTCTAAAAAAATTATACCGCCTAAGGGAGTCGAGCCATCATATACGAAAGAACTGAGACCGGTACTTCCCAAGTTTCTGCAAAGAATCACTCGGAAAAGAATACGATCAAGCAAAGTGTTTACGGAATTAGGAAGGGATTTTCTAA
>NZ_CP040840.1:1720000-1787500 GCF_006874765.1 Leptospira weilii
GAAGAATTTTCCAAGTTGGGAAATGCGGTATTCCAAAAATTGCATCAATCCAGAATCGTTTCGATCGCAGCGATCAATGGTTTTTCCCTCGGTGGGGGAATGGAACTTGCCCTTGCGTGCGATATACGAGTCGGATCGGAAAAGGCGAAGTTGGGATTGCCCGAGGTTTCCTTAGGATTGATTCCCGGTTTCGGAGGAACACAAAGACTTGCGAGATTGATCGGTTATGCACGTGCGATCGAACTCGTGGTTACCGGCGATATGATCACCGCCGAAGAGGGATATAGAATCGGGATTCTTAATAAACTTGTAAAAGAAGGAGAGGATCTATTATCTTTTTCTAAAGCGATTGCGGATTCCATTCTGAAAAAAGGACCTCAGGCGATCGAAAGAGTCAAAAGAACGATCCAACAGGGATTGGATGTTACTTTGAAAGACGGGATTTCCATCGAAGAAAAAGCGTTTGGCGCATGTTTTGACGGAGGACAATCCAAAGAGGGGATGACTGCATTTTTGGAAAAAAGGCCGCCTCGATTTTAGTAGGACTTTACACCACTACTCATCTCTACATAATAGAGTGTCCAAAATTCTGCGCCTAAACGCGGGATTTGTGCTCAAATGAACGATACTCTATTTTATTGGGATCGGTAATGCCTAACGCTAAACCGGTAATGAGATCTCCTTTCGATCGTAGATCGAAAGGACCGACTTCTTTGTGACTACGCTTCGCTCCGTCACTGCGTCATAACTAACCCCACAAATTAAGAAGGCTTTTGGAATAATAAGAGTCAAAGACTGATATTTTTCAAGTGTTCCGACAAGAATGAGACTTTTTACTTGCAAGAAGTATGATTTTCTGATAGAGAAAAACCTTCCCGAGCCTTTCCACCTATTTCGCGGCCCGTAGAAACATAAGAGAGAGCGAAATAAAGTTTATTCGCCCCACCACCCAAAATTAGGGAAACTCGGGCACAACGTTTCCTAACCTCAGTAAACACCTTCCTATGGGTCGGTGTTTAGGGCTCGTTGAAGGAACGTAAGCGCAGAGTTTTCCTAAACTCAAATCTCGCTCCCGAAGGATCGCGAGATAGGTCGCTCTGAAGGAACTCAGACGCAGAGCTTTCCTAGGGGCCGCTCTGCGGGACGTAAGTTTCACTGTCGTAATTCCGACAGATTTATCTTCGGGTCCAATTACTTGTGGGGTTGGTTATGCACTGCGTGAGCACTTCGATCTCCGGCGCGTCTCAAGGTAGAGTTCGTTTCTTTTTTACATGTTTTCTTATTTCGATGGTATTGGATTGGCATGGGAAAGTTCAATCTCTTCTCTGCACTCCTATGGTACTAAAAAAAGAGTTGTTGAAAAATTAATTTCCTATCCATTTCTGCTTCATTGAAATGGACGTTTGAAGCCGTTTTGTTAATCCGAATCATAGAATTTTTCAACAACTCTAAAGAGTATCTGATTCTTTCGAAAGGCTTCAAAACTGCTTTCCCAAAGCGATTTTTTCTACAATAACCTGAAGAAATATAGTTTAAAAGGAAAGCTCGATGTTGCTTCGGCAACGTAGGTCGTTATTACTAGTAACTGCCTCAACTGTTCAAAGGAAAAATAACAATGCTCGCACCCAAATTCAAAGTTTTATTTACAGCGTGCCCCAAAATCCCAGTTTACTTTGTCAGAAAGATCAAGCTGGTAACTCAATGTCTCGCTTCTATTGGCGCTCGACGGGTTCTGATACTCAGTTTTATTTTTGGAGTTTCATACAACGTTTCTCCTAGGGAACTCGAAAGAATTACGATTTATGTGGATGAGCATCCGCTTCTCGTAGAAATCGCAAATACGCCTGCGGACCGTGCCAGGGGTTTGATGTATCGAAAGTCTATGGGTGAAAATGAAGGAATGCTTTTTGTTTTCGCAAAACCGGAATATTTGAGTTTTTGGATGAAGAATACTCGGATCCCTTTAAGCATCGCGTATTTCAATCAGGATAGAAGAATCACGGATGTGCACGATATGAAGCCCAATCAAACGACCGAATTGTATCATTCAAGCGAAAAGGCTTTGTATGCTTTGGAAGTAAATCAGGGTTGGTTTTCTAAAAGAAAAATCGGCAAATACGGAGTGTTAAAAATTCCGGATCGAGTGAGAGCGGTTCAGTAATCGGGGGAATTCCCCGATTACTAAGATATATTAAAGAGATTCGGAAACTAGTTTCGCTTCCAGGTCGGTTAACGTTTTTGTATCGACTACTCTGCTGGACTTCAGTTTGCCTTGTTCCGCCATTTTCAGGATCGTTTTAGATCCAATGGTTTCGGAAGAAATTACGACCTCTTCTAATTTGCCGTTTTTTTGCGCGAAAAATTTTCCGGGTTCGGCGCGAAAAACGATCAGGTTTTGATAATCTCCTTCTTTTTCGAGTTGGATATCCAATCTTTTCCCAAAATCGGAATAACTCAATAAAAGTTTTTCTCCGTTTTCCTCGTAGGTCTTAACGTATTTTCCGTTTTCGTCGTATTCGTTATAGCCCACCGGGTTGCTTCCTGACCAGAATTCGATTAGGTTAAAGAGAATTAAATCGAAGAAAAATCCGATCCCATAAAGAATACTGAAAGGAAAATACATTACGAGAGTCTTAATGAGCTTCGCCAATAAGCCACTGCCGATATTAAAACTGTCGTTTACTTCGTACACTTTTTTAACGATTGCAAACTTACCGAAACAGTTTGCAAAAGAAACGAGAAAAATCATCGGTGCAAGAATCGCTACGACCGTTTTACGAAATTTGTTTTGTTGCATGAAAGGACAACTCCTTGATCGAATTTTTGAAAATTGAATCGCTTCCGGGAAATTATGCAAGGTTTTTCTTTTTTCAAAGAGTAAATTCGAGTTTGAGTGAGAGGCATAATTCCTTGACCGGATCTAGGTTTTAAAAAAGATAGAAGGAGATCGGGAGCGAAAGGTTTGCTTTTTCCAACTTTAGAATTTTTCGTATTTTTTATCTTCGTATTCCTGGTTTATTGGTATTTGATTCCCTACTTTTTCGGAAACGATACGAAAGCTCTCTCTTTCACTCATTTTTTTTTGCTAGTCGTCAGCTATTATTTTTACATGAGTTGGGACTGGAGATTCGGCGGTTTGATATTACTTTCTACCGTGATCGATTTTGTTCTCGCCGCGAAGATCGATTCTTCTCGGGATCAAAGGACCAGATTCGCGCTGATCACAGTCAGTTTGGTTTTGAATCTCGTCTTTATATTGGGTTTTTTCAAATATTATAATTTCTTTGCGGACTCCATCAATTTATTTCTCGGGCATTTCGGAGTAAAAAATGCGCTTCCGATTTTACACGTTATTCTTCCCGTGGGAATCTCCTTTTATACGTTTCAATCTTTGAGTTACACGATCGACGTGTATCGAAGGCAAATTCTTCCCGAAAAAAGTTTTTTACGATTTGCATTGTTCGTTTCTTTTTTCCCTCAACTTGTAGCGGGGCCGATCGTGACGGCCAAAACCTTTTTACCTCAATTGGACACGGCTAAAAATTTAACGGAGATTCGATTTAGAAAGGCGATCCGTTATTTCATCCTGGGTTATATCAAGAAAGTTGTGCTTTCGGATAACGCGGCTCCGATCATCGAAAAAATCTTCGGTCATCCAGAAAACTACGGAACGGTCGCGCTTTGGTTAGGGGCTACTTTATTCCTCATACAAATTTACTGCGATTTCAGCGGTTATACGGATATGGCTTACGCATCCGCGTTGTTGTTAGGCTACGAGTTACCGGAGAATTTCCGAATGCCTTTTATTGCAAGAAGCGTTACGGAGCATTGGAGAAGATGGCATATCACTCTTTCCACTTGGCTTAGGGATTATGTGTATATTTCCTTGGGAGGAAATAGAGCGGGGGCTTTTCGCCATAGATTCAATCTTTGGTTTACGATGTTTATAGCCGGTTTTTGGCATGGGGCGGCTTGGACGTTTATCATCTGGGGAAGTTGTCAGGGGACGATTTTACTTTTGGAAGCTCTTTATGGAAGTTTAAAGGAAAAATATTTTCGAGATTTTCGGATACTTCCGGATAAAATATTGGCGCCTATTCAAATCATTCTTACCTGTTTCGTGTCGGTAGCCGTAGGAACTTGGTTTCGCGCCGAGTCGTTTACGAAAGGCTGGACCATGTTGAAAAAGATGTTCATTTACACGGAAGGAGGTTTGCGTCCTTATATGCTGAAGACTGGAATTCCGGTTATCCTTTGTGTGATTGCTGGTCAGTGGCTTGGTTATTTCATCTTCGAAAAAAAGAGGGAATGGAATCCGCCCGTATGGTTCGAGTTCTCGTCTTATCCGATCATCGCGGTGATTTTGGCACTTTTGACCCCGGATTTGGAACTGCCGTTTATCTATTTTCAATTTTAATTATAGAAAGAATTTCGGTTAATAAGGATTATACTAATGCGAACTATGTCTGAAGGAAAATCGATTTAAAAAGGATCGGGACAAAATCTTTCTGGACAAACATTTGTTTCGCTTCGACTCTGATCCGGATATGTTTGGCAATCCGGACGAACAACCGAGAAGTCGTAGATACTATCCGGGTATTTATGCCGATTATATCATACAAATCGAATTCGGTTTAATTACACTTCATGCGGAACTCGTTAACATTTCCGAGACTGGAATTTGTATCATCTTAAACGGAGAGGATTTGGACGTTACGGAGCCGGTTTACGGTTCCGTAATAGAAAAGGAATCGGGAAAACGTCTTGAATTCGAGGGTGATATCGTATGGGCTGGTCCGGAAGTGATCGATCATAAGACAAGATTTGCCTATGGGCTCAGATTTCGTGTGCCTATGGTTTTGACGGAATCTTTGGTTTTGATCAATCTTTCTTTGCAAGATCCCTAATTCTGTCCTATCTATCCTAAGTTTCCGGATTGCCATATCCGCTTTCTTTGGGATCTTTGAATCATGGATTCATCTTCTACAAAGATAGAGCGGAAACAAATCATTCCTAAAAAACCGACCTTAAGAGAGATTGAAATCGGTCTTCTCAGAAAGATCAAAGAAGGGGACGACGAGGCTTATATTCAACTCGTCAATCCGTTTCGGGAGAGGCTCTATCGCAAAGCGGTTTCGATGGTGAAGGATGGAGACGATGCGGAGGATATCGTTCAAGACGCGCTCATCTCCGGATATAGATCGATTCGTAACTTTCGTGCGGATTCTGGAGTTTACACCTGGCTTTATCGAATCGTAGTCAATAAATCCAAGGACATGTTAGCGAAACGGAAACGAGCTAAAGAGAATTCTATGGATGATAAGGAATACCAGGTAACGGATGATCGGGTAGGATTCGAAAAAAAAGTTGAACTTAGTGATGAGTCCAACTATCTAATTAGCAAAATCAACGACTTGGAAGATCTCTATAAAGAGGTGATTGAACTTAGATACTTCGAGGAAATGTCTTACGCGCAGATCGCCGAAGTTCTGGGAACCAACGTGGGAACCGTAAAGAGTAGGCTCTTTAAGGCGAAAGAATTCCTGAAACATTTGATCTTACAAGACGGCAAGGGTGAAGGATACTTTAGGTAAGAAAGATGGAACGTTTACAGTCAAAATTCAAAATTCCGCTTTTTCTTCGAAAGGAAGACGGAGATTTACTTAAGATTGAAAATTCGCTCGTGAAAACGATGTCCGAACTCAGGGACAAAGAGTTACGTAGTATTAACTTGAGCGAGGAGTTTTCGATCCGATTGAAAAATCAACTCAAAGCAATTCGGCCCGAGCCCAAAAAAGGATGGGAAAGAATCCGGGAAAACATCCTCGCCAATCGTGGTTTACAATTTTCCTTTTCAGCCGTTTTGATAACTGCAATCGTATTCGTAACTTATAATCGAATTCAAAGTCCCGACGTTCCCAATTTATCCGAAAGATCCGGTACCATATTCGAGCAATCTTCAACGGGAGATTTTCAGGACATTCCTTCTTCCGGTAAATTCCGATCCGAATCGGACAAAGTTCTTCTTAGGCAAATTCCTTCCACTGCGGAAGCCAGAAAAACGATCGATTCTCTCCGAAAATATTTTTCTGAAAGAGGAGATTTGGGAATTGCGGAAGAATTGGATCGAATTCTCGAACAAACCCAGGGAAATAATCCTTAACTTTACGCTCAAGTTTTTAGGGCAAAGTCGTCCTTGTCCCGTTAACCGAAAGTGGAAGTTCCTATAGGAATCGAATGAACCAAAAACGGTGTGCAAATAGGATAGAAACTTTCTATTTCTTAATACCGCTTTGTCTTCTTTGAAAAAAGCCCGGGTCTACTGAGTCCAGGATCTTCTTGGATTCTTGGTAGATTTCGCCGTATTGCATTCCTCTGTAAACGTCCAGAAGCAGACAAGCATGTTGTAAGATTCTACAACGAATCTTAAAGTCATAGAGATCTTTTCTAGAATTCAAAGTGTCTTTCAAACGGATTAGATTTTGATAATATCCTAGAATTTCTTTTTCGGAATAATTCCTGGTTTCCTCGAAAATTCCCTGTTCCGCCAAAACGACCGGAAGAACTTCTTTCAGGTCAGATTCTTCTTGATAAGAACTTTTTAGTTTTTCGATCCAGGAAAAGATCGGCTCCGATTTCAAAATCGCCAGAGGCGCAGCGGAAGGGTCCTTTAAAAAAGCTTCTCGAAAAAGAAGGATGGCTCTTCTTTCCTCGCCGGTTTGAAAAAAGGATTCCGCTTTCAAGTAAAGGAACTCGGGGGAATTCCTTTCCACGGAAGAAGAATAATTTAAAATTTCGATCGCATTTCGATAATCTCTAAAGCGAATGAGTTCGCGTATTAGACCCAACAGTGCGGAGGGATCTTGAAAGTGAAGACCTTCCCTTTGAACCGAGATTTTCAACTGACCGACAGCTTCTGCTAAAACCGATTCGGAAACGGCGCGAAAGGAAGAGGTTCCAGTGAATTTTCTCAATTCGAACGCGTTTTGAAATTTAGAAAAATATTGAACGAGAAGATGGCTTCTTTCTCTTCCTTCTTTCGTGTTGTGAATTCGATCTATGCGGTTGTCCCAGTAAGAGGAGACGAAATAACCGGCGATTACCTCCGGATTTTCCGGGTCTTCTCCGAGAAGGAAATCGAAAACTTTTTTTGCCTTATCGAAATCTCCGTTTGAAAGGTATTGGTTTGCTTCTTCGAGTTTTCTGAGAAAGGACATTTGAGGATTGGTTCTTTAGCTTAAGTCCGGTGGAGAATTCCACCGGGCGGAATGCCGAAATCGGTCAGTGATTCGCTTTTTTGTCGTGATGTTTACTCACTTGTTTGACGATTTTGTCTTCCAAACCGTCGATACAAGCGTAGATATCCTTGCTTGAATTCTGTGCGTTGAATTTGTTACCGTCTCCGTGTAAATTCAGGTTTGCAGTGACTTCTCCGTGGATCATTTCAAAAGAGATTTCGAAGGACTGAACCGCATGAAGATATTTTGAAACTCGATCCAACTTGCTGTTTGCGTATTTTTCGGCTGCTTTGGAATGATCGACGTTTTTCCAGTTATAATTTATTTTCATAGGCTGCTCCGAATTGTTATTGTACCGGATAAATTGAAGGGCGACGGGGTCCAAGATCCGGAATTTCAGGTTAGTCTTGAAAGAGGAAGAGTCAAATCAAAAAAAGCCCGCCCTTTTTAGGTGGCGGGTAAGTAAGTTAGAACTAGAGATGGGATAAATTCACGAGGTTTGAGCGAGGGGAAGAATCACTCCGCTTTTGCAACGCTTTCCATATGGATGGAGCATGCTTCTTGATATTTTTTATAAGCTTCTTCTTCCGCATTCAGAGCGGAATCGATGTCTCCGATTTTCTGATAGATCGAAATTACATTTTTAATGTTCTCAAGGGCTCGGCAGGACTTTCCTTGGCGGAACTCGGAAATGGATTTGAGATAAAGAACCAGAGCGTAACCGGAAGATTCTTTTTCTCCCATTTGCTCGCGGACTGTTAGAGATTGGTTGTAAAGATCGATTGCAGAGTTGTAGTCTCTTACTTTTTGTTTGAGGCTTCCCAAAGCGCTTAACTTATTTGCGAGCTGGATTTCATTCTCAGGTGTGAATTTATTCAGTTCCTCTTCTACCTTTTCGGCTTCTGGAATTGCGTAAAGTCCTGTAAAAATGCTTAAAAAGAGGGCAATTGTCGCAAACTTGTTCATCTTATCACCTCAACTCCAGTCTTCTTGCATAAATATATGCAAGTGGCGTACCAAATTTTTAGGAGGTTCTGAGATTCTTTCTTTTTTTTCTCGTTTTGCTGAGCCTTCGCAAAATAGTCGAAATCAAACATTCTGCTGGATGATCGCGCTGCTTTTGGGAAACCAAGAGGGTGAGGAAAGTCCGGACACCAGGAAACACGGGACCGGGTAATTCCCGGAATTTTTTCTTTGAGAGAAATTTTAGAGAAAGAATATGGAAAGTGCAACAGAAAGGATACCGCCTCGTCGGAGAAATTCGGCGCGGTAAGGGTGAAATGGCGGGGTAAGAGCCCACCTTCGATTTCGAGAGAGATCGGGAACGGTAAACCCTCCCGGGTGCAATCTCAAATAGGCAGCCTTTTTGCCGTTTCCGCAGGGCTGCGGGTAGAGAGCAAAGACTCCGATCGGTAACTTTCGGAGCAAGATAAATGATCATCCATCTCTTCAGGAGAGGACAGAATCCGGCTTACAGGCAGAATGTTGGTATTTCGGTTTTAAAATCTCGTTTTCGTTTTGATCAATTTTTGTGTTTAGAATTTATTAGGGGACTTCTGTGGGAACTCCAGCGTTTTGCTAGAAATATGTTGAATAGAGTCGTTGAAAAATTAATTTCTCTATCCATTTCTGCTTCATTGAAATGGCGTTTGAAGCGGTTTTGTTAATCTGAATCATGGAATTTTTCAACGACTCTAATGATTGTAGTTGAATTTCTTTTGAGGTTTTTTAAGAAAAAAAATTGAAAACCGCTACATGAGCTTCTACGGATTCCGATAAAGCGGTTAAATTATAACCGCCTTCTAAAAAGGATAATACTTTACCTCCGCAGATTTTGTCGGCACTTTCTAAAACGATTTTAGTTAAGTCTTCAAACCCTTTAGTTGTGATATTCATTCCTCCCAGAGGATCTTCCTTGTGCGCGTCAAAACCCGCGGATATTAATACGACATCCGGTCCGAAATGCTCCATTGTAGGAATTACGACTTCTTTGAATTTTTGAATATAGGCTTGGCTGTCGGAATTCGCTTGCATCGGAATATTTTTTGTAGTCTCAATACCTTCGTTTTTTCCGGTTTCACTGGAAAGGCCGGTCATAGGGTAAAATGGAAATTGATGAATCGATAGGTAGAAAACATTTGGATCTTGGTAAAAAATTTCTTGGGTTCCATTTCCATGATGAACATCCCAGTCGATAATAAAGATTTTCTTGAATCCATTCTTCTGTAAATACCGAGCGGTAATGGCAACGTTGTTTAACATACAAAAACCCATGATTCGATTGTGTTCCGCATGATGACCTGGAGGTCTAAGAAGCGAAAAACCGTTTTTGATTGTTCCTGAAAGTAAGGCGTCTGCAAGGGTTATTCCGGAGTTTGCGGCGGAATAAGCGGCAATCCACGATTTTTCCGTGAAAGGGGTATCGGAATCAAAGTAACCTCTTTTTCCTTTTGAACGTTCAATTTTTTGAAGATGAGTACTGGAGTGAATTTCATGGAAGAACTCACTGGGAACCTTCTTCATTTCGGGGAAGAATAAAGAATTAAAATAACTGGTTTGACGTAACTTATTAATACATACAAGTAGTCTATCGGAACTTTCATAGTGTGGAATTTTTGGATCCGCGTTATGATAAAGAAAATCTTCTGAGTAAATGAAACCTGTCTTCATTTTCATTCCTATCACTTCGTTCAATATCTCTATTCGCCTAACGTAATAAACTTTTCGACCTGAGGATCTTAGAACTCATAAGGCGATATTGTCGCCCCGCTTTTTAATCGCTCAATGACTCGGCGCCGGGTCTTATCGTATTTGATTTCAACGACAAACTCGTTAGCTTGCTCTCGGTCGTGTGCTGCAAGCATTAGGAGCGCGTTTTTTATACCTCGCTGCGCTCGCCAACTGGGGCCCTGGTTCGACGTATCGAGGGATACCGCGAATGATTCGTGTCTGGTATTTGAGGCCGAGAGCGAACGCTGCTTGGAGTAATAACAGGAGCGCTTGTACACGGCTTCCTCGGTTCTCTATTCGAGTGGAAAGTGAGAATGCCTCTTCAACTTCGGCTGCAGCCAGCTTATATTGTGCCCGTTGGATTAGAACGGCAATCGGCCAGGCCGAACTTGCACATACGGCATATGGATCGTCCTGAGACTTCGCGGTTTGGAGCGATTCTTTTAGTACCTTTATTGATTTTGCGTCCGGCCGCATATGCTTTGCAACATGCGATAGGGCCTGCGTGCGATACCATGGAGCGTCGATCCGTTTTGCTCGCTCATATGCAGCTTCCGGGTCTGTCGTGGCCAAGCGGGCAACCTGATCACGCAAGCTAGCGTTAGACATATTTGTCCTCGTATAGAGAATTAAGTTTTCAAAGGCCTTTCTGAACACATACAGGCGGTACCAAATCCGCAAGAGAAAAACCAAAAATTTTAATAAAAAATGCCATATTTAAATTTGAACTGTTTTTTAGTTGAATGTAATGAATTCCGACATTTATTAAAGAACGGAGTGTTTATTACTGATCCCTATAAAATAGAATATCGTTAATTTGAGCACAAATTCTGCATTAGGCGCAGGGATTTTGGACACTATTATATAGAGATGAGTAACTTACAACTTACCGCAAGACTATAAGGTTTCGTATTTTTTATACTGTGAATAAAATTATCATATTCATTCTTACTTTTTTTCTATGGGCCTCTTCTTTGTTTCCTGATTTTGATTTTCCTTTTCCTGTAAGAAACACTCAGAAGAATTCGACTCAAACGACTTCTTCCGAGTCTCGAAATATAAAAACCGAATCTTCCGAAGTTCGAAAAAAAAACGAGAGTGATAAACCAGCTATAAAGATAAAAGCGGAAGCGCCTACGGTTCGGTTGAAAACGCAAATTTTCAAACCTGATCAAAGTATGGACACAAAGGTGGAAGCCGTGGCGACTCAGGATAAAGAAAGTTCTTTGAGGAGTTCCGAACTACAAACGACTTCTAACATAAAAGTTCCGGAATTTTCAAGAGGGATCTATATTTCGCAAAGAACCTTGAAGAAAACAAAAGAATTTTACGATCTCAGGAAAAAAGGGAAACAATACGGAGTTAACTTTCTTGTAATTGATATTCAACCCTCGGCTCCGTCGAAGGAAACTGTGGAAACTTTGATAGCCGAAGGTTTCTATCCTGTTGCCAGAGTCGTAAATTTTGACGGAGGGCTTCCGACCGAAAAGCCGTCTAATCAAAGGGTCGCTTCGATACACAAATCGATTCGGTCCGCTTGTAAATCTGGTTTTCCAGAAATTCAATTGGATTATATTCGTTATGCGGATAACCTTCGATTGAAACTAACTTACGAAACAAGGTATAAAAATATTGCCGCAATTATTAAGGATATCAGAAAGGAAACTCTCGAATGCGAGAACCTTCCCTATCTTGGGGCCGATATTTTTGGCCGCATTCCATTCAACGAAAACGATATGATCGGACAAAAAGTGGAAGTGTTCGCTCAGGTTGTAGACGTTCTTTATCCGATGCTTTATCCGTCGCATTTTTACGGTATGCCGACAAGAATCAAAAATCCCTATCAAACGGTATATGACGGAACGATTCTTACCATTAAAAGATCTCTGAAGACAACGAGAGTCGTTCCGTACATTCAAGGATTTAATATGTCCGTAGGGAAGTCCGGACTCTCGCTTTCGGATTATATCAAAGCGCAGATAAAGGCCAGCTACGATAGTGGAGGGAACGGCTTTGTGGTCTGGAACGCTTGGAACGACTATGAGTCTACCTTCCAAGCGTTAAAGGACTACGATAAGGAAACAAAAGAAAACCGATTATAGCCCTTTGAAGATCGGTTTTCTCTTTTGTTCGATTGCTTTGATCGTTTCTTTGAAATCGGCGGAGATGAAATTTCTCGCTTGAGACTCTGCTTCTTTTCTAAGGGCGGTTTCTAATTTTTCCCTGTCGTAAGTGTTCTTCTTTAATTCGCTGAGAGCCAAAGGCGCACTTTCGGACAATGCGATTGCGATTTCAGTCGCTCTTCCCAAGACTTCCTTTTGTGGAACCGAGTCATTGCAAAGCCCAAGTCGGAATGCCTCTTCTCCATTTAAGGTTTCCGCTAAAAATAAAAGCCGATTTGCAATGTGAGTTCCAAATAATTCCTTCACGGTATAACTGGAGCCCATACCCGGATGGATTCCAAGTTTAACAAAGTTGAATTGATATTTAGCCTCATTGGCAAAAACCCGGATATCACACGCGAAGGCAAGTGAAAGCCCGGCTCCGATTGCGTGACCGTTTGCGGCACAGATTACCGGAATGTCCAAACGTCTTACGGATAAGAAAAGATTATAAAATTCGAACATTGTTTTTTTGTTCGTTTCATAGTCTTTGTTTGAAAACGATTTCAATAATTCGAAATTACCGCCTGCGGAAAAGATATCATTCTTTCCGGTTAAAATAACGACCCTCGGTCTGTTCTTTTCAGTTGTTTCTATCAACCCATCGATGATTTTTTTGAATTCCAAACCCATTTCCCTGGTCATAGAATTTCTGGTTTCAGGGTTATTGAAGCTTAACTTTAAGATCTTGTTTCCGGAACCTAGATCGATTGTGTCTTGGTCGATGAATCCCATTAAACTGCCTTTTTCTCCAGCTCGAAACTTTCATACCAGATTCGGTCGGATACGGTCAACGGTTTTTCCCCAATTCCCATCTGAGTGTAATATTCGAGAAGGACTTCCAGATGAACCGCTTCCTGGTCCTCTAACGTCCAGAAGGTGGAATCAATGGATTTTGAAATAAGCGCCTGTCCTCTGACCGAATCTTGAAAATATTTCGGCTTGCCTGAAAAAATCAAGTGAGCGGAAATAAGATCGAATCGAATCGTTTCCAGGATTTTTTTGAATTCGATCTCCGACTTATCGAAATATCTGGATGCAATTTCGGTTTGAAAATAATCTCCCCAGGTTAGGATATCCGGTTCCACTCCGGTTCTTTCTTTAATTTGCGCGATTTTGTCTTCTTCAATAAAAGGAGTGGTCGCAAATCTATCAACAAGTTCCTTCAGAGCGATCAGATCTAGGATTTTTCCGGTTGATAGCTGCCCTTGTTTCATCATATCGAACAATTCCGGGTTGAGTTCCGACTTTTTTATATCCATACATTCTTTTTCGGGTCATTCCCAAAGCTTCCCGTGGATTTTTTCTAGGTATATCTCAAAAACTCTTTTTTCTAAGGATAGATTGCTGTTATTCAAAGTCATTCTTCAGGTAGACCGAAATGTACTTTCTTTCCGGAAAGTTCTGTTTTTTACACGGTTACTGGGTTGAACTGTAAATTGAAATGCGCCGTGTTTTCGGTTGAATGTAAAAAAAATTAATGGGACTTTATGTCTCTCATTGCCGATCCGGGAGCAGATTTAAGAAATGGGCTCTCAATCTTTGTAACTGAATTTCGACCCTTGAAAAACCGATATTCAAGATGGAAGTTTCCCTTTAACAAAATAAACGTATGGCAGTCGGAAGATCGGACAGTTTACAGGAACTCATCACAATTCTGGAAACGATGTTCGGAGAAACGATCATCGGAACCGACATCAATCTCGTAAAGCATCTATTCTATTATCTTAAAGCGGACGGAGTGGAATTCCCGTTTGACTATGACGGACAAAGATTTTTCGCAATCGTAGAAAACATAGAAGAGACGACCGTAGATCTAAGAATTCCAGGCGCAACGCAAGGATTGACTTTAAGGGCGAAAATCAGTTTTGAAATCATGAATATTCTCTATCAATTCGAAGTCGTAATTCTCGAATTTTTAGAGGAGTCGATCGTTCAAATTCGGATTCCGTCGGAACTCCAAGCCGCTTCTTTTAGAAAAAACATCCGGGTCGCGGTCGACGATCTGTTTATGAATTACGTGATACTTTTCAGGTCGCTTTCCGGCGGCGGAAGGGAGATCGGCAGAAATATTCAAGTCGAACAGAGATTTAATAATCTCATGCGCGAAATCAAAAAAGATAATCCCGATCTGAGATTGGTTAATATTATAATTTCAGAATATATTTCGAATGTTTCGAAGGGATACGAGGTCGTGTTTTTTTCGCAGAACCGGGAAGAAACCTTTTTAGATTCCTTTATTCGGAGGAATGATCGACCTCTATTTATCCCCGATACGTCCTTAATCATCAATTATATCCGTGAAAACGAGGATTCCGAATCGATTGCCGGAAATTATCGCGAAGAATATATTCGAATGGTTCTTGAAAACGGACAGGACTACGCGGATAAATTTTTTAGGGAGCTGCAAAAAAAGGAAATCAGAGAGTTCGTGATCTCTTATCTCGTCCTGCCGATCCGATTGTTCAACGACGTTGTGGGTTATGTTCGTGTTTATACTTCGGCTATGGATCGTTACTCGATCACTCCCTCTCAAGTGGGTTATTTGATTGAGCTTACGGAAATTTTCAGTTATTCTATGACCAAAATTTTCATTCGGGAAGACAATTTCAGACACACGAAGGCCGGGACTCGTGTTGTAGATATCAGTATAAACGGACTTTTATTCGAGATCGAAGAGAAAAGGATATTTCAGTATTTAAAAAAACATAATATTATAAAAATGTTTGTTCCGGTTTCGGAGAAGACGCTGATTCTGAGAGGGGAAGTTGTCCGATATATCGTCGTCGAAGATGGCAAATATCATCTCGGTGTGAACTTTTTCGACTCCAACCCGGATGATATGTTGATTCTTCAAAAATATATCTTTATGAGAATGGGACGCGTCCTTTCCGAATAGACGTTACTGATCTCTCTATAATGGAATTCCCGAGATTCCGCCTTTAAACGGGGATTTGCGCTAAAACTGACGATACTCTTTTAACGTGAATTCGGTATAACAAAATGCGAAAGCGATTCTATGTTTTGACCTGGCTGCCGATCCATAGAGAGGCAGCCGCTGAGTTAATGCCGATCCATAGAGAGGCAGCCGCTGAGTTAATGCCGATCCATAGAGAGGCAGCCGCTGAGTTAATGCCGATCCATAGAGAGGCAGCCGCTGAGTTAATGCCGATCCATAGAGCCATAGAGAGGCAGCCGCTGAGTTAATGCCGATCCATAGAGAGGCAGCCGCTGAGTTAATGCCGATCCATAGAGAGGCAGCCGCTGAGTTAATGCCGATCCATAGAGAGGCAGCCGCTGAGTTAATGCCGATCCATAGAGAGGCATTCGCTGAGTTAATGCCGATCCATAGAGAGGCATAACGTTATCCACAAATACTTGGATCCGAAAATAAATCTGTCGGAATTCCGACAAATCTTCTGTGAAACTTAGTTCCCACCCTTATTTTTGGGTGGTGGGTGATGAGCGACCCGTAGGGAGCAAATCATTGAGCCTGGAGGCGGGAAGGTTCGGAAGATTTTTCTCTATCAGAAAATCATACTTTTTGCAAGTAAAAAGTCTCATTCTTGTCGGAACACTTGAAAAATATCAGTTTTTGATCCTTATTATACCAAAAGCCTTCTTAATTTATGGGTAAGGTTATGATAGAGAGGCATTCGCTGAGTTTCCTGGGTCGTTCGATGGATTGATCGTTTCTGAATTCAATGTCTCACTCCCTATGGGTCGTTCGACAGGTCGCGAGGTGCGACGACTTATAAGGAGTCGTTGCACTTTAGTTTTTTATTCGCCCAAACTTTCAACCTTCGAACTCACGTTAATTTATGGATTTCAAAACGTACGGATCTCCCGGAATGGAAGCGGGTTTGAAAGTTTTATATTTTTCTAAAGAATCCGCGAACTTATTCTTCAGAATTTCGACTTCTTCTGATTCCCCCAAACCGCTTTGGCCCGTTTCGGAAGTCAATTCGCCGATCTTATCCAGATAAAGTTTACACGCTAAAAGATATGTTCTATAATCGGAGGGGTTGAGTTTATTCGTATCCTTAACAAGTTTTTCGGAAATTTCGAAATATGCGTCCGATCTTTTTCGATTTGCGGAAGCCTGAGTTTTGTCGGATTTGGATTTTTCCCTATAGAGATAATAGTAGGTTAAAGCGGAATTAATGAGAAGTTCTGGATCCGATCCGGTCAGTTTGAATGCTTCCTGAATGACCTCCATCGATTTGGAAAGAACGGACTGATTCTTAAAGCCTTCCGTTTCGTATTTACGGTTGAGGTAGTCTATGTATTCCGTATAAAATTCGAGTTCTTCCTGCGAGTTCGCGAATCGTTTCCGATTTTTCCAAGCCATCGAAAATTCCGATCCGGCCGATATATACGCTTCCCCCGTTTTTTTATAGAGAAGCCCTAAACGGAAATGGCCCATCGGCGAGGAAGGGTCCAAGCTGATCGTATGTTTGTAGGCGCGGATCGATTCCGCGATTTCGTTTCTGGAAAAATGGTAGTCTCCTTTTTTTCTTTCGACGATCGCTGGTTCTATTTTTTCCGAAACCAAAGGAGCCGCTACCATGAGATTTTTATCTTTTACGAGCCCGAGATTTCCGATCCCCCTCGCTCTTTTACCGATAAAAGAAGTTTGAAAGATAGACTTGATCTCGATCTGCGCGACGATGTTTCCGTTTTTGTAATTTTTATGATCAAAATCTTTTTCAATAAGATATAAGGTTTGTCCGACTCTAAGTCCGGGATCGAAATTGATTTTGATCGTAACCAAGTCGGCTCTCGTATCGACTCCGATGTTGAGGTATTTGTTTTTTCCTTCTTCTTCGATCGGTTTCACTTTATCATAAAGTACGGTCTCGCCCACGAGAATCATCTTTTCTTTTTCAGGTTTGCCCGGTTCTCGGAAGGCGTAGACGAGTTCTCTTGAGTCTGCTTTCCCGAAGGATGAGGTAAGAAGAAGGATTGAAAAAAAGATTCGAAACGGTCTCACCTTATAAGAATCGGTCGATTTTTCCATCTTGCTTCGAAAAAAGACGAGTATTACTCATCCTTATAAAATAGAATACCGTTCATTTGAGCGCAAATCCCGCGTTTAGACGCAGAATTTTGGACACTCTATTTTATAGAGATGAGTAAAATGTTTTGGAATCGATTCGAAAATGATTTTTTGGAAATTATTTTAAAAACATCTTAGAATCGGCGTTTAAACAAAGATAAGGTATTTTTGAGACGGCGTATTTCGTATTTTTATATTGAATTTTAAGGATTGAAATCTTCGAAAGAAGAAATTTTAGGATGGGAATGTTTCGGTTGTGGATAATTCCCGGGACGTTCTAGTAAAGTCGTTTTAAATTCCGCGTTTCTTGCGGCGTCGGCTTCTTCCTTGATATCGGTGAAAAATAAGATTTTTTCCGGTGCGATTCCCAGTTGTTCCGCGATTTTTGAATAACTCGCGGATTCCCTTTTCCCTCCAATTCCAGTATCGAAGTAAGCGGAAAAATATCCGGTCAAATCCCCCAAGTCCGAATATTTAAAAATTAATTTCTGAGCTTGAATGCTTCCGGAGGAATATACGGCCGATTTCTTTTTGGCGGATTGAATTCTTTTTAAAAACGAAGGAACATCCGTGAATAGGGAGCTTTTCAGTTCCCCGTTTTCGTAACCGTGCTTCCAAATTCTTCCTTGAATTTCTTTGAGAGGCCCGCTCTTCCGGTCTACGGAAACGAGATATTTGCAATAGTCGCTCAAATGTTGAGGAGAATCCGTTAGCTGTCCCGAATACGTGGAATCACGTTTTCCTTCTTCGAGTAATTTCTCGATCCATTCTCTCTCAAGAGATTTCGATCGAAAAAAAGTTTCGAACTTCCCGATAGAATACGGAAAGAGAATTTTATGAACGAATTCGATGGGAGTTGTGGTCCCCTCGATGTCGAATAGATAGATTTCGAAGTCCAATTAGGTCGCCCCTTTGATTTTTTCGGCTTCAGAAGCCAGATAATCATGCACGTTTTTTTCGTCCTTTTCAAAATTTTTCAATACAATCAGCCAGAAAAAGGCGCAGGGAATCCAAAAAAGAACAGAGATGGAAAGCCCTAAAGAACGGTCTTGCGGAGTCAGACCCAAAATCACCGCGCTCATCGCCGGTCCGAGTCCCTTTCCTAAGTCGTCGGTGAGATTATAGAGGGCGAACATACTACTTCTGTTTTTTGGAATATTCACATTCATTAATGTAGCTCTCACGTTCGGTCCGGTGACGGATATGATAAAACCCGTGACGATGTTGATTACGATAAAAAGCCCTGAATTTGCGATGTTCTCCGCTTTTAAAAGATAGATACAGGGTAAAACTCCGATCAATATGCTGGACATGCAAAAAATGGGAAGATATCGTTTGTTATAGTTGTATATTTTTTGTCCTATGACTCCTCCTAAAAATGTTCCGGCAAACACACCGATCGCCGCATAAGTGAGAAGCATCGTAGCCGTCGTTTTGTCTAGATGATAGGAAGTTTCGTAATAATCCACCAAGAATACGAAAAAAACTCCCCAGGGAACGCAACCCGGAATTCCCTGAAGAAAAATTCCTATGTTCGTTTTGTTTCTGAAAAGGAGTCTAACGTCGCTCCAACGAAGATGAAAACTTTCTTCCGGGAATTTCTCCGCGATTCCATACCATTCCGATTCCCCTCCGCCTCGGATCGGTTCCTTACAGAAGATCCAATAAATGATCGCGAAAAAGAAAGAAGGAATGGAAAGGTAGATAAAACTCGTTCTCCAACCGTTGATCGGATCGGCGTTTCCTAAAACTCCTCCGAGAAGTTGACCTACCCCGAGACCGATTCCCATCGAAAGAGAAACATAAGCGGCGGCTGTGGATCTGGATTTGTCCGAAAAATAATCTCCGAGTACCGTAAAAAGAAGCGGAAATATTCCTCCAAGACCGAATCCGGTAAGAGTTCTATAGATTACGAATTCAGAATAGCTGGTCGCGAATCCGGAAAGAAAGCAGGGAATTTCACCTAAAAATACGGAAAAGATGATAAGGGTTTTTCGTGAATATTTTTGGGATAAATAACCCATGCTTACGGAAACGGCTCCGCCTAGGATGAAGAATAGAATCGGGATAATCCCTCCGATATACCAATCTACATCTTTCTGATTATTAAGACCGAAAGAAGCTCCGATGTTTTTTAAGTTAGGCGCGATTAGATTCTGATCCGCGAAAAGAAAAAAAGCCATTCCCATAATCATCCAGAATGCTAAGATCGAGTTCCATCCGTGATTCGCCAATTCTTCCAATCCAAAAAAACGAAGAGTGCTTTTCTTTAAGGGTCTTTTTTCCATATTTTCTCCGGTTCTATATAGTTTGATTTTTTCCTTTTTTAGGAAGCGAATCCAAACAATGAAGAAAGTGAAGTAAAACTCAAGGAAAGTTTGAATTTGATTTTGGAATTCGGTTTTCTTGTTGCAAACCGCACAACGGGACTATGGAGCCGCTTTAAAAAATGATGTCACGATGAAAAAAATCCATTTTTGATCAGTTCTATAATATTTAGTTGACCCGTATCGTTTTAATGATTCTTTTCTTCCAAATAAATCGGTATTAACAATGACCTTTCATCACAAAGAATTTCACATCTTATCCAGTTCCGATAAATCAAAATTGTACTGCCAATCCTGGACGAAGCCAGACTCCAATCGATTGGTGATTTTTCACCACGGCTTCGGAGAACATAGCGGGCGTTATGAAAACTTGCTTCGTTACTTTGTAAGAAGCGATATTAATTTCTATTCTTTCGATATGAGAGGTCACGGTAATTCGGAGGGAAAAAGGGGACATGCGGATTCTTTCGATTTATATGTGAGAGATTTGGCGGATTTCGTTTCCGAGGTTTTCAAAAGAGAGGAAAAGGAGCGTTTTTTTCTTTTGGGACATTCGCTCGGAGGAGCCGTTGCGCTTCGGTATTCTCAGGAGGGAATCAATCAGGATAATATTCTGGGTCTGATTTTAGGCTCTCCCGCGCTGATGGTGAAAGTGGATTTTAAAAAGAAGATTAAAAAATTCGCGGCTGGTTTTTTAAGTAAAATTTCTCCTTCCCTCATCGTGGACGCGGAATTGGATTTTCAATATCTTTCCCACGATCCAGACGTGATCGAGACCTACAAACAGGATCCCCTCGTTCATGGAAAGGTTTCCCTCAGGATGGGAAGCGAACTTTTGGAAATCGGGTCTAAACTGATCAAAAAAGCGAACGTGCTTCGATGTCCGGTTTTGATTCTTCACGGGCAGGAGGACGGGCTTGTGGACGTAAACGGTTCTACGGAACTTTATAAAAATCTAATTTATAGAAACAAAAGAATCAAAATTTATCCCGGACTTTATCACGAGCTGATGAACGAATTTCCGGAACACAGAGATGTAGTGTTGAACGATATCCAAACGTTTTTAGAGACCATTCAGAGAGAAAAGGTGGACTCCGATCCTTCCTTAAAGATAAAAAAGGAAATTCAGACTTCACAGAAAAAGAGAAACGAGAAAAACGCGGTTTCGAATCTTTAACGGTTTCGAATTTTTTATTTGTTCTCGGAAAGGTTTTTGGATGTGAATTTTTAGTATTTGTTTTCGATTTTCGAATATTTTTTGGGAGAAATTCGGGATCTTATCTCAAAGAGAGTCGTCCTAAATCTACCTCCGTTTTTGTTGCGGTTTCGAATGGATTTTTTTTGAAAGTTACGAATGCCGTAACGGATTTGAAGTCCTTTTCAGGTAAGTTTGTAGGAAAAATGACTTTAGTTCTTTCTAAAAACGAAAATGAAAGAAAGAGTAAAAAGAAATCCTAATATAGCTACTAACCCCAATAAAGAGCGTTCCATGGACCAGGTTCCGTTTTCTATTTTCCGATTGATTTTGTCCGTGTCTGTAATCGGCGCTCCGCCCGAGACCGAGATGGAAATTTCGTATTTGGGGGAAGGGTAGTCTACCTTAAACGCTTTCATATCGGAAGGAACGTCTTCTTGAATTCTTTCCTGTTTGGAGGCTCCGATAAAAGAAATTTCCATGTTCTGCGGCTTTGAAAAGACGGCCCTAAAACCTTCTTCTTTTTCGGCAAGCATCCTATCCTTGAACGTGACGGTGGAAAGATTACTAGCGGGAATCGTATAAGAAATTTGTAATTCAGAACTTCCGGGAAGAATCGCTCTATCTAATAACTTTCCGTTTGCGCCGTCCTTGAGTTGAAGGGGGATTGCCATTTTCGATTCTCCCTGAGTCAGCTGTCCGACTACTTCGTTTGCTTCGGAAGGAACGAAAATTTCGAAAGGATTTTGCTCGTCCTGAAAACTTTTAGGAGGAATCGTATTGTTGGATATTAAATAAATCTTAAAGACTCTTAGGAAGTCTCTCCCTCTGGAAATTTGCATGGCGGATCTCGTTCTCACAAAAGATTTTTCCTTGGTCTTTTCATATACGACAATCTCCTGAACTCCGGAACGAAGGACGGGCACGGGAGGAACCATTTTGTTATAATTGATTCCCGCGTATTTTGCTTGAAGAAGAATTGGCGTCCCGTCCGGAACGGAAAGTTTCGGTACGATAAAAGAACCTTTTGAAGGTCCTATTTCTTTAATAGGAATCATCCCTTGTTGAAGGGCTATAATTCGAAGAGATTCGATACTGCCTTCTTTACCGGTGGTTCCGTTTTTGATACGGATCTTAAGTTCGAGTTCTTCCGAATTGACGGATGTTTGCACTAGGAAGATTAGGAATAGAATCGTAAAGAATGTTTTCATCTTCAGCTTTAAGGCCAATTTTATTTCACCCTTTCAAAAAGAAAATCCTTTACACTCGTTTTTCTTTTACTAATTTTATTCTCTTTGAACATATGTCTTTCGTTTGATAGTTCTTTGGAGATAATGATGGGTTGGTTGAAAAAAATCGCGGCTATATTCGGAATTCTTTTCGGTTCCTTTTTGATTTTGATCTATTCGATCACGTATCATCCGGATCAGGCGGAGCCCGCGAATATTCTTTGTAACGAGAACGCTCCGATCTTGAAAGCGGATTCTAAGATCAAACTTTTGGTCTGGAACGTGCAATATCTTGCCGGAAAAAAAAGAGTTTTCTGGTACGATCTACCCGAAGGAGACGGACCGGACGTTGGTCCTTCCCGAGAGGAGATCGAAGAAACTCTTAAAAAAGTAACCGACTATATTCGTTCGGAAAATCCGGATGTGATCCTTTTACAGGAACTTCATGACGGATCTAAAAATACGTTCGAAGAGGATCAACTGGAAAGAGTTCTTTCTCGGATCGGGCCTGCCTATATGTGCAGAAGCGAAGCTTTTTACTGGAAATCTTTTTTCGTTCCACATCCTAAAATTTGGGGCAGTGTGGGGATGAAACTTGCGACGGTGAGTAAATATAAAATTTCCGACGGAATCCGACATTCTTTACCGCCTATGCCCGCAGATCCGATCTCTACCCAATTCAATTTGAAAAGAGCAATTCTTCAAAACGACTTACCGATTGAAGGCGGGGATAAGTTTACCGTGTTGAACACGCACCTCGACGCATTTTCCCAAGGAACGGATACGATGCGCAGACAGGTGGAGACGATTACCGGCCTTTTGAAAGAGCTGGATCTTGCAGGACATTACTGGGTATTGGGAGGGGATTTTAATTTACTTCCTCCCGGGTTCGATCGGAAACTTATGCATCCTAACGGCGCTTTCTTTTATTCGGATGAACAGGAAATCAAACCTCTTTTTGATCGATGGAATTCCGCTGTTCCATTCAATATTTTGAATGGAGCTGAAAAAGAAAAATACTATACGTATTATTCGAACGATCCGGCGATTGGAAAACCGGATCGGACGATCGATTATATCTTTTATTCTTCCAACTTAAAACAAACAGGATATAAAGTGGATCAGGGAGATATACTTTGGACCGTTTCGGATCATTTTCCCCAAATCGGAATATATCAAACACTCCGTAAAGAATGAGATAGTTGGAGCAAAAGCGTAACGTTTTTTCCTACGGAGTGAAAAACATGACGGAGATTTTTTGTAAAGATAAAGATTAACACTCCTATATAAATAACGTGAGTTCGGCGTGAGAAAAAATTTTTCTAAAAGTAGAAATTCCTACAATTTCAGAATTTGTTCGTAAAAATCGGGATTTGCGGGTTCCCGCATTTTAAGAATAGATTTACAAAGTTCAGATTTGAACTTTTTACAGAAAAATGAATATCATGGATTTCTCTACGAACTCACGTTAAATAGAACGTTTACCAATTAGGATTGCCAAACTAAGAAAGGAGAATTCTTTGGATGAAAGAATTCATCGGACACGAACATGAGACCTTTTAAGATATTGGGAATCCAACAAATTGCAGTGGGTGGAGAAGACAAAAAGAAACTCGAAACTTTTTGGGTGGATATCCTCGGACTTGAAAAAACAGGAACGTTTAAAAGCGAAAAAGAAAACGTAGACGAAGATATACTCAGAATGGGCAAGGGGGCTTACGCGGTCGAAGTCGACATTATGCAACCGATTGACTCAAATAAAAGTCCTAAGGTGCACGAACCGAAACTCAATCATATCGGACTTTGGGTGGACGATATTTATAAGGCCGTAGAATGGCTGACCGCAAAAGGGGTTCGTTTTACACCGGGCGGAATCCGTAAAGGCGCCGCGGGATATGACGTATGTTTTATTCATCCGAAAGGAAACGAAGAATTTCCATACTCGTCTGAAGGCGTTCTTGTGGAACTCGTGCAGGCTCCTACAGACGTAATTAAGGCCCTCGGCTGAAATTTAAAACTGTCGTATAAAATACTTTAAATATTCGTTTTTTTGCGGATATGACTGATCCGTATAAAATCATAACCTTACCCACAAATTAGAAGGGTTTTGGAATCAGAAGGATCAAAAACTGATATTTTTCAAGTGTTCCGACAAGAATGAGGCTTTTCACTTGCAAAAAGTATGATTTTGTGGTAAAGAAAAATCTCCCGGGCCTTCCGCCCAAAAATAAGGGTGGGAACTAAGAACCGGTCTCAAAACTCCTTGTACTTTGAGAGTGTAATACTATAATTGTGAAATGGACAAATATTATTCAGAGATTCCCGAGGGACTTTGGAAACAAATAGCCCCTTTGATCCCAAAAGAGAAGTCAAAGCCGAAAGGTGGTCGCAATCGCGTTCCAACAAGAGTCGTAATGGCAGGTATCATCTATCGAATGAAAACAGGCTGTCAGTGGCGTGCAATTCCGAATGACTTTGGATCGGGTCAAACTTGTCACAGAAGATTTCAAGAATGGGAACGAGCGGGAGTATTCAAAAAGATTTATAAATCTATTTTAAAATATTATGATGTGAAGAATAAGATAGCTTGGGATTGGGCTTCGATGGATTCCGCAATGGTCAAGGCTCCCAAAGGGGGAGTTTAACCGGGAAAAATCCTACAGACCGTGCCAAATTGGGAGTTAAACGGCATATTCTTACGGATGGAAACGGAATTCCATTGGCAATTACGTTGAGTGGAGCGAACGTTCATGATAAACGCAATGTAAAAGATACATTGAATTCCATCTTGGTTTTTTCCGGAAGAAAAAGAAAAAAACCAAAACACCTTTGTTTAGATAAAGGTTATGACTTCAAAGATATAGAAGCATTAATCAAAAGAAGAAACATTCGACCTCATATTCGGAAAAAAGGTGAAAAACCTCTTATTGGTAAATACAAAGGAAAACCTAAACGTTGGGTCGTTGAAAGAACAAATAGTTGGCATAATCGATTCAGAGCTATTTTGATTCGCTGGGAAAGAAAAGCAGAAAACTATCTGGCTTCTCTTTATCTTGCAAGCTCAATCATTGTTTTTAACTTTTTTAATAGGTAGTTTTGAGACCGGTTCTAAGTTTCACAGAAGATTTGTCGGAATTCCGACAGATTTATTTTCGGATTCAAATACTTGTGGATAAGGTTACGTATAAAATAAGAGTACCGTTAATTTGAGCGCAAATCTCGCGTTTAGACGTAGAATTTTGGACACTCTATTATGTAGAGATGAGTAAGACAAAAAGGCGCGGCGTTTTGTTTGAGGTTCTTTTTGAAAGGAATGACCGGTTTAAAAAGATTACTTTTTACCTAGAAGAAAAAAAGTTCTCATCGGGCCTTTACCCTTGACTTCGATGATACCCCTATCTTCAAATGCGAATAAGTCCTTAAGAGAATCGTAAACCGTTTGAGAGCAGTGTATTTTTCCGGGTTCTCCGTGAGATTCCATTCTAGAGGCAGTGTTTACGGAATCGCCCCAAAGATCGTAAACGAATTTATTTTTACCGATTACCCCGGCGACCACGTCTCCTGTATGTATACCGATTCTAATATTGAACTCGTATTTCCAAGATTTTTGAAGATTTTTAAGCCCCTGAATCATATCGATTGCGGCTAACGCGATTTTTTCCGCGTGATCCTCGGTTGGAATTGGAATCCCGCCCGCCATCATATAACAATCCCCGATTGTTTTGATTTTTTCGAGTTGGTATTTGCTTGCAATGTCGTCGAAACAAGTGAAGATCTGATTCAGAATTTCGACCAGCTGGTTTGGGGTCGGGATTTGTGTGGAGAGTTTTGAAAAACCGACTATATCCGCAAACAGAACCGTGGATTTCTTAATATAATCTGCGATTACGCTCTCTCCCGCTTTTAATCTTTCCGCGGTTGATTTGGGAAGGATGTTTAACAAAAGACTTTCCGACTTTTGTCTTTCCTTCTCCAAACCTTTGTTTAACATATTAATTTCTTCTAAAGAATCCTTGAGTTCGCGGTTCCTTTTGGAAAGGGTCTTGTATGCGTCCGCGTTATCCACTCCGATCGCGACGTAATTGGCGAGAGTTCTTAAAATATTGAGTTTGTTTTCGTTGAATTCGTTTTTATTGTAGCTCTGGATCGTAAGAATTCCGATGAATCTTTCCTCTACTTTCAAAGGAAGATAAACCATCGAACTTATTTTTTCTCCGAAATGTTTCTGAATGGTGGAAATGTACCGAGGAAAATCCTTTTCGAGATCGTTCGTAATCAATTCTTGATTGTTATGATAACAAAAAGAAGAAGGGTTGTCTTCGGTAAGAGAATCCACCGAAGGCGCGGGAGTGTAACGCCCTTCGATCAAATTGAATTTATATTTGATTTCGTTTTTGCCTTCTTCGATGATTCCGAACGCGAGAATATCTATGGAGAGCATGGACTTCGTGTTTTCATATACGGAAGTCAGGATGATCTTGGGTTCCAGACTGGCTGTGATCATTTGGCCGATTTCGCTCAGCTGTTTTAGGTTCTGATAGGAAGACGCGAGTCTTTGATTGGAATCCTGCAGTTCCGTTTGAGTTTTAATCAGACGATTCTGAGTGGAATCTCCGATCTTCATGAGTTTGGAAGACTGCTTTAAAAGAGATTCGTAAGCCTCTCTGATTTTTTTCAGCTCTTTTAAAAGAGCTTCCTGATCGAGGGGTTCTTTTTTATCTAAGATTTCGTTGACTTCGCTTAATAATTGAAATTCGTTTTCAAAAAAAGAATTGAAGTCTTTCGGTTCCATATGACTTTCTAAAGCTATGTCGTGTTACTTATAGGATTTAAGTTCGAATGGAAGGGAAAGGTCGGATGAAAATTCTTCTCCTGTCTCTTGCATATCGTCGTCGTCCTCTTTGTATAACCAGAGTACTTTTACCTTGCCGTTTTGGTCGTGGTATTTTTGGAGAGAATCTAGAATATCCATGATCACTTTAGACGAACTCGTATTGAAATAGTCTAACTGAAATTTTACTTGAACCTGCGATTTTGAATTCATCATCGCGTTTAACCAATCGAATACGGGTTTGTAAAATGCGATCGCATTCTCAGGATAAGATTCTCCGATAATTTCGACCAAACCCTGTTCCGTGTCTAAGATGACTTCCGGAGAGGTTTTGGTCTGCTGAATATGCAGTGATTCCATTCTTAATTTTCCTTTGTAAAATATACAGAAAGTGTGAAGAACGAGTGTTTATCGTCCACCGGCGAGATATCGTAGGAAAGAGGTCCGTCCGACTTTCTTGCAATATCGATTAAACCCACACCCGCACCTTTACTCTCTTCGGGTCTGTTTGAGCGCAACTGTCGTTGGTAATAAGCCTTTAACTCATCCCTTGACATAGAATTAATTTTTTCACATTTACTTTTTAGTAATTCGATTTTTTCATTTAATACAAGATTTCCGGCCGAAATATTATAGCCAATTGATTTTTCATCAACCATAATGATGCCAACACCGCTTTCTCTTCCATCTTCGAGGACTTTTCTTTCCGCGGAATAGTGTAACATATTCTGAGCGAGTTCGATGAAAACTGCAAAGATTTTTTTAATTTTCGATTCAGTACTTAAGGAAGTCCGGATCATCGAACCGAATTCAGTCAGAACCTCTTGCGATAAACGGCCTTTGAAGGAAACAATGAATTGATAATCGTAGGCATTTCTATATTGTTTAAACAATTCTAGGGAATTATTTTCTATCATTTCGGTTTAACATACTCCTGTAATTTTGTTCGTTTGATTAAATTCTAAATCCAATCAAAGTTATGTCGTCTCTCTGAACCTCTCCCGCTTGGTATTCATCCAAAAAGGTGGATAGTCTTTCCTTTTGTTCGTGCGCGGGTAAAGAGAGAACGCTTTCTAAATGCCTTATCAAACCTTTGCTCGTGATTCTTTGTCTTTGGGGATTCGGTTGATCCATATACCCGTCTGTTGTGAGGTAAAACATAGTGGATTGTCCCTTTTCCAATTTTACTTCGCGAGTGGAATATGTTCTGGAATCTTCTTTTTGTCTCCCACCGATCGAATGTCTGTCGCCTTTGATTTCTTCGATTTTGTCACCTTTTGAAAAATAGAGCGGTCTTTTAGCGCCAGCAAACAGCACTTTATCTTCGTCAATCCGGCAGAAACAAATATCCATTCCATCTAACGAGTTTGCGCCTAAAGTGTCTTGTTTTAAGGCTTGTCGCACATTTCGGTTTAAATGTTCCAGAACTTTTCCCGGATCTTTGATTCCCGCCTCGTTTACGATCTGGTTGAGCAGGGTGTTTCCTATCATGGACATTAATGCGCCTGGAACTCCATGTCCAGTACAATCGACCGCTGCAAGGAAAACGGATCCTTCTTTTTTGCTAAACCAGTAAAAATCTCCCGATACGATGTCTTTCGGTCTGAATAAAACGAACTGTTCGCGTAAATTTTTTGCGAGAGTGTCATCCGAAGGAAGGATCGCCTGTTGAATATTCAAAGAATATGTGATACTGTCCGTAATACGCTGATTCTTAAGTTCTAGATCTGCGTTTGCTTGAGCCAATTCTCTGGTTCTTTCTCTGACCTTTTCCTCCATATTCGCATAAAGTAATGCGTTATCGATGGAGATCGCAGCTTGAGAAGAAAGGATATTCATAATCTGAAGTCGATCCGAAGTGAAGGCCCCTTCCGAAAGATTATTTTCTAGATAGAGAATTCCGGAAATTTCCCCTTGTTTGATGACTGGCGCGCAGAGAATCGATTTCGTTTTAGAATTTTTAATATATTCGTCTTTGTTGAATTTTTCGTCCTGATTTGCGTTTCTTAAAACAAGGTTTTCCTTGGTCCTTTCCACGTAATAGATGAGGGAGATCGGAAGATTTTTGCTACTGCCGAGAGGGATTCCGGTCAATACCTCCACGTCGTCTTTGGAAATCGAACCTTCGGCTTCCACATAGAGTTTTCCTTCCTTTTTTAAGATGAGTACGCCTCTTTGCGCCCCGGCGTTTTCGATTACGATCTTCATCAATTTGTCCAAAAGATTTTCCAGCTTGATCTCTCCGGAAATCGCCGTGGAACTTTTCAATACGGATTGAAGATCCAAGGTTTGGCCCGAATAAACTTCGGTTGCGGCCGCTGTTGTGCTGGAAATCGTTCGATGGGTGCGCAGTAATCCTGTTCCTCTTTCGCGGATGAATTCCGGAAACTTGGATTTGAGCATACTTTGTTTGAGGTTGGCCCCCCAAAGTCCGTAACGATGGAATGCTTCGTTGATGAATTCTCCGGCGATCTTGACGCTGCCTTTGGATAGCCAGAACATCGCCGCGTTCTCGCAGGCGAGAGCTTCGTCGTTTTGAAACTCGTTCTTTCTCGCTTCTCGAATTGCGGCCTCGTAAGTCCTTGCGGCTTTCCAGTTTTTGTATTCGAGTTTTGCTAATTCCGCGTCTACGAGTAGATATTTGTGGTAAAAGTTTTCGGGACAACTTTCGGCTAGGATGAAAAGTTGTTTCTGGTTCTCCTGAATCTTTTTTAAATATTCTTTTTTGAGATCGGGGGAAACTTTTTTGTAGTTTGCGGCCAGAGCGAGGGAATATAAAAAGTTGTGTTCCAGAGGACCGTATTGACCTCCGAGATAGAGAATCATGTTGTTCGCTTCTTCCGCTTCCTGAAGCGCGAGTTGGTATTCTCCGTACATTAAGAGGGAACGAACCTTCATCACTTTAAAGGTGCAGATCGGAGCCAAACTTTGGTGGTCGTTGCAGAGATCTATGTACTCTTTTTCCAGGTACTCGCTCGAAGAGAAGTCGAGATGACTTCCCGTTTCCCCTCTTAAATTGGAAAGAATGAGAATGGTTCCGAGGATCGTATCAATCGCAAGATTGTTTTTTACTTTTCTTACGAACTTGAGGAGTTGATTGATCTTTGGTTTTAGGATTTCCAGGTTCTTTCCTTGAAACATCACATTGGAAGCGTCGTTCATCGCGGCATAACTTCCGTGTAAAAATTCTCCTGAATCCAAAGCGGCTTGAACGCACTTGATGTTGACTTCTTCGGAAAACTTAAGGTGTTTTACAAAAGAGGAAGAATAGTTCGCGAGAATGTTTGCGGCTTTGGTATATCCGCCCGAGTTCATATATTTCTCGCTGAGTTTTACCGCGAGTTCGCAGAAGTCGTATGCGCCTTTATAATCCCCTAATTTTCCGACGAGTACCATTCCGTAGCAGGAATATCCGTACGAATCGGAAAGGTTTCCGTATTTCAGCAAAAGGTTCGCCATCTTCAGACAGATTACCGGAAAAAGAGCCGGTTCTTTGTTGTAAGCCATCGGAATGGCGCTGATCAAAAGATTCACGGCCCAGATGTGATTCGGGTCCGTCATGAGAGGAGCGTCTAACAGAGATGTTATGTTTCTATTTTTGAGATTCTTTTTCGCCTCTTCGATTTCTTTTTTTACCACCTTTTCGAAACCGGAAATCGGGAGTTCGATTCCCAAAGGTTTTAAGGCCTTGATTACGGTCGGCATTGCGAGATCGTATTTGCCTTGGGCGGAATATTCGATCATCAGCAAGTTATACGCTTCCGCTTGTTCCACGGGAGTTTTTGCCTGCTTTAGAATATTTTGAATCATCTCTTGGGATTCTTCGAAACTCCCATTGAGGTAAAGAGCTTCGGCGAGTTCTTTGTGAACCGCATAAGCAAGGTCGTACTCTTTTTCCCAAAGTACCTTGTCGTCTTTACCCGATTTGGAAAGAGAGAGCAGAAGTTCTCTCGCTTTTTCCGAATACAATTTCGACGGTTTATAAGCCGCTGAGAGTTTCGCTTTTTGCGCGGCTTGAAGATTCAACTGTATTAATTTTCTTTTTTCGGAATTTTCCGTAACGAGTAGGGAACCGGTGTTCAAGTGGTTTACCACGTCAAAGATCGAATCTTCCAAAGCTTTTTCATTTAAGTTTTCCAGAAGAATTCTGCCGATCTTAAGGCGTAAGGATCGTTTTTGATCCTCGTTCAAAAGTTCGTAGCTCGCTTGTTGCACTCGATCGTGTTGAAAGCGGAATTGGATCGACTTTGCAATTTGGAAATTCTTATCCTGATTTTCTTCTATTTCTACCATGGAATCCACGAGTCGGTAGTTGTCTCCGATCGGAACGATCAATTCCTCTTCCATGGTTTCCATAAGTGCCGCCGCGGTTTCCTTCAAAGTCGCGCCCAAAATTTTGGATTGGATTCCGAGATCGAAGTTGCTTCCGATACAGGACGCGAATTTTAAAGTTTCCTGGGTTCTAGGGGAGAGCTTTTTGATTCTTTTTACGAGAAGATCTACCACATTATCCGAAATATCCGTCTTTTTGATCTTATCGAGATCCCAGATCCATCCTCCCGAGATTGCGGAACTTCCTTGCTGATAGGAGATAACTTCCTCTTTGGACAATTGTTTCAGCAGTTCGTTGATGAAGAACGGATTTCCTCTTGTTTTCGAATATACGATTTCGGCGAAACTTAGTGTTTCTTCGATAGGTTTCCGTAAACTGTCCGACAAAAGTTCGTTCACGTTTTCCAAACTTAAGGGTTTGAGTAGAATTTTATCCAGACGGAATCCTTCCTTTTCCAAACCCGTTATCAGAGTGGAAAAAGGATGCGTGGAGTCCACTTCGTTGTCTCTATAAGCTAATATTAGAAAAATATAATTTACGGAGGCGTCTTCGATTAGGTTCTTGACAAGCTCCAGAGAAGATGTGTCGGCCCATTGTAAATCGTCTAAAAAGATGGCGAGCGGATGATCTTGGTTGGCGAAGATTTTTATAAAATTTTGAAATACCAGATAGAAACGGTTCGCGTTTTCCTGAGGTCCTAACTCCGCAACGGGAGGCTGTTCTCCGATGATAAACTCGAGTTCCGGCAAAACGTCTGTTATAACCTTTCCGTTCAAGCCCAGAGTGGTGCGGATTTTGTTTTTCCAGTCTTCGATTCTTTCCGGAGATTCCGTCAGAATTTGTTCGATCAGATTGGAAAATACTTGAATGATTGCGCTGAAAGGAACGTTACGATTGTACTGATCGAATTTTCCGGAAATGGAATAGCCTTTTGATTCCGTAAGAGGTTTGTTGATTTCCTTGACGAGAGAGGATTTACCAACTCCGGAATAGCCCGCTATCAGGACGACGCTGGTCCTTCCGGTTTCCGTCATGCGTTTGAATTCGTTTAACAACGCTTCGATGTATCCCTCTCTTCCGTAGAGTTTTTGAGGGATTTTGAACTCGTGAGAATAATCCGTGGAGCCGAGCGGAAAACTGGGAACGTCCCCCGATTCCAGCCATTTGTCTCGGATGGTTTCCAAGTCCGATTTGAGGCCTTCCGAGGTTTGGTATCTTTCCTCCGCGGTTTTTGAAAGAAGTTTTAATACGACATGAGAAAGGGCTTCCGGGATTTCGCCGCGGACCTTACGCGGATCGACCGGGGATTTTGCGAGATGGAAGTGGACCAGTTCCAGAAGGTCTTCGCTTTCGAAGGGAAGTTTTCCGGTGAGAAGTTCGTAGAAAGTGACTCCGAGAGAATAAAAATCGCTTCTGTAATCCACGGAACGATTCATCCTGCCGGTTTGTTCCGGAGAAACATAGTGAATGCTTCCTTCGAGGCGGTTTGGATTGGACCAGGAAGTTTCTTCTTTGGAGAGCCGGGTGGAAATACCGAAGTCTACGATTCTTAAAATGTCTTCGTCCGGATTGAATATGATGTTATCCGGCTTTAAATCTTTATGTATTACTTTTTTATTATGGATTTCTCCGAGTTTTTCGGTGAGGTCGATCGCGATTTTGAAAAAGTCGTTTAAGTTAACCGGTTTTTTTTTGGAAAACTGTTTGAGCGATTCTCCGGGAACGAATTCCAAGATAAGGGTGAAACCTTCCGGAATTTTC
This sequence comes from Leptospira weilii, assembly GCF_006874765.1. Classification (NCBI taxonomy): domain Bacteria; kingdom Pseudomonadati; phylum Spirochaetota; class Leptospiria; order Leptospirales; family Leptospiraceae; genus Leptospira; species Leptospira weilii. The sequence goes on from NZ_CP040840.1 coordinate 1,752,866, forward strand.
TCCATTCCAAAGGCTTGAATCATTTTATCGGATGAAAGATAGTTCAAAATTTCATATTCGTTTCTCAAATTTACGACAGCAGGATGCAATTCGTCCAGGATCGGGATGTACTTAATGATTACGTTGATTCCGTCCTTCGATCGTACCGCCTTATAAACCTCCGTGGACGAGTCCGTGTTCATTCTTTCTTTTATTTCGTAACCTTCTATTTTCATACGTATCGATGTTCCTATTACGTTCAAAGACGGAATAAGAGTCCTCCCCAATAAAATCCGCCTCCTACGGCGGGGGTAAGGAATAAATCTCCTTTTTTAAACTTTCCTTTATAATAATATTCTGATAATACGATCGGGATGGAGGCGGCGGAAGTGTTTCCGACTCTTTCGAAGTTCATAAGAATTTTTTCTCTCGGGAACTTGGTCCTTTTGAGAACGTCTTGAACGACTACGTCCGTTCCGGGATGAGGAACGACCCAATCCACATCGTCTATGGTAAGATCGTTTTTTTCCAAAAGCAGGTCCATGGACTTGAGAGTGAGATCCGCCGCTTTGCTTACGAGTTCGGGATAACTTTTCACGTAACTCGTCGGCGGAGGTCCGGTTACGATGATACCTGAAAGGTCGCCGTCGTCTTGTAGGAAAGAATCGATGATTCCGAAATTTTTATCTCCCGTATATTCTAAAAAAACACCTGCCGCGGCGTCTCCCGCGGTAAATTCTCCGTAACCTCCCATTCTGGTTCTGACGGAAAATCGTTCGCTCCCGATAACGAGAGCGTTTTTAAATTTGTCCGTTCTCAAGTATGCGGACGCCGTTTGAACCCCATGAACGAAACCTGTACAAGCGGTGCTAACGTCGAAAGCGAGGGCGTTTTTAGTTCCGGAAAGTTTCGATGCTTGGGGAGCGAGATCGGGAAGGTAATAACGATCGGTCCAATTCGCGAGAATATAAAGATCCACATCTTCCGGTTTTTTTCCCGCGTCTTTCAGAGCCATTTCCGCTACTTTCGAAGCCATAAACATTGCGGTTTCGGTTTCGTTGGCCCTTCTTCTTTCGTTGACTCCTATATTTCCAATCACTGCTTTTTCAGCCGGATGCATTTCCGGAAATTTCAAACGGGAACGAATTTCCTCGTTAGTCACGATTCGTTCCGGGAGATAGTGGCCGAAGCCGGTGATTCTGATTCCGTTCGACGTTTGATTTTTTCCATTCATAAGGGACCTCTAATAAATTCGAGTTTCATTTTATTATGGAAGTCTTGTATATACCATAAATTGTTCTATGTAAATCTTTTCCGGATCCAATTCGCGTAAAACGGTAAGTTCTTCCGCCGTCACCGGAGGTTCTTGTTTAAGAGGGATGTCTTCGTCCGGAGGAAGCCAAGAGGTATAACGTAATACCGCTTCTTCCGGTTCCATTTCCTCGTCGGAAGGAGGGGGGATCCAGTGAGAGAATTCGAAAACGTGATCCGAATTCGGTTTTCTTTGAAATCTTCCGAATTGACAGACCGCTTCCATCACTCGATCCCCGACAGAGGTGATGTAGTTTACGTGTTTTACAAATCTTCCTCGATTTGCTTTTGCGACTACGATACAATCCGCTACGGCAGCGATGTCGTTGGCTCCTCCCGAACCCACGAGGAATTTGCCCTTGGACGTTTTTGTGGAATTGATATTTCCGAACCAATCCACTTCCGCCGCACCTAACACTCCGAGGCAGTGATCGGGAACAACGGTTCCTAAGATGCCTGCGATATCGGAGAGCATTGTGCAATTTTTAGCGTGTAATTGACTGAAAAGAAAAACGTCTCCGGTATGAGGTTTCATCGAAAAAAAACCGAGTTCGGTGACAACTTTGACTTCGATTCCTTCTTTTTCCAGAAATCGGGCCGCGGTCCAAGCCGAGATATGAGCCGCGCCGATTCCCGCGAGGATTGTTTTATAACCGTTGGTTTTGACGTATTCTTGGATGGCTCTCGCCGCGAGAATGATCATCTGCTCCGAGTCGTTTACCGTTTTCGGATTTTCCAGTTTGACGGCTTTGTTTTCTTCGGGAATACTTTTTAATTTCTTAAGACGAACGCTTCCTAGGCGTTCCAGATATTCAGCGTGACCGCCTTTTAAGTTTACAAAGTTTGCATACCATTTCTCGGCCCGAGAAGGTGCGTTTGCAGCTTCGTTGGCCTCGATCTGAAATTCATAATCGTCCAAGTATGTGGAAAGCCCTTTGAATGCGGGAATCCCCGGAAGATTATAAACCCGAAGGGATTGAGGATGTGCGCCGAATTCCGCGACGGAAAATGCTCTTACCCGATTTCCCGGAATCGTAACCATTTCCGCAGGAACGGAGCCTCTGGGAACGATTTTTTCCACGGTTGCGATCACCCCTTCTTTTGCCGCGAGAGCTCCCCAGTAACCCTCTCCGCTGGGAGGGCAGAGAACTAAGTTTCCTTCCTCGTCTCCGACTACCGCGTGTAAAAGAGTGAAGTCCGGATTTAAGGGGAGAATGTACGCAAGGTCCACTCCTTTCTTACCTTTATAATTCGGAGAATGGGAGCCGTTTGCGCTAACGGGACAATGCCCGGGGTCGGGCAATAGGAATGCGGTTTTACCTAATTTGTCTAAAATGAGATCGCTTCCTAAAAGAGAGTTTGTGATAAAACCCGGAAGACGCATTGCGCCCGCCATCAGTCTTTGAACGATGCTGAGAAGAGACCAAAGTTCCAGTTCGAATGGTTTCCCTTCTAGTAAATTAGAATATAATGAATTAGGAGAAGGTTTCGGATAATTATCGCCTGCAAAACCGGTGATCATTTTTTTAACGATCTTTGCGATCGTGAGAGCGTGCGCGCTGGAATGAATTCCCGCCATGCTAATCACGAATTCGGGATTCGAATTTTGAAAACAACGGGCGAGGGAATAGATAAGCGCGTTAGGTCTGGACATAGTCGCCGAAATATGCAAATACATTCCCGGGCTTACCATTTCTCGGATCATCTCATCGGGGTTTTTAAAGATCTTCGCATTTTTTTCCAATGATTTTTATTCCCTGAGTAATACGGACGCGACGAACCCTTCGTCTCCAAATTTGGACGAATCTTTCTTGTTATAGTCCTACGAGGAAGTAAATCGTTATAAAAAAATTTCTTCTTTTAAAATTATAAAATGTTTTTATACAATTCTTTTCTCGGGCAGACGCCGAATGAATTAAAGTCTACTATAACGATAGAAAGTTTTACTTTTGAGAATGCTATAGCAAGAACTTTTTTATAAATTGAAACAAAACTCGGGACTGATTCAAGACAAGTATTCCGATAACCGAAATTAAAAATTAGAAAGAACGGAATCCTTTCTTGTTAGGAAAAAATTTTTTTCATGTCGAAGAGGAAACGTAAATTCGAATAATATAAAATGATCTTATGTCCCAAATACTTGTGGTATAGTCGATAAGCGATGACAGAGATACAGATTGAATTTCCGGAAAGGTATCATTTTTCAACAGAGCTTTCCATACGTAAGACAGATCTCGCTTTGGATATTCACGTGTCTTTCGCGTCTATTCTCGATATCGTGATGGAAGCGCATCTTCAGTTCTTTCAGTATCTGGGTTTTTCCGTCACGGATATTTACGGAAAGAGTATTATATTCGCGAATGCTGGAATTCTCTATCAAGGGGAATTACTCTATAACGATCAAGTCAAGATCGATGTCGTATTGGACAATCTACAAGAAAAATCTTTCGATCTTACGTTTCGTTTGTCCAAGAATCAAAGGAGAGAGAAGGTCGCACTCGTAAAAATCCGGGTTTTATTTTTTGACTATTCTATTCGTAAAGTAGTGTCTGTTCCCGAGGGTTTTAGAAAAATTTTTACCGAAGAAAAAATTCCTTCTTATTCTTCTCCTCCGGTCGGTATTCAGGAAAAAACCTCATCGAAAAGTGCGACCCAGATCTGGAAATTTGATAAACTGGAAGTATTGCGTCTTGCTCACGGTCTAATTCTAAAATTATATGCGCTTGGAAATAAAACGGATATATCTAGAATCAAAGAGCATGGATCTCTTCTCGAACATATCCGTTCGGTCTCAATTCTTTTGCCTGTTCGAATTGCCGGGGCTTGGGGAAGTAGAATTCTCTCGGAAAAGATCAAAAATATTTTAAAAGCAAAGGTGCATCTTGAGGAGCTTAGGTACCTTTTGATTCTCGTTCAGGATCTAGGGATCTATTCCATCGAAAGGGAATTATCAGATTTGGAAATCATCAACGGACATCTAAAAAAATATCTTGTCCGAGTCCGAAACGGAAAGACGAGGAAACTGATCTAAAGTCGAGTTCCGATTTGAATTCTTGTTTTGGCGGAATTTTTTTCGGTTATTTCGATATATCTCTTTTCTAAGAATAAGGGCTTAAAGCGGAATCGTCTCGAAATACGATCGGTGCCGAGACACGAAGATACTAGAAAATCTGATTTTCGGATCGGTTTGGAAAAAATTTTTTACAATAAATTCTAAAATTCTAATATAATATTCGGAGAAAATACCATGAAAGACAAAGTCGCCGTGGTGACCGGCGGAAGTACCGGAATTGGAAAAGCCGTCGTAAACGAGTTCGTTTCGAAAGGTGTCAGAGTTGTATTTTGCGGCCGTAGATTCGATGAAGGAAAAAAGCTGGAATCTGCAATTTGTTCTCAAGGCGGAGAGGCGCATTTTGTGGTTTGCGATGTGACTTCCGGCGAGCAGGTTCAAAAGATGGTCGATACCGTTTTGGAAAAATTCGGAAGACTGGACTTTGGGATCAACAATGCGGGAATCATGGGACTCAATCATCCCCTGCATGAGTATCCAGAAAATATTTGGGATAGTGTGGTGAATGTGAATCTCAAAGGGACGTGGCTTTCGATGAAATATCAGATTCCCGAAATGATTAAGATCGGGGGAGGGGCAATTGTGAATGTTTCTTCTATATCCGGAATTAACGGGGTTGTCGGAATCAATCCTTATGCCGCGGCAAAACACGGAGTTATCGGGCTTACGAAAAGTGCTGCCTTGGAATATGCAAAGAAGAATATTCGGATCAACGCGATTTGTCCGGGCGCGGTAAAGACTGAAATTTTAGACGAGCTTTTTCATCTCGCGAAAGATCCGGCGGAAGCGGAAAGACAACTCGTGAAATTACACCCGATTCATCGGATCGCCGCTCCGGAAGAAATTGCAAAGACTGTGGTTTGGCTTTGCAGCGAGGATTCTTCCTTCATCACGGGAACTGCAATTCCAGTCGACGGCGGATATTCGGCAAAATGAAAATTCTCCAAAAAAATCTTTGGACGGGATGTTTTAAAATGAAAATAATGATAAGGTCACTGGTTGACCTTAAAAAAATCATTGAACGAAGATTTCTTCTTGAAGTTCCTTATTGGTGACACATATTTATAATAAAATTTTGGAAATTATTTCAATTTAGCAGTATTTCTCCATGATTATCAACTACTTTGGAATTACGGAAAAAGGAAATTTTCGCTCGCACAACGAGGATTCTATGTACGCATCCGGAGAAATTGTGGCCGGAAACGTTTCGGGTTCTTTTTCTTCTTCCGGAATTCGAGATTCTGCGGCGACTCCTCTGATTCTTGCCCTTGCGGATGGGATGGGTGGACATATTTCCGGAGAAGTTGCAAGTCGTATGACACTTGAAAAGCTCGCATGGACGGAAAGGGCGGTTCAACCTTTGGAAGAATTGCCGCGGGCCGGTTGGCAAAGTTTGTTCAGTATCATCAACCATGAAATCAATGATCATGCCAAAGCGACCGGAAAGCTGGGAATGGGAGCTACGTTAGTCGGCATATTGTTTGGAAAAAGAAAGGTCCTTGTCTTCAACATGGGGGACAGTCGGGCTTATCATTTTTCCTCCAAAGGGATCCATAAAATTACGGTCGATCATTCTTTTGCGGGTACTATCAAAGGAAACCAGATCTCTAGGAGTTATATCACGAGCTGTATCGGAGGGGGAACTACGGATCTTCAGATGGATCTTTTCGACATCACGAGTTCGCTCAACACAGGGGATCGAATTTTGCTTTGTACAGACGGATTGACGGACGTCATCAAAATAGATGATTTGGAAGAAATCTTAAAGAACTCGTCTAACGTAAAAGAGGCCTGTTATCATCTTTTGGAGGAGGCGAACCTAAGGATGACGAAGGATAATACCTCTATAATCGTGATCGAAGTTCAGGGAATGATGTTTACCCGTTCCGAGTCTCGGAAACTTACCCCAAGCGAAAAAAAACTGTGAGAGTAAAGAAGAAGTTTCCGTTCGGAGTTTTTTCGAAAGAGGAGCGAAACGGAAAATCAGATTTTCTTAATATTTCCAAAAAACCCAAACCGGCGCCTTTGCTGTATTTGGGTCTTTCTCCCTTGATTCTCTCCAGGTACAATTCCTTTACTTCCGCTTCCGTGAGGGATAAAAAGTGATCCAATTTCGTTTGTAAGGAAGACGCTGTTTCTGGACTCAAAAAATTTGCGGTAGAGAGCTTTAAAATATGATCTTTTTCTTTGACTAGGATCAAACCGACTCCGTAACCCCCTTCTTTTTCCAAAGAATAGTGACTTACGTTCTGAACCATTTCCACAAACACATTTAGGATCTTGTTCTTTCGTTTTTCGTTTGCAATTCTGCTCTTAAGTATTTGCGTAAGATCTCCTAAAATTTCATGTGTCACTACGCCCTGGTAATAGAGAACCGATCTTAACTTTTTTAAATAATCGTATTGTTTATACAATTTGTCGAATCTCATTTTGTTTTCCTTAAAGAAGATCCGGCGGTGCGGCGAGACTAACAAAGGAAGATTGGCTTCCAATTGCAAAGGCCATCGAAATCGCGTTTCTAAGCCGAGTCTTTCTCGCACCTTCGGTGATATGATCGTGATCGCATTCCGGGTCCACCTCCTTGAGGTTGATTGTTGGACAAAGGATTTGTTTTTTTAGCATTAGAGCGGTTGCGGCGACATTGATGATTCCCGCCGCTCCGAACGTATGACCGAAAATTGGTTTGATGGAGCCGAGAGGAGCCCATTTGTTTCGGGAGAGTCCGTTGTATAAAATATTGAGCGCGCGACTTTCGGCCATATCGTTGTTGATTGTCGCGGTTCCGTGTCCGCAGAAATAATCGATATCTTCGAGTTTGAGTCCGCTAATTCTCAAAAGTCGGCTTAAACCGATCGCTGCTTTTTTACCAGTCAGATCCATTCTCATCGCGTGGTCTGCCTCGTTGTAACTGTAGGTTCCTAAAACTTCCGCGTAAATTTTAGCGCCTCTGGCGAGAGCACGATCCATTCTTTCCAAACAGAGAACGGCCGCTCCTTCTCCTAGAATAAAACCGTCTCGATTGCGATCGTAAGGTTTGATTGCGGACTTCGGATTGTTTTCTTCGGAAGACATGACCGAACTCGCGGGATCAGAATACATCATTATCAGAGGTTTTAGGAGAGGAAACTCGTGACCTCCGGCATACATCACTTCTGCTCTTCCCTTTCGAATCGCTTGATAACAGAGACTGATCGCGTGATGTCCGCCGACGCAAGCGGCGGTGATCGTAGTCACAAATCCTTGAATGTTTGCGTAGATTGCGGTAAGGTTGGTAGGATTGGAAGCCATCGAAGTGAGAACGGAATAACGATCGAAGATATTCAGGTTTTTTTCTTTGTGGTAGAGTTTCCAAGCGTGTTCCCACCAGGCGAGAGAGGATCTCGAAGAAGAATCGATAAAACCTACTTTGGACGGATCTACGGAGTTCTTTTCTAATTTTGCGTCTTTTCGAGCTTCCGCCATAGCGGACATAATAGCGAATGTTTCCCGGTTGTAACGCTTTGCGTATTTTTCTTCCAGGTCAGGTAGGAATTTTTTCCAGTTGAAGTCGTTCATCTCCGCCGCAACTTTTACGGTCATATCGTCGGTCTGAAACCTGGTGATTTTATCTATCTGCGAATTCCCTTCGGAAAGATTTTTCCAAAACATATCCACAGAATACGTATTCGGAAGGATGATTCCGATTCCAGTAATGGCAACTCTTGAATTATGATTGGTGTTTGTTTTATCCATACTTTTTGATTTTACTGATTGTCCTAAAATTCAGATTTTCTATCGCCACGAAATGCCTCAGGTTACAAGATTTTCCATCCCATGGAGATCAGTATTTACTGAATCGTTCTCGGAATGGTTTCTTATATTTCTGGAAACTAAGAGCAAATAACGTATACTTTTCTTTTGATCCTTCCTATAAGCGAATTTTAATCCTCTTACTAATATACACTCCTTTCTTTTTAAAAAGCCACGTCCTGAAAAAAAGTAGTATTCGGGAATTAAGTTTCTCTAATATGAAGCGGGGATCGGTTTTTTACGGAAATCGAAAGAACGGTTCACCCGAAATTGGAAGTCTCTTAATGAACTCCGAATACTGTTTTTAATTCGATTTAGAAGATAGTTTTAAGTAAGAGGTTGGACGATAAAAATCAAATCAAAAAAACGAAACGAATTGTTTTTGCATTTTTTTCCGTCTCGATCCTGAAAATCGAATGGAAACTATGCTTCTTTGACTGAAGAATCCAAGAATATTCTAAAATTCGATTCTTTTCTTTTGAATAAATATTTCTCGAGTAATTTTCACTATCCAAAACCCGTCTCGTAGAAGTGCGTTCGGTTTGAAACAAGTGTAATAAAAAAAGTTACAAAATACTTGACAAGTAATAGAGGTTCGAAAGACTGGGACCGGTTTTAAGCTAAGAAACCGGGAGAACGTTATGTGGAATGAAACCCTTTTCGAGCAGAAGAAAAAATCTTTGGAAGGATTTGGAGTTTTGTCGAAAAAGTCCATTGCCCGATTTGTGGAAAACATAAAGGTTCTGGACGAATGGCAACTCCATCGGATCAATCCGATTCGTTTTGCAAAGCAGAATGATTTTGAAATAGGGGAGACACTTGATCTCTTCCTTCATTCCGCAAAGATCGGTTTTCTTGATTTTGCATACAACATGATTTGCCCCGCTTGTGGAGGTGTCGCCGCTTCTCACACGTCTCTGGATCAAATCGAGGAAAAAAGTTTTCATTGTTATATCTGCAACATCGACGTGCCAGCTACTTTGGATGATCAGGTGGAAGTCAGTTTTTCGGTAAATCCATCTCTTAAGAAACAATTCCTGAATCCTTTAGCGAATGTGGAAGCGTATCTCAGATATCATATTTCCGCAAACTTTCGCAAGTCCAAAGAACTCCTGAATTTCATTTTTTCGAATATTCAAGATTTGATCGTTATGGAACCGGGTGAGACAAAACAAATTCGTTTGGATGCGATAAATGTTCCCGCGTATCAATTCAGTTCTGTGGAAAATAACTCGGCCGTCTTTTTGTATTTTGATTCTAAGGAAGTCACAAAGGATAGGATCGTCGAGCTCAGTCTTCTTTCTACCGGTTTTACTCCTGTCGAATTACATCTTTCGCCGGGAGAATACGAGGTTAAGGTTTCTAATCGGACGATTGCGACTTCCGGTTTTTTAATCATTAAACCGAACTTGAAAAAAATCCTGGAAATTATCAGGGAACATCCGACAGTGATCGAACCGTTTCTAACCGCGAAAATGCTTTTGAACAACCAAACCTTCCGGGAATTATTTCGCGTTCAACAATTAAACAGTCAATTGAATTTAAACGTAAAAAGTCTTACTATCCTTTTTACGGATTTGAGAGGCTCGACCGAAATGTACGATAAAGCGGGAGATATCCTCGCATATCGATTGGTTCAGGAACATTTCCGTTTGCTCGCCGAAACCGTAAAAAAGTTCAACGGCGCTATCGTGAAAACGATGGGAGACGCGATTATGGCGACCTTTTCTAATCCGCTCGAAGGATTATTTGCTTCGTTAGAAATGATGTTCCGTATCGATCGGATGAACGAGGAATTTAAGGAACACGGACATGAGATCGGTTTGAAAGTCGGTTTAAACGAAGGCCCTGCTCTTGCCGTCATCAACGACGAAAGGCTCGATTATTTCGGTCAAAGTGTTAACATCGCGGCAAGAGTGCAAGCGCTTGCGTCCGCAGGAGAAATTTGGGTGACCGAGCCGATTCTTTCCAGCCCTGGAATTCAGGAAGAATTAAATCTGAAAGGATATGAATCCGAAAGACACGAGGCTTTTCTTAAAGGAGTGGGTCAAAAAGCCACCGTTCACAAATTGTTCAAGAACGAAGAACAAAGGGCGTTTGTAGGATCGGTTTAAATTTTTCGAAATAAATTCAAGAATTTGAATATGTTTCATTCAAGAATTCGTGCCCGAATTTATTTTTTTAATTCCTATGTCGGCGAAATCAAATGATCGGTTTGCCGTCCACGCAGGGAATCGCTACTCGGACGTATGAAAATGGTACCAAAAATTAACGGGCTGTTTTTGCAAAGATATAGAAGCGCACAAAATTGTGCCGAATTCAGAATTGTTGGCTTTTTTTGAAGAAGATCTGACATTCTAAATTTTGAAACAAACTTATTACGATATTCTTTTCATGAGTCCGAGTAATATATTCGTTTTGTTTTTCTAGTTCCAATTCGACACTTTGCGCGTCATGCGGCTTGGAGCCATACGCTAAATTTGGTTCGACCAGGAGCGGTTTGGAACTCGATTTTTCCCCCGAAACTATCGATTATTTTTTTACAAATGTCAAGTCCGAGCCCCATCCCTTCCCCGTGCTTTTTTGTGGTGAAAAAAGGATCGAAAATTTTGTCTTGAATCGTTTCTGGAATTCCTGTTCCGGAATCCGTCCAGGAAACCACAACCCAAGAATCCTGTTCTCTCGTCTCGATTTCTATCTTTCCTTTGTAGTTCATGGATTGAAGGGCGTTGTTGAGAAGGTTGATCCAGACTTGATTCAATTTGTCCGCCTCTCCCAAACATCGTTTTTCGGTTTTGTAATTCTTTACGATTTCGACCTCATAGGTAATTTTATTATGATATAATATTAGAATGTTCTCAATTTCCATCTGAACGTCGATCGCGTAAAGTTCCCCTTGGCCCCCCTCCGTTTTTGGACGTAGGTAACTTTTAAGTGCGTTTACGACCCTAGAAGCCTTGTCCGTGGCGATCCATATCACGTTGCTTACGCGTGCGATCGTAATAAAGGAAGCCACCGCGGTTAGAATTTCGGCGATTTTTTCCGACCGTAACAAAGGAATTAACCGCTCCCCTAACTTGTGTATGCCCAAATCCGTGATCGTACGCGCGACCGAGTTCGGATTTTTAATTCCGGAATTTTCCAAATCACGGGCCAACTCTTGACGGATTCCGCGATTCGGTAAAATCGGAGATTCGGATATATGTTTCAGGCTTTCTTCCAAGATCGTATTGAAACGTTTCGAATCTTCTGGACTTAAATTTGAAAGCAGAATAGGAACATTTTTTAATTCATTATTCACGACTTCCGATATAGATTTACAGGAAGAAGAAATCGCGCCGAGGGGAGTGTTTAATTCGTGACTGATTCCGGCGGCCAATTGACCCAAGGCGGCCAACTTTTCGGAAAGTACGAGCTGATGCTGAGTGTCTCTAAGATTTCGCATTAATTTTTCTAGATTACCGATCGCATTCATTAGATCTTCGTTGGATTTTGCGAGTTCCGCCGTTCTCGTTTCCACCTTTTGTTCCAGGTTTGCATTGAGTTCCAGAATCATGGATTCGTTTTCCTTGTTCCTGGTATTGTTTACGATAAATATGGTTCCGAGTCCGATCAGGATTGCTACGGTGGAAAATAAGATCATGTCGGCGCCGCTTTCGGCCTGTTTGACTGGCATGCTGATTTCGAGGATTCCCCTTACGTCTCCGATCTTCCAATCTTTTTTCGGAGATTCTGGATGAGTGTTGTGGCATTGAATACAAGAAGCCTGCATTCGATCGGCAAGAGCGTATCTAACGTAAGGTGTTGAATCGATTTCTTGAAACGTATAGTAGGGTATATCTGGATTTTTTTGCAAACGATTCAATGCGTCCTTTTGAAAGTCGTCAAGGCCGCCGTATCTGTGTCGATTGGGAAACGGATATTCGCTATATAATTCTACTCGAATCCCTTCGAACTGACGTGTAAGATGTTCTCCGAATTCTTTTACGATCGTTGCTGGAAGAGGAATACTTTTCGGAACCGTTCTGTATTTGTAAGTGACCTCCGTTCCTTCCTGCAACGCCTTATTTACTATATTATCCGAATAATAAACCCGAAGCGCGAGCATCTGTTGCGCGACGGTTTTTACGTTGCGTATTGCGGTCGTATCCGTATTCTTTTTTTGATAATAAAGGAGAAGACTTCCTAGAAGAAGGATTAGTAAGATACAACCGAAAAGAAAAGGCAGAAGGATGCGTGTTTCTATTTTCAGAAAATTCAGATTTAATCCCAGAAAGGACGGTTTTTTTAAATTCATGGTTCCGCCGGATTTAATTTTACGGTTCGATTATATCGCGGTAAACATGTGCTTTCATCCAATTTATTTGTTTTTTCTTTTATACGTTTCCCTTTTCTTCATTAAAAAAGAAAACTCGTTCCGGACAAGCCCGCTCGTTTCAAAACGAGTTGTAACCGGACTCGAAGTCTTTCAAACCAAAATCGCGAAAAAATGTCTTTGGAACGGGAGTGGAATTTTTGTTTGCTGTTCTGTTGGAAAATATTCGAACTCTGTGCGTGATTTAGTATATTATTTTTTTATATTTAACATGAGTTTGGTGTGAGAAAGCTTGGGCGAATAAGAAACTAAAGTGTTGCTCTCTACCATCACCTTACCCGCAAATACTTGGATCCGAAGATAAATCTGTCGGAATTACGACAAATCCTCTGTGAAACTTACGCCCCACAACGCGACCCTTAGGAAGCGTTGTGCCCGAGTTTCTTCGAGCGACCTAAACACCGACCCATAGGAAGGTGTTTACTGAGTTTAGAAAAGCTCTGCGCCTGAGTTTCCCTGATTTTTGGGTGGCAGGGAAAATAAACTCTATTTCGCTCTCTATGGGTCGCGAAATACGTTTGGACCCCGCATATTTCTACGTCATTCTGCGGTTTCCACTTCGATGACTTCTTTGAGGGAAAATTCCGCTTTTCCAAGCCCGCGTTTTTTTCTGTCTACGATCCAGTAGAGATAAAGAATTACCGCGAATACACTTTGTAGGATGAATTGTGCTAGATGGACGGTTGTGGCATAGAACAAACCTTCGGAAGCCTTTTTACCCATCAGAACGAAAGAAGATGTGACCGAGGCGTGAAATACTCCCGCACCGGAAGGTGCGGAAGGAACCATAACGCCGACTGCGCCTGCGAACATGATGAGTATGATTTCGGGATAACTCATCGGAATTCCGACAAGTTTGAGAAGAATACCGTAACTGAGTGCGTAGCCGATTAACCAAGTCAATGCGGTAAGAAAGGCGGGAAGAATGAATCGTTTCAGAACTAAAAAATTTCCCAAGTCCCGAACATAATGTGCGAGTTTGTGGTTGAACCATTCTTTTTTACCGAAAAGACCTGCGACCCAGGCGAAAACCAATACGATCGTCTCATTCAGAAATCTCACCGCGATCAAACTTAGGAAAATTCCGGCGATTACCAAAGAGGATACGATAAAAAAGGAATCGCTGCTTTCGTCTTTGATGTCTAAAAACATCAAAGCGCAGATTCCCGCGGAAAATATAAAAGAAAAGTCTAATACTTTTTCGATAAAGAGCGCGGTCACCAGAGTGGGGTATTGAAGCGACGATTCCTTTTTGCAAAAATATAAACGAAAGATGTCGCCTCCTCTTGCCGGAAGGAACATATTCGCCCCCACGCCGATAAAGGAGGAAAGAAGCGCATAACGGAATCGAATTTGTTTTCCCATGAGAAGATGCCATCTCCAGGAAAAAAGAAGCAAACCCCAAGCGGAAGAGATACAAAATGGAATGAGATAGATCGGGTCCCAGCGTTCTTGAATCCTTGCGAACTCGCTCAGATCGAGTTTTGAAAATAAAAATCCGAGAGCGGCTACGCTGACGACGGTTCCAAATAAAATACGTTTCAATGCGATATTCCCGACTAACCCGGAGGCCAGAGCAGTTGACGTTCCGCCAGAAGATGAAAATGGATGTGAAAAACGGTTTGTCCTCCGTTTTTTCCGGTATTGTTTACAATTCTGTAACCGTTTTCCGCAAAACCGAGATTTTTTGCGGTGTCTCGAATTTGGAGTAGTATGTTTCCGAGTAGGGAGGAATCTTCGTTTCCGACCTCCCTGAGAGACGTTATGTGCTTCTTTGGGACGAAGACGATATGAGTCGGAGCCTGGGGAGAAATATCATAAAAAGCTAATATTTCCTCGTTTTCGAACGCAATCTCGGAAGGAATTTCCTTACGGATTATCTTGCAGAAAATACAATGATGGTCGTTCATTCTTGGTTCTCCATACAAAGCGCTGCCGCGCCTAAGGTTCCGGATATGTTTCCTCCGGGCAGAATTTGGGTATAAGTTCTGAAAATCGGAAAGATAAGTTCTTGAATTCTTTCTTTGAGAGAGTTGCCGAATAGATCCCAAGAATACACAAGCCCTCCCGTAAAGACGATCCTTTCCGGATTGATGGTATGAATGAGTCCCCTACAGAGTTGTGCGAGGGCTTCGATTCCTTCGTTTAATAAAATTGATGCGACGGTTTCTCCCTTTCGATTTCTATCGAAAAATTCTTCGGCGGAGTTTAAAGAATTTCCCGTTTTTTCCTGATATCGATTTAAGAATCCGCTCGCGCTAAAATACGCTTCGGTGCATCCTCGTTGTCCGCAACCGCAGAGGGAGCCGTTTGGAAGATACGTAACGTGTCCCGCTTCCATTCCGCTTCCTTTGTAGCCGTCAAATAATTTTCCTTGATACACCCAGCCTCCTCCGAGTCCAGTTCCTAAGGTAAGAATCACCAAACTTGGGGATCCTTTTCCAAGACCGAAACGATATTCTCCGAGTGCGGCGAGGTTTGCGTCATTGTTGTAGTAAACTGGAATCGAAAATTTTTTTTTTAGATAAGCAACTAACGCTACGTTTTTCAAAAGAGGTAGGTTCGCCGATTGAATTAGAATTCCGTTTTCGCAATCGATGGGTCCCGGACTTCCGATTCCAATTGCGGCCAAAGAGGAATTTTTCATTTCCGATACGATACTGGCAAGGGAATCCAGGAATTGCGGCTCGTCCGTTTCCACTCCGGTTGTTCGGGAAGTGCTTTCTAAGATGGTTCCGTCTTGAGCTACTAGATTAGCCTTGATACTTCCCGCTCCGATATCGATTCCGAGATAGGATTTCATTTTACCACCCGGGTAAAGGCTCCTTCTCTCATTTCATAGATTGTTTTTGCGTCGAAGGCGAGATTCATATCATGGGTTACTAATAGAATTGTAAGGCCTCTGGAATTAAAGTCGTAGAGAAGGTTTCGGACGAGTTCGCTGTTTTCGGGGTCCAAATCTCCCGAAGGTTCGTCTGCGAGAAGAAGTTCCGGCTCGTTGATAAGCGATCTCGCGATCGCGGTCATCTGAATTTGACCGCCGGAAAGTTTGCTCGGGTAACTCTTTCGAATCGATTCGAGATGAAGACTTTGAATGAGGTATTCGCATTTTTCCAGATATTCTTTTTGGCTAAACTTTCCCACGAGAAGAGCGGGAAGAAGGATATTTTCCTCTACGTCGAGATGAGGAAGCAGTTCCGAAAACTGAAAGATGAGTCCGATGTTTCTCGCGCGAAAATTGGCGAGTGCGCCTTTTCCCATGTCGCTGACTTTGGTCGTATCGAAATAAACTTCTCCGCCGGTGCTGGAAAGTATTCCTGTGATCATGGAGAGAAGAGTTGTTTTTCCAGAACCGGAAGGACCTACGATTGCGACATAGTCGGACTGATTCATGTCGAAAGAAACTCCGTTTACGGCTTTCGACTTTCCGTATTCTCGGGAGAGATTGTTGATTCGAAGTATCATTTTCCCCTCCGAATCGATCGGTACGGATCCAAAAAGGTGAGAATCAAGGATAGAATCGCTCCGATTCCAGAGATGAGAAAAATACAAATGAATAACGCTTTTCCATAATCGAATAAACTCGATCCTTCTGCTACCCAAGGAGGAAAAAAGACGGTCGCGAGTGTACTTAAGGAAAACCCGATTCCGTGTAAAATCCAGAGTTCTGCGACCAAAAGTCGAATTGCTCCGGTTCGATTTCCTCCGACGGCCATCATAATACCCGCGTCAGACGTTCGTAGCAGGGTTCTTGTGATCGCCATAAAGATCAAACCGGCGGAACTGAGCAATAAAACCAACTGCGGATAATTCCGAAAAAGTTCGATACTAGAAGAGTTGGAAGGGGCTTTATCCATTCTGAGTAGAAAGATTCCAAAGATCAGGAAAAAACAAAATAAAGCGGAAAATCCTATATGAAGAATACTGATTGTGATATCCCGTTTTACAATAGAATATGCGAATCTGAAGTAGGTAAGTTTTCCCATCTGGTTTTCGTTTCTGTAAAATGATTGAATTTATCCCAAGACCGGATAATGCCCGAACTTAATTTCCGGGATTTTATCCATTTACCAATTGGAACCTGAAAGAAAAACAAAAAAATGATCTTCGTCATTCTTGTAGCCATTGGAATCATTCTGATCGTTGCGTCTGGATCCTTCCTGATTCAGACCAAGAAAGACGCTTATGAAAAGGCTCTGGCCCTTGCGGCAATGGGGAATTATGTGGATGCTCGAGTGATGATTCGGGATATTTTGGATAATTCTCCTTCGAACGTCCGAGCACATTATGTGATCGCGAAAATTTACGCAATGGAAGGAGATACCATCAACGAAGCCCGGCATCTCGAGAAAATCAAAAAAATCGGTACATACG
The DNA here is from genome assembly GCF_006874765.1 of Leptospira weilii. Lineage (NCBI taxonomy): Bacteria > Pseudomonadati > Spirochaetota > Leptospiria > Leptospirales > Leptospiraceae > Leptospira > Leptospira weilii. The sequence continues at coordinate 1,769,764 of NZ_CP040840.1, forward strand.
AAAAGGGAATCAACGAGGTCGCCGTTTCCAACCGAATCGCGGATATCTACTACCAGCAGGACTTATTCGAAGAAGCTCTCTTTCATTATTTGGATACCGTGGCAGTCGATCCGGAAAACCCGGAAGCGAACGTCCGAATCGGTTTTATGGCTTTAGGCCAAAAAGAATTCATGATCGCGGATCGGTTTCTCGGTAAAATTTCCGACGAGAAAATCAAAACGGCTTCCATTTTTATCGGGAAGGGAGTGATCTCTGCGATTCTTCGAAAAGGAAATCCGGTCGATTTTTTTGCAAAAGCGTACGATCTCGAACCCTCTTCTCCGGTCGGAGGTTTTTTATACGCTCTGAGTTTGACTAGAGACGGTAAATACGACGAAGCCGTTCGAATCGCAAATTCCGTTGCGGATCTGATCGAAGACGATTATATACGTTATACGATCTTTCAGTTTTTGATGTGTTGTTTTATTCTTCAAAAGAATTTGAGCGAGGCTCTCAAACACTCGAGACTTTGTATGGAGATGGCGAGAAATAGCGGTTGGAAACAGGAGATGATCGACTCCGATGTTTATTTTTCTCTTTTAGCGGTCAAACTCGGTAAGCTGGAAGAAGCGAGCGAATATCTCATCGAAGCAGAATCTGAAAGGATCGACGATCAAAGAATTTTGGAACTCGCGAACTACAAGTTTCAATTGGAGACCAAAAGAATCGAAGCAAATAAAGTCGCACCGGGAGGTTTTTCCTTGGATGACGAGATTGCGAGAATTTTTGGCGAACTCTTTCCGGTGGAGCGTTTTTATGAACTTTCCGGACTTAAGTCCTCCAAATCCTTTCATATCAAAGGGATCTTGGACGACCAAGGGAATAAACTTCTTTCGGACGTTTCTAAAATCGGAGTCGGAGTCTTGGATCACTATCGTCAATTGAAAGGGGTGGAATTTAAGAATCTCTGTGTTCGAGTCGTGATGGCTTTGAACTATACCGTAAGTCGCGAAGTTCCCAACAAGGAAGGGGACGGTCTCAATCTTACGGGTTTGAACAAAGCGGATAAGGAAACCCGCTCCTTATTTAAATTCCGTAAATGGAAGGACGCCAAAATTTCGGATATCTTTCTTCGGGATACGATTAGTCAGTTGAACGAATTGGGTTTGGATAAGGCCTTTATCATCGGAGATGCGGAGTTTACGGAAGGCGCTAAACGTTTTCTTGCGGATAATTCTTCCTTGCTCGATGTAATTTCCGGAAAGGACTTAGAAGAAATCCTTAAAAAAGCCATTCATCAGGAGGCAAAATAAGCATAACGTTAAAACACTGCAAGAATGCTGAAGTGTTTTTCCTATTTTGAAAAGATGTATGGGATCTTTGCGTTTTCGACGGAATCGTTCGCGTTTTCAAAAAATCTAATATTTACCCGAGTTCATTCCGGATCGAAGTACCTTTTTGTCGAACTTGCCCACGCTCGTTTTTGGAATCGCTTCGATCAATCTGATATCGTCACTGTGAGGCAATTGCCAGTTCGCAAAGTTTTCTTTGAGAATTTCCAGAACCGATTTCTTATCTACTTTTTCCCCTTCCTTTGCTACCACGAAGACTACGGGAACCTCTCCTCGAATCTCGTCGGGTTTGGCCACAACGGCCGCCTCTAAAACTCCCGGGGCTTTCAACACGTAACTTTCCATTTCGACGCTAGAAATCCATTCTCCTCTCGTTTTGATCAGATCTTTTTTGCGATCCGTGATTTGAATATAACCGTGTTCGTCGATCGTAATTACGTCTCCGGTTCGAAACCATCCGTCTTCCGTGAAAGATTCCCTGCTCGGGTTTCCGTAATAGGAAGCCGTGATCCAAGGTCCTCTCACGATCAATTCTCCCGGAGTTTTACCGTCTTTGGGAATGTCTTTTCCTTGGTCGTCAATTCCCTTGAGTTCCACTCCCGCAACCGCCGGACCTTGTTTTGCAAGAAGTTGCATTTTTTCTGATTCTTTTCGATCGTTCATCGTGGTCCTGAGTCTGCATACCGTTCCGACGGGGGATAACTCGGTCATTCCCCACGCGTGAAGGATCTGAATTCCGAAATCATTCTTGAATCCCTCGATCATGGATTGAGGCGCTGCAGAACCTCCGACGATCATGGTGTGCAATTTGCCGAGGTCGTAGGAATTTTTTTTGAGATGTTGATACAAGACGTTCCAAATCGTGGGGACTCCGGCGGCGATACTCACTTTTTCTTGTTCCAATAGGGAAGCAAGTCCGTGACCTAACAGATGTTTTCCGGGAAATACAAGAACCGCGCCAGTCATCACGCAGGCAAAAGGGATTCCCCATGCGTTCGCGTGGAACATAGGAACCACGGGAAGAACCGTTTCCTTTTCGCAAATACCCAGACTGTCCGACATACAGATGGACATACTGTGTAGGTAGACGGAACGATGACTGTAAACGACTCCTTTCGGATTTCCTGTCGTTCCCGAAGTATAACACATCCCGGCGGCCTGATTTTCATCTAACTCCGGCAAGGCGACTTCCTTACTTCCGTTTTCGAGGAACGTTTCGTAATCGATCGCGTCCGGAAGAACTGCTGATTCTGTCGTTTCGAGATCGTCCATGACGATGAGTTGAGGCTTCTTTTTAAACTGAGAAAGTAAGTCGAGAAGAATTCCGCCCAGGCTTTTATCCACAAAGATCACGGAGTCTTCCGCGTCGTTGACGATGAATACGAGCTGTTCCGGAAAAAGTCGTACGTTTAAAGTATGCAGAACAGCGCCCATCGAAGGCGCCGCAAAGTAAACTTCGAGGTGTCTATAGTGATTCATTCCGAAAGTAGCGATTCGATCGCCGGGACGAATTCCAAGTTTTTGCAAAGAATCGATCAGCTTCTTTACTCGTGACGAAAACTCTCCGTACGTGTAACGATGTACGGATTCGTCGTTCATCTTCGTCACGATTTCTTTTTCGGGATGTATTTCGGAAGCTCTACGTAAAATAGCGGGAACGGTCAATTGATAATTCATCATCGTAGATTTCACACGATTCTCCCCGGTTTAAAACCTATTGGATTGATCCGTACGGAATTTTAGGAATCCTTAAAAGTTCGTCAATAAAAGTTCGGGGAAAAAACTAAATTACTCCCCAAGAACCGGATTTGATTCGGAAATTTTTTGAGTAAAATTTGATTTTTTAGAATGGAGGACGATTTTTCGAAAAAAAAATCAGGATCCGTAGATTACAAAACGATCATTTCTCATCGTATTCATGAAAACTTTTAAAAATTATATTCTTAATCTTAAGATTCTTTCATTTTGCAGAGACTAAAAAAGGCATTTCCTTCAGTAGATTTTAATTGTTTTCGTTTCAAGAACGAGAAATTCCGTTTTGTTTTCAAAATCAGAGCCCACAACAAAATCGAATCTTAAAAGTTTCATTTCAAAACAATAATTTCATTTTGTTTTCAAATTCTTTTTTCAAAACAAATCGATTCAATCTCTCAAAAATAAAAATTATTTCCAAATTCGTTAAAAAGCCGAAACTTAAGAATTCATATTATAACATGAATAAAAAAATGGGGAATTCAAGCGTTAATTTTCTTGGATTTGACCGGATATATCGAAATTCCGGAATCGAACACGGAGAAAAGTATGTTATTTGAGAACTCTAAAAAAACTCTCTTAGTTTTAAGTATTCTTTTTTTAGCAGGAGGTGCATCCTGTAAACAATCATCGGAAGACAATTCGATGATGACCGCAGTTCTCACTGCAATATCGGAAGGCAATCTCGGAGCCGTAGCATCGGTCAAAGAACCGGTAGTAGCACATACCGTAGCACCGGGAAGCATCGATAGTACTGATTTCGATCCTAACGCAGATGTACCACTCCCCGTCGGCGATGATGACGGCATGGTTACGATACCGACCAGCGCGTCCGTAGATGCTACGGGTAACGTTTATATCAGCGGAGTCACTTATCTTGCGGGCCAAGATTACAAAGGTTGGATCAAAAAATTCGCTCCTAACGGTACCGAAGATATTACAAATTGGAATAAGGAATTTACGATGGGACACAATGGTGGGATTTATACGGCCGCACAACGTGTCGCCATTTCTCCGACAGACGGTGCCATCTATGTGGGAGGAACTACACAACCAGTATTTAACAGTTCCCAGAATCATTTTTGGATCAAAAAGTTCAGTTCGAACGGTGTCGAAAGTACCGTAAATTGGAATAAGGACTTTGCGAATATGATCCTAAACGACATTACGGTGGGGAGTGACGGCACGATATTTGCGACCGTAAAAAATTACAATGTAATCGGCGGAGAAAGTCAGGTTCTAAAGTTTTTTTCAGACGGAACCGAAATGGCTCAAAACGCTTGGGACGGAATTTCCGATATCTTTCTTCCGGTTTCCACCAGACGAACTAACGTTGCTTCCAAAAACGAAAAGATCTTTTATCTCATAGACAACACAATGGTCTCCGGTGTAGCAACCGCAAGAGTGAAAAAAGTGGATATGAACGGAGCCGCATCGCTTTCTTGGGAGCGTCAATTTTCTATGGGATATCAAGGAGGCGCTCAAGGCTGGGTCTATGACGCGTTCTCCATCAACGGAAATCTCTATATTTCTTCGACAACCTATTTGTCTCACGCCGTAGGAACTCCGCAAAAACCGAGAGTGGTCGTTAAAAAATATACTTCAACCGGTACAGAATCTTGGACCCAAGAATTAAATCTCGGAAGTCTTCCGGCTCCGACTTCCATTCTTTCCAATGGGAACAACGAAATTTTCGTATCCGGATACGCTGCGGATCCGATTGCTGGAGACAAGGGTTGGTTGAAAAAATTCAGCGATGTCGGAGTAGAGAACACCGCCAATTGGGACAAAACATTTACCGGAAATGCATATACTGCGGCTAAATCCACAGTTGTGGATTCCAACGGAAACGTCTATGTGATAGGCGGAACTTTAGACGGAGACGGATCGATCAAAAAGTTCAGCAATACCGGAACTGAAATTTTTACTCAAACCTGGGATTGATACATTCGATCCGCTTCTGACCAATCCAAGTCAGACATCTTCTTTCGTAAGACAAGAGTTCCCAATTCTTGTCTTACGAATTTCAAAGCCTAAAGCACAAATCAAACTGATCCTAAAACGCACAGTCGCCTTCCAAGAAAAATAGAAAAAAATCCGTAAGGATTTTAAATCCGAATTTTTTCCAACCGAAAATCCTATCTTAAAAACACGCGAGGTTCGGCGTAAGAAATCGATGATTCATTTTTCTGAAAAGAGCCGGGATCTGAACTTTGTAAATCTATTCTTCAAATGCGGGAACTACCACAAATCACGATTTTACAAACAAATTCTGAAATTGTTAGAAATTTCTTTCTCATTTTCTTACGCCGAACTCACGTTAAAAACAATCCAAAATTTCAAAAAGAAATTCGAGATAAAATATACTGACCGGGGGGATGGTCAAGAATCCGTCAAAATAACCGTTTGACAGACAGGTTTTCCGGTATTTTTTTAAACTTGATTTTTCATAAATCGAAGGGAAACTAAATCCGTGAATATAATTCCCAAAACGACAATCGCTGAAATTCAAAACATGCAATTGAACGAACAGATAGAGGCGCTTTCTTCAATTTGGGATCAAATTGCATTCAAAAATCCGGGATTTGATGTTTCGAAGGAAGATAAGCGGTTGTTGGATGAGCGCGTTCTTCGTGAAGAAGATATACCTAGTAAACCTTGGGAGAATTTAAAAAAATCGTTTCTTAAAAAACAAAAGTGAAACTTCTCCCTGTTCGAATCAAGCCGGGTGCCGAGCAGGACATTGTTCAAGCGGTAGATTACTACAATCGCAAAAAAGAAAATCTTGGTTTTGAATTCGTTTTAGAAATTGATTCCGTTTTTGATAGGGCCAGTCGTTTTCCTGAAATCGGTCCGTTTGTTTACAAGGATTTTAGACAACTGTTGACTCGTCGTTTTCCTTTTAGAATTTTTTACAAAACCTCAAAAAATCATATCGATGTGTATGCGGTTTTACATCAAAGCCGTGAATTTAGGAAGCTACTTCAATCGCCTACTTGAAAACAAAGAGTATCGATCTACTGAAATCGATTTCGCAAGCATAGAATCGATTCTTCGTTTTGAATCGTTCTCTTTGAAACGAGGAACGATCTAAAAATAACCGTTTGACAGACAGGTTTTCCGGTTTGGAATGGAATCGGGGCGTAGGTTTGGAGTCGAAAGATACTTTTAAAAAAACATCGGGTTGGCCGCTTTATATCGTGGCGGGGATTTTGCTGTTTTCAGCTCTCATTTTTCTGATCGGCAGGTTCAATCGGACCGGACTGGAAGAAAAAATAGCAACCGGTAAACCGATTTACTTTTTATTTCATGCTGTCGGAGATTCGGAGGAATACGAGTTCGGTCTTTTAGCCGTTCTCTTTCCGTCTAACAACCGTTGTGCGTTATACTTCATTCATCCGATCACTTCTTTTGACGATCCGGACGATTCTTTGGATCTTCTCAAATCAAACGCTAAATCTTCAGTCAAAAGTGCGATCACCGATTTGATCGACGCCAAACTTCATTATACGATTTCCCTTTCCGCTTCCAATTGGATTCGTATCGTGGACCTTCTCGGCGGTTTAAGCGTTTATACGGATAACAAAACGGTTCGTAATTCCTCGCAATACAATCGGGAGGCCGGCGTTTATACGATGTCCGGCGCCGACGTTTACGACTACACGAGTCAGATGGACAAAAAAGAAACCTTGGATTTCTTGGAAAGGATTTCTCGCCAAGAGAGTGTGGTTCTTACTCTTTACGAAACTCTTTTTCAAAGAAAAGAATTTCTAACGACTCCTCTTTTGGTATTCGCACACGGTTTGATCGAATCCGATCTTTCTAAAGAAGATTTCGTAAGCCTCGTTAAGTTTGTCAATTCTAGAAGAATTCAGTTCGGAATTTCGGAGCTTCCGGGAGAGCCTGCAAACGATCCGAAGACGAAAAAACTCTATTTAAAAACGGATATCGCAAGAGCTAGAGTCGCTTTTCGTAAATTTCTCAAGGATATGAACTCGGATGTTTTTGTAGATGCAGAGTTTGCCAGAACGGAAGTTCTCAACGGAACCGAAGTTTCCGGTCTTGCAAAGGATGTTCGTGGAATTCTTTCCGATAAGAGAATCAAAGTGCTTGCGGCGGATAACGCTTGGAAAAAAGGTTTCCCGAAAACCGTAGTGATTGATCGCTCCGGCAATACCGCGATCATGGATCGGATTTCAACCGTTTTAGAAAAAGCCGAAGTGCATCATGTACTAAGAAAGGATTTGGGTTTGGATGCGACCGTCGTCGTCGGTTCCGATTACGAACCGAGAAAATAGAGATTCATGAATCCTGCTCCGAAACAAAGCCCGACTACTAAAGAAGTTCTTCAAGTCATCTACGATATTATGGCGGATAAAAAATGTGAAGAGATCAGCGTCTTAAATTTAGAAAGCGTCAATAGTTATTTGAGTTTTTTCGTAATTTGCACCGTCAATTCTGCGGTTCAAGCGAATGCGGTCGCAAGAGAAATCAGAAAGACATTAAAAGAATATAAATTAACTCATAAAGAAGCGGATAAAACGGGAGCTTCCGCGACTTCGGGTTGGACGCTTTTGGACTTTGGAGAAATCATCATTCACATTATGACTCCGGAAAAAAGAGAATATTATAATTTAGACAGACTCTGGCGAGACGCCAAAAGAATGGAACTCTAACGCCGTCCTTTCCTGATCGGTCTATCGAAATGATTTTTAATTCAGCGGTTTTTATTTACTTTTTTCTAGTCGTATTGGCGGTTTGTTATTTTTTTGCCGTTGGAAAAACTTCTAGAAACATTCAAAACTTCTTTTTGTTGGTCGTATCTTATATCTTTTACGGTTGGTGGGACTGGATCTTTTTGATTCTGATTATTTCCGTTTCCGTTTCCAATTTTTACATCGCTCTTTTGATCGAACAAAAGGAATCCTCCAAGACCAGGGGGCGGCTTTTGTTTTTGGCGGTTCTCATCGACATGGGAATGCTCTGTTTTTTCAAATATTATAATTTTTTTATAGATAATTTAAACGTTGCAGTCAAAACTTCCGCCGGACTTTTCAGCGTGGAGAATCCGACTCTTTTTCAAGATTCTGTTTTTCTTCAGATCATTCTTCCCGTAGGGATCAGCTTTTTTACGTTTCAGACTCTTTCTTACGTGATCGACGTCTATTATCGCAAACTCAAAGCGGAGACAAACTTAATCGACTTTTCACTTTTTGTTTGTTTTTTTCCTCAATTGGTCGCGGGGCCGATCGAAAGGGCTGGAGACCTTCTTCCTCAGATCAAAAAAGACAGAAAGATCGATCTCGATCTTTTTTACAAGGGTTGTCTTTTGATTCTTGTAGGCTATTACATGAAAACCTACGTTGCGGACAATCTGGCGGAACTTGTGGATCTGGTTTTGTTGAAAAATTCTTCCGTATATAAATCCAATCCGGAGCTTGCGGGGGGACATTCCGCGATTCATACCGTTCTTGCTTTGTGTGCGTTTATCTTTCAGATTTATTGCGACTTTGCGGGATATTCCTACATTGCCAGGGGTTCCGCGTTTCTTTTAGGTTTCCATCTGAGCGAGAATTTTATCACTCCGGAATTCAGTGTAAACTTTAGAGAGCTTTTCCGAAGATGGCACGTTACCCTCAATCGATGGTTTACGGATTACGTATACATTCCGTTAGGCGGGAGTAAGGTGAGCAAACTTTACAACTATAGAAATTTGTTCGTCATTTTCGGTCTTTCGGGCGTCTGGCACGGAGCAAGTTGGAATTTTGTGTTCTGGGGGCTTTGTTGCGGGCTTTATATCGTACTTTATATGATATTCCGCGAGCCTTTCGATAAGTTCAAGTTTACGCTCAAATCCAAGTTTCCTTTTTTGAATCACTCGTTCTTCAGGAAAGGATTTTTCTTTTGGTCCTGTTTTATTACGTTCTTCATGTTTGCGATGACTTCCATATTCTTTAGAAGTTACGACGGAAATCATGTGAAGATTCTTTTTATGAATATCATAGAAAATTTTTTCGTACTTAAGGGTTTAAACGATCAGATCAGCGTCTCTAACTACTTTACGGAAATCTTAAAGATTGTGGGGCCTCTTTTGATCTGGGATTATTTTCATTATAAGAATAATTCTGCGTTTTTTATTTTCGATAAACCCGTAATTATTCGAATTGTTACGTATCTTTTTTTCTTTTACTGTATAGTTTTAAAGGGTGTATTCGGCAAAAATGTCATTTATTTCGCTTTTTAAGAATAAAGTCGTTTTGATCGTTCTCTTAATTGTGGTTTCGATCGAACTCGTAGCCAAATTTACGGAGATCTACTTTTACGAACATACGGAGGTTTTTTTAGTCAACAATGTTCGTAAAAAGATGGAGTCAGGAGTCTTAGATTACAAAGGTCTTATATTCGGAGATTCCAGAAGTATGTCCTTGATTCCCTCCAAAGAATCTGGGATATATAATTTCAGTCTTCCTGCGATGGGGGCGAGATATTACGCTCATTATCTTTCGAAGTATCTCAAAGCTGGAAATAAAAAACCGGAATTTATCTTATTTGCCTCCAGCCCGGGACTGATCGCGGTGGGGTACGGGGATCCGATCGTCGACTCGAGTCTCATAAAATACGTTAAACCGAATATGAGTCTTTCTGAATATTTAAAGAAGCGTTTTATTTCCGGTTTAACGTATAAGAATTTTTTAATGGAAAGCGCTCCGGATAATATGCAGAAAGTGGTCTCCGAGATCAATTGGAAGTTTTTTTCCCATAGAATTCTTCATTTATTTTCTGTGGGGGAAATGTTTGAGCAATACAAAGGCCCCGAGCTTCTTTACGTGCTTTCTGCTTCGATTCCGAACGTATTTTCCACATATCGGTATCGTAAAGCCCTTTTAAACGTGTTTTCCTATGAGAATTACAGACCCGCTGAGGCTGCTATGAAGCTCGATTGCGGATGCGAGGAACTTTATACTCCTCAGTGTATGCCTCCCGAAAGTAATTTCAGGGATAATCGTTGGATTTCCGAAAAGTTAAGTTTTCAAAACGGAGGTCTAAACATTTCGGATCGAATCAAGCCGCAGCATGCGGTCCTTTATCAGATGAGTCGTGACAAACTCAAGGAAGAGATTCTAGCGTCTTATAAGGCGGAGCCGAATTTCGATTTTAGTGCGTTTGAGGATTTTCTCAAATATACTCAGGCCGAAAACATAAATGTTTATTATATCTTAATGCCTTTTCCGGAGTATATTCGGCCAACGGGGTACTTTTCGAAATTTTGGCATGCTTTCGAATTGCTGAACGCGAAATACCCGCATCTTAAGGTTTTACATTTCGAAAAACAATTTATGAAACCGGAATATTACTCGGATCAGATTCATCTCAATTGTCAGGGCGCAAAAGCAGTCAACGAAATGTTTTACAAACTGGGTTATTGATCCGGTAGATTTAAAAAGTCTGATTTGTTCCCCTTCGTTTTGGTGGCAAATACTTGAAATGTGGTTTATGTGGCTCGTTCGTAATTGTATTCTTCGAAGAAGATTGTCTCAAATTTTGTCGCTGGATTGAAAATTTCAAAATCCTATCTGTGCAGAGACTCAAAGTCCTCTAATAGGCAGGTCGTAGTAGCGGAAAATTGAATTCTTATTATCCCTGGTTGGAAATTTAAAGGAAAGTCAAAATTCGAAGAGCAAAGATTTAAAATCTTTTACAGATAAGCGCGCTTGAATTGACGGTATTGAAAATTTTTTTTGTAAAAATGCGATATCTTAATTTGCCACGTGGAGTTTTTAGAACTTATTGTTTTTATAGAATATAAAAATATTAATGTATTCTATTTTTTGAATATATTTAACGTGATTCCGCGCAATTTATTTTTTTGTGGGAAGTTGAACTTTGTAAATCTATTCTTAAAATGTGGGAACTGCAACAAATCGCGATTTTACGTACAAATTCTAAAAGTAGGAACTCCTACTTTGAAGTTTGAAGATCCGAAGTCGTTTTTATAGAATCAAACAGGATTGTTCCTTATGGTTTTTGAATTCGGGCTTCGATTTAGGAGCAAGTTTAAACAAATTCTTTTTTTACTGATCCCTACACAATGGAGTTTAGTCAGTTTGTTCAAATTTAGGATAGTTCACAAAAATTTTATAAAGATTGAATGCGAAATAAATAATGGAGTTGTTGAAAAATTCAATTGCGGGACCAACAAAACCGCTTCAATCGTCTATTTCAGTGAAATAAAACAAATGGAGAATTAATTTTTCAACAACTCCATTATTTGCGAAAAAACTGCTACTTGATTTAAAAAATAACACGTTTGTAGACCAAATATAAATTGGTTTTAGTCTTTCTTCGATAACATTCCTTGATCGAGATACTTGTTTATTTTAATGAGAAATGAAAAGAGCAACAAAGGTGAAAACTATGAAAAAAATTCTAATGATTCTGATCGGTTCCTTTTTATTCGGAACCATAGGAAATCTTTATGCACGTCGAGGGAGAGTAATTGCAAATCCGGTGGACATTGTTGAGGCGCCTTATCAAAGTCAGGTTTCTAGTCCACCTGTGGAGTCATTTTATCGGGCCGATATGTTGGATCCGGAGCAGCTTAGAGGTTCGGATGGATTTTGGTCGGCTGGAATGTCGACAGCTCCCGGTAATTCGGATCGTTCCCTTTTCAATCATGTTACTCTTGGTGCTCATACCGGGCGTTCTGCGTATATTAGCGCGACTAGAGCTTTAAGCGACGCTCATATTTTCGGGAATTCGAATATCCCTCAGGATTATTACATTTATCAAATTGCGGGAGCGTCTAATATTTTTGATGTACAACGATCGCTTGGGCCTTACACTCCATCGCATGCGAGAGGAGACGTTGTCGCATTATTTCGAATCACGTGGGGACAGGTTTATGGCTGGTACCGTGTTAGCTTTGGCGTCCGGGGAGAATTCGTACACAATCCTATGTTTGACAGAGGAAGGTATGGTACTACAACATCTTCCCCGGGATATCCGGAGTTAGCTGGGTTTCCTCAAGGTGATCCTCGGTGGGGAAATCGATTTTTTGCGAACGTTGCGAGGTGTGATAATTCTTTACGTTCAAGTAATGGAAGGTGTTATTTAAGAGACGACAAGCGTGATGTCGACCAGAAAATTTACGATAAGAGTTACAAAAAAAGCAAGATACCGAGTCTTCCTATATTTAAAACTCCAATCTCCAAAGTTGCGTCCAGTAAAGGAGTGTATCTAAGTTTATCCAGCTATCTATCCGGCCTTTGTTATGTTACTTCAAAAACTAAAATCGAATGCAGATCCATATTAAATAATGGAAAACTTAGTTCCATTAAAGAAACCACGATAAGCGATACAGGTTATGAAAATTCTTATATGTTTGGTGATATCAATAACGATCAGAAGAATGATTTTTGTCGTTTAGTGGCGGAGGGGAATCGCCGTACATTATTAAAATGTAATCTTGGAGATGGGAATGGAAGATTTCCTAATGAGGTAAATTTCGGGGCTTTAGACGGTGGTTGGGCATCACGAGGGGCCGCAGATAAGCGTGTGATTGTGAAAGGTATTTTTGGAAAAGCTTATTTTTGCCGTATTGTAAATGGGTATGAGATGGCTTGTACAGAGTTAGTCAGAAAAAATGATGGCAGTGGCTTTGCCGTTTTTACTCAGGGAGAAACTAAAAAAACTAATGGATCATATTATTATTCCGATTTGGTTAGGCAGGAGAGTATTTTTACGGATAGTAACCAAGACGGTATTCCTGACTGGTGTAAAGTCGGTTATAAAGCAGGAGATTCTCAAATTTATTCGGAATGTTGGTGGTCGGAAAACGGAAATCAATTTTCCAAAAAGGTAATCTTTAGAAATAATATAGAAACGAAAGGCGTAGTTGCTGCCGCAAATATCATGAATTCTAGAATACCGGATCTTTGTTTTATTCCCGAATATCAGCAAAACAGTTCTGTTGTATGTTATAATTTTCCGAACGAGCTTTTATATTACTCGTCGCATCAATTCAACTATGCGACTCGGCTTATCGAAGCAAGAAACCTTATGAGTGAAAATGACAATGCTCTTTGTGCAACCGAGGTCAGAAGCAGGGGTAAATTAATGAGACTTTCCTGCGTTTCAAAAGATTCTAAATCTTCTACGGGCTTTTCTTCCGTTTTTTCTACATTGAACTTTGAAGATTACGGGAATGTTTTTAATAAGAAGCAGACGACAATTGTTTATTCCAACGGAAGAAGTTTATTTTGTTCGATTGGACAAGATACTGCAGGATGTGTGCCACTCAATCAGAACGCTCCCAGTTGCCAGCTGATAACACCGGCTCAGATGAGATCTATCGGGATTGATCTGGGGCTGGAAAACTTTCAAGGGAAAAATGAATGTTTGGAATTGAATACCAAAGAAGGGTGTTATAGGGAGGACGGAATTTGTTATAAATGGGATTATTGAGAATTGTTTTGTGGCGCTACTTTAGATATTTCAATAATTTATAAAATATTAATAATCTTGGGCGGCGTTGGTTTTAATTGTGCAAATGAAGTCCTTTGCTATTATTTGTTTGAGTGGCGCAGGCGAGGATTCTTATGCTTTTTGAGGCAGATTTACGTAAATCCGATTTAGAGTCTGTCCCAAAACAATTTGATCTTATCAGAATCTTCGCGGGTCGCTGCAATTGTTCCTACGTTTTGGGACAGACTCTGATATGGCGCACCAACTGTAGCAGTAAATCTTTTTTCGCATTTTTTTTAATCATCCAATAATTTAACTCGTTAGAGAAAAGCCTTCGCGACGATTGATCAGACTGATATTCGCGGGTTGGATACCTATACATCGGGAGTTATTCTTAGTCTTAAAACGAAGTTCAAATCTGGAAAGCAGAAGTGCTTCAACACTGAGTCAACAAGTATTCCTCCTTTATCATACATCTTCTCTAACGAGTTCATACTGGACGAATTTTCACTTCTCTTTACTTATCCCTATAAAATAGAGTACCGTTAATTTGAGCACAAACCCCACGTTTAGACGTAGAATTTTAGACGCTTATTATGTAGAGATGAGTAAGAGTTTATAAAGTCTGCGTCTAAATCGGCGCAAGGTCGTTCTCGCTACTGAAATCCTGGTGATTAGAGTGCCCCGCAAAAAATATCCCTAAACGCCGGCAAGTTTCTAAAAAAACGTGGGAGTTCCGTTCCCACAGATTGGCGGTTTTCCGTCGTTTGAAAATGCAGTAGTTCCTATTTAGATGCCGGACTTACAACCTTGATTTTTTTGTCAGAGCTTTGACGGTTTTCCAAAACGTTCTGTGTCAGAGGCCTACACAATTCAAGTGATGAATTCATGGCTTCAAAAAATGAAAAACGTAGAATTGAATTGGCGCCAAGTCGAAAGAAAATCGGTTCTTTTTCCGCTTCCAAAAAATCGAAATTAAGTCTCTTTTCTTTTTCGGAATTTATCCCGATAGAAAAAATATGGAATCCAAAGACCTCAAATCTACCTGGAATTTGCAAAATGGAAAGATGATTCTCCCTTATGTATTACTCTTTACCGGGATTATATTGATTCTGTCTTTGGGTTCCTTCGACGCGGGAGAGCATGGAGTCGAGAACAACTTTTTCGGACGATTAGGATTTTATATTTCTTATGGAATGTTTTTTATGTTCGGAGCGGCCTCGTTTTTGCCCGGATTTTTTATGATCGGCCTCGGGGCGCTTCGGCTTGTCAAAGAAGGGTTGGAATTAACGAATCGACTTTTGTCTCTTCCCATATTTTTATTATGTTTCGCCGTAACCCTTCAAATCACCGGACATGTTTCTACGATTCCTTTCGCGTCCCAAGGAGGACTTGCGGGACAACTTCTTTCTTCGGGTTTGGAATTCGTCTTCGGTGCGACCGGTAAGGTGCTCATTCATCTCATTTTTTATTTTTACGGTTTAATACTTTTGTTAAACGAATCACCTCTTCATTTCGCGGGGAGGATTCTCGGAGCGGCGGGGATAAAATACAGGAAAGGATTACAGTACGGTTTCGGAAAGAGCGGAGAAAATCTCGGCTCTTTTTTTCAATCGGCGGTTGAAAAATTTCAAAGAAAGAGAACTAATCTACCTTGGTTTTCTGCACATACAACAACACATTCCCCGAACCAGTTTCAGCAAGAGATAGGTCCTCACAAACAAACTCAGGGACAAAAAGAAGCATCTTCGTTACGGGATGCGCTTCATTCCACTTTTGGAAAAGAAGGTAGGCTTTCCGATTTATTATCGAAGGTGGATGTGAGTTCCATGGTGACTTCGGAAACTTCTCGGATTCGTTTTCAAAACCGGGGAGCTTTTACCGGAAACTTCGAAGAAGAGGGTAAGGTGTTTCGTTTTCAATCCGTTTCTCCTTCCCTTTCGGAAAAAATTCGGGAACAAAAGACCTTTTCGGAAACCTCCTCCGGTTGGGAAATCATAGATTTTAGAACTTTCGATTCTTCGGGTATAAAACCTAATGTTACGTTAGTCTCTTCTTTTAAGGATTCCGATTCGAGCAGAGGAAACGAATTGGATCGTTTTGTTCCATCGGAAGAAATAGGGGGTAAGGAGGAAGTTTCGTCCGAAGAAACTGGAGCGACCGGGAACTCCGGATTCGAAAAAGAATTTTCTAAAGAAGAGCGCATTACTTCGGATTCTAAGGAAGTTTTGGAGGAATCTATCGAAGAAAAGAAAACCTTGGATTTGGAATTTTCTCGGGGGGAAATTTCTTCCGAAAACATAGAAACCTCCGCCGCTTCAAAATCTCAGAATGTTCCCTTGGCGGAGGATCATGCTCATTCATCCTCAAATTTTTCTTCGGAAAAAAAGGAAGATAAGATAGAATCGACTTTACCGTTTCCTCCTACGACTCTCGTTCCAGAATTCCGGTCCAAACGTTCCATCTATCACGTTCCTCTTAAAAGTTTGAAAACGACCGCTACGAAAATTCAAGATCCTTTATTTAAGATAGAATCGGATAAAGTAGCGCGTAAGATCGAAGAGATCATTCGCCAATATGGGTACGAATCTCAAGTTGTTTCTATGGAGCGCGGACCGATCATCACACGTTATGAACTCTCTCCGCCTTTGGGAGTCAAGCTCGGAAGAATTACTTCCCTTGCGGACGAGCTTCGTCTTTACCTCGCGGTAAAGAATATCCGGATCGTAGCCCCGATTCCGGGTAAGTCCACGATTGGGATTGAGGTTCCGAACAGCATAAGAGAAGACGTTTTTCTCGGAGATATTTTACATCAAAATTTAAGTCTTCGTCCGAAAAAGGATCTTTCCATTCTAATTGGAAAAGATATTTCCGGAAAGTTAGTCGGCATCGATCTAAATAAACTTCCGCATTTGCTTGTTGCAGGAACGACTGGCTCCGGTAAATCGGTTTGTTTAAATTCCATGATTTCTTCTTTAGTGGTACATCTTTCTCCGGAAGAAGTTCGTTTTATCATGATCGATCCGAAGATGGTGGAACTCACTTTGTACGAGGATATCCCCCATTTGTTGATGCCCGTTATCACCGATCCGAAAAAGGCGACTCGTGCCTTAGCTTGGGCGATTCAGGAAATGGAGGCCCGGTATCATTCCGTTTCCAAACTCAAATGCCGCGATTTTAAAACATATAATGAGAAAGTGGAACAGGGCGCACATCGAGACGGTTACAAAAAGATGCCGTATATAGTCATTTTTATCGACGAGCTTGCGGATCTGATGATGGTTTCGGGTAAGGATCTAGAAGACGCGATCACTCGAATCACTCAAAAATCCAGAGCGGTGGGGATTCACCTTATTATGGCGACACAACGTCCGTCCGTGGACGTGATCACCGGTCTCATCAAGGCCAACTGTCCTGCGCGTATGGCTTTTCATGTGGCTCAGAAAACGGATTCTAAGATTATTTTGGATCAAAACGGCGCGGAATCCCTTTTAGGCAAAGGGGATTTTCTTTATAAGTCTCCGACCGCCGCGGATTTAATTCGAATTCAATCTCCGTATGTTTCGGAGGAAGAGATCGAAAAGATTGTGGAAGAGGCGCGCAAGTTCGGCAAACCTTCTTATGTGGATTTCGATCTGGACGAAGAAACGGAAAGTTCGACGGTGGATGAAGAGGACGAACAACTTTTCGAACAAGCTTGGGAGATCGTTCGAACCGATCGTAAAGCTTCCGCAAGTTATTTGCAACGAAGAATGAGGATAGGTTATAATAAGGCCGCACGTTTGATGGAATTGATGGAAGAACGAGGATACGTCAGCCCTCAGATCGGTTCGAAAGGAAGAGAGATTTTAAGAGCTAGTTGATCGGATCGTTTTCTTGAAATTACAATCAGGCTTTTTGATTTGACTCTGAGCATTTTTTCGTATAATCGTTGTTCCATTGCAAAAGTATCCCGCCCGATCGTGCCTCAAGAAAAGGTGACTTGGGCGATTGTCGTCTAAAATAATTTTCTGAAAAATAACGTTAGACTGAATTCACTAAAATATTACTTATCTCCATATAATAGAGTGTCCAAAATTCTGCGTCTAAACGCGGATTTGTGTTCAAATGAGCGGTAATCTGTTTTATAGGGATGAGTATGAATTTTTTAGAATTTTCTATAAAGGTTTTGAAAGAATCTAATCGACCTC
>NZ_CP040840.1:1797500-1800000 GCF_006874765.1 Leptospira weilii
GCGATTATTCTTGCATATATCAGTTTTCGATTTCAATTCAAATTCGCCTTGGGAGCGATTGTGGCTTTGACCCACGATTTGATACTGACCGTCGCGTTTATCGGATTTTTCCAAATCAAACCGAGTGTTCCGATCATCGCGGCTCTTTTAACTCTCCTCGGATATTCGATCAACGATACAATCGTAGTTTTCGATCGTATTCGGGAGAATGCGTCTGGGAATTTGGATCAAACTTTCGGCCAGACCATCAATTCTGCGATCAATCAAACTTTGGGAAGAACATTTAACACCTCTTTTGCGACTCTGATCTCCATTGTTGCGATCATCATTGGGGGAGCGACCGAACTTTTCGACTTCGCTTATGTGCTCACCTTCGGGATCGTCATCGGAACGTATTCTTCCATTTTTATCGCGGCCCCTCTCGTGGATATCTACGACCATATTGTGCGAAAGGTTCGAGGCTGATGACCCCTCTCCCGGAAAAATTTCGGGAGGAATTGCGTAAACTCTCCTTTTTATCTACGGGCGAAAGTTCTCCGAATCCGCCCGTTTCTTGTCTTATCACGGATATTGACAACACGCGTATCCTTGCCAAAGGTAGGACTTCTCCGACCGGAGGCCCGCACGCGGAGAGAAATGCGTATTATGAATTTGTAAAGAACGGGTTTTCCAAAACACCGCATAACGTTTGGGTGACTCTGGAACCTTGTACTCACAGTGGAAAAACCCCTCCTTGTTTGGATCTGATTTTAGAACACAGACCGAAGACGCTTTACTACGGCAGAAAGGATCCGAACCCTCTCGTTCGGGAGAACGAAGGATTGGAACTTTGCCGACGGGAAGGAATTCTAGTTGTGGCCGAACCTGGTTTGATGGAAATAGCGGAGGAAAGTTTGTTCGGGTTTGTTTCTCGGATCGAAAGAAAAAAACCTTCCATGATTTTAAAGACCGCACTTTCCAAAGAAGGTTTTTTTTCATCCAAAGATAAGTTTCCGATCCGTTTTTCAGGAAATATTTCTAATCACTTAACGTCGATTTTACGGGCAAAGTGCGACGCGGTTCTTGTGGGACCGGGAACCTTGTTCCGCGATAACCCCGGTTTGGAATTTCGGATCGAAAATTGGCCGACCGATTTAGAGGGAATGAGGGAAAAAATTTTCGGAGAAAATAACGGTTTGGATATCGGCCGCCGGTTCGAAGCGGAATCCGACTTGGAAAAAGCAGGTGTTTTGAAGTTCGAGTACGGTTCTTCCTTTCAGGGAGAGTTGGAGGATTTGGATCATGTTGCGGGAAAAAGTTCGGGAACTGCGGATATTTCCTACGAGAACGAGAAGTTTGGTGCTTCCAACTTCCTAAAGAATATATTAAAATACGGTTTTAATCCGGAAATTTTGGAGATCCACCGGAAGTTCCGGGAACGATATCAGCCATATCGTGTTTTTATTATATTCGAAGAAAGAAATATACCAAAGGGATGGATTGAAAAACAAAGGGAGATCAACGAAAAAAACGGTTCTAAAAAATGTGTTTTTCTATTTAAAAGAGGGGCATTTTTTGAGGAAAGAACCAAAGAACAACTTCGATATCTCACGGAAAGGGAAATTTATACCTTCGATCCGGAAACGCTCGCGGAAGAATGTTTCGCATTTTTGTCTTCGATCGGAGTGAATCTGTTGCTTGTGGAGGGGGGAAATCTGATGTACGGAACGTTTTCCTCTAAAATGCAAGAGAACGATCTCATTCTGAAAATTCAATCTTCTCGTTCCGTTTCCGATGGGATAAGACCTTTGCTTGTTACGAATGAGGAAACCTTATTTTGGAAAACGAACGTAGGAGAAGATATCTGGGAGGCGCACGGATGTTTACGGGTTTAGTGGAAGCCACCGGAAGGATTCTTGAAATTCAAGAAACGACCGAAGGAAGAGATTTTTTAGTGGAGACGAAGTGGACTCGACCGGATCTCAAATTGGGCGATTCGATTGCGGTTAACGGTTGTTGTCAGACGGTTACCGAGTTTTTTGAAGGAGGAAACCGTTTTCGATTCTACGCCAGTTTTAAAACGTTGGAACTTACGAACTTCAAATTTCTAAAAAAAGACGCGGAAGTCAATTTGGAACGAAGCGTTCTTCCGACAACTCGTTTGGGAGGACATCTCGTGAGCGGTCATGTGGATGGGACCGGAAAAGTTCTCAGCAAGGAAGAAAGAGAAGAGGGAAGTGTGGTTTGTTATACGGTCAGAAACGATTTTTCCCTTTCGAAATACATCGCTCCGAGGGGGAGCATTACCGTGGACGGGATTTCGTTGACTGTCGTGGATTCTCGTTCGAATGAATTCGATCTGGTTTTGATTCCAGAAACTCTTAAAAAAACGAACGCTAAGTTTTGGAGTTCCGACACAATTCTCAATTTAGAAATCGACCTTGTGGCGCGTTATTTGGAACAACTTCTGAAATCCAAGGAATAGTTCTTGGTTCGGATATAATCTGGAAATTCTCCGGCT
>NZ_CP040840.1:1802500-1835000 GCF_006874765.1 Leptospira weilii
TTTTGGTCAGAAAAGGAAATCCGAAAGGAATCAAGGACTGGGATGACCTCGTAAAACCGGGAGTCGGAGTGGTTACGCCCAATCCTAAAACCGGAGGTGGGGCACGTTGGAATTATCTCGCGGCCTGGGGTTATGCGAAAGAAAAATACGGGTCGGAAGAAAAAGCGAAAGCCTTTGTAAAAAGTCTTTATGCGAATGTTCTCGTTTTGGATTCGGGTGCGAGAGGTTCCTTGACTACGTTTGTTCAAAGAGGAATCGGAGACGTTCTCATTTCTTGGGAAAACGAGGCTCATTTGGCGCTCCAAGAAACCGCAAAGGATTCGAGCGTTGAAATTGTATTTCCATCTGTGAGCATTTTAGCCGAACCTTCCGTAGCGGTTGTCACGAAAAATGCGGAAAAACACAATACGCTCAAAGTCGCCGAGAGTTATTTGAAATTTTTATACACTCCGGAAGGTCAGGAAACGATCGCGAATCATTTCTATCGACCTGCGGATAAGAAGATCGCGTCCAAATATAAGAGTTTATTCAAAAATTTGAAACTGTTCACAATTCGAGACGTTGCCCGTTCTTGGAAGGAGGCTCAGGAGAAACACTTCGCGGATGGCGCTATCTTCGATCAGATTACGGCCAAGACTAAATAAAAAAACTCTTAAGTTCGAATGGAAAAATCGTGTCTACTTTGAATTTTAGAACCAAACCCTACGGAAAAACCGCTTTCGGGGTCACGTTAGGCGTTACGGTCACATACCTAAGTTTGATCGTCATCATTCCGTTAGGCGCTCTTTTTCTGAAAAGTTCCGGAATCGGCTGGGAAGGTTTTTGGAAACTTCTCACTCATGAGAGAATTTTAGCCGCCCTTTATTTAAGTTTCGGCGCCGGAGCCGTTGCGGCGATCATCAACTTGTTCGTCGGATTTTTGTTCGCATGGGTTTTGGTCCGTTATCGTTTTCCCGGAAAATCCCTGCTCGACTCTCTTGTGGATCTTCCTTTTACATTACCGACCGCGGTTGCCGGAATCGCGCTCACTGCAATTTATACTCCGAACGGAGTCGTCGGAAAACTTTTCGAACCTTACGGAATCAAGATCGCATATACTCCGACCGGAATCGTAATCGCCCTCGTATTCATCGGTTTTCCTTTTGTAGTAAGAACGGTTCAACCCGTTTTGGAGGAATTTCCGAAAGAGCTCGAAGAATCTGCGTATTGTTTAGGCGCCAATCGCTGGCAGATTTTTAGAAAAGTGATTTTTCCGGAACTTTTTCCTTCGCTCGTCACGGGAGCTGCGATGGCGTTTGCGAGAGGGATCGGAGAATACGGTTCCGTCGTTTTCATTTCGGGAAACCTTCCGGGGAAAACGGAAATTCTACCTTTACTCATCGTCACGAAGTTAGAACAATACGAATACGAAGAAGCGACCGGAATCGCGCTCGTCATGCTCGTAATCTCTTTTAGTATATTATTTTGTATTAATATTATTCAGACGATTGCCGCAAGGAGAAGGGGATGAGACAGGAATCTTTACTCGTTCGAAGTATTCTTATCGGAGCGGTCTTTTTTCTGACCGGATTGATCTTGATCCTTCCCATTTATACGGTCTTTCACGAGGCTTTCTCGAAAGGCTTTGGGGCCTACTTGGAAGGAATTCAGGAACCCGATACCGTGTCTGCGCTCAGGTTGACTCTTTTGGTAGTTTCGATCGCGGTGCCTTTGAATACGATTTTCGGAGTCGTTTCCGCGTTTTCATTGACCCGTTTCGAATTTCCGGGAAAGAGTTGGCTTCTTACGATCATAGACTCTCCGTTTTCCGTTTCGCCCGTAATTTCCGGTTTGATCTTCATCCTTCTTTTCGGAAGGCAAGGTTGGTTCGGGCCTTGGTTGGAAAAAATGGACATCAAAATCGTATTCAACATTCCGGGTCTTGTTATCGCGACCGTTTTTATCACTCTTCCTTTCGTTTCGAGAGAACTCATTCCCTTACTCGATTCGACCGGAATCGAAGAAGAGGAAGCGGGGCTTCTGTTGGGAGCTTCCCCGATCAAAGTATTTTTTAAAATCGTAACGCCCGGAATCAAATACGGGTTGTTATACGGAATCATTCTTTGCAACGCAAGGGCAATGGGGGAATTCGGGGCCGTTTCCGTTCTCTCCGGTCATATCCGAGGACAAACGAACACATTGCCTTTACAGATCGAAGTGTTATACAACGAATACAATTCTGTGGCCGCTTTTTCCGCGGCTTCTCTTCTCGTTTTTTTATCGTTAGTCACCCTCGTTGCAAAACAGATCTTGGAAAGTAAAATCAAAATCACCAGAAAAGAAGAATTGCTCCAAGAGGAGGTATAGTCATGGGTATCGAAGTTAAGAATCTCGTAAAACGATTCGAAAATTTTACCGCCATCGATCGTCTTTCTTTGGAAGTTCCTGCGGGAGAGTTAGTCGCTTTGCTTGGGCCTTCCGGTTCCGGTAAAACCACTTTACTTAGGATTATCGCGGGACTTGAGGACGCGGACGAAGGCCAGGTGATCTTTGAAGGCCTCGAAGTCAGTAAGAAAAATGCGAAAGATAGAGGTGTCGGTTTTGTATTCCAACACTACGCGCTTTTCAGACACATGACGATTTTTGAAAATATCGCCTTCGGTCTGGAAGTGAGAAAAAGATCGGAAAGACCGAGTAAAGAAGCGATCCGTAACAAGGTGATGAGTCTTTTAAAGCTCGTTCAACTTGAAAATTTTCACAACCGTTATCCTTCCGAACTTTCCGGAGGTCAAAGACAAAGGATCGCACTTGCAAGGGCGCTGGCGATCGAACCTCGTTTTTTATTGTTAGACGAACCGTTCGGAGCTCTGGATGCGAAAGTCAGAAAGGAGCTGAGGAATTGGCTCAGGCGTCTTCACGACGAAATTCATATCACGAGCGTCTTCGTGACCCACGATCAGGAAGAGGCTTTGGAGGTTTCGGATAAGGTGGTCATTTTGAATTCCGGCAAGATTGAACAGGTCGGAACTCCGGACGAGGTTTACAATCATCCTATCAATTCTTTCGTGTTTCATTTTTTAGGCGATGTGAATCTTTTTCACGGTAGAGTGCAAGGCGGTCAAACACAGCTCGGAGAAATTAAGGTGGACACTCCCGAACATTCCGAAATTGAAAGCGCGTCCGCAGTCGGTTACGTGCGTCCCTACGACGTGGAAATTTTGAGAGCGCCGATCGAAGCTCAAACGATTCCCGCGGAAATTCAATATATTCACTCGACCGGTAGAACCGTAAAGATCGATCTCAAACGTTTGGATACGGGTTCGATCCTGGAATCACAACTCAATTCTTCGGAGTTCCAATCTCTCAACCTGCTTCCCGGCGAGACGGTTCATATCCGTTTCAAAAAGGTGAAGGTTTACGTTGAAGATTACACGATCTAATCGGTTTGGTCGAAAGGATTGAATTTTTTTCTAGGAAAATAACATACGATTTCTTACTTCGAAATTCAAGTTCGAAGAAGTTTTTTTCTAAACGGAAACAAGTTCTTACGATAAGTTCTTTATAAATTTATTCGAAACTTTCCTTCAATCAAATCGGTAGGAAGCGCCGAGTAAAATCGCGGGTACGTCCGATCGCAAAGACTGGGAATAATTTAGAACTCGAATATCGTTCGGACCGAACACCGAATGCAATACCGCCCAATCGTTTCCTTGATTTGCGATTATTTTTCTGGAGAACAAATAATTAACCGCTAAGTCGATGCTCCATTTGCCTGAAAGAAAACTAATCCCCAGAGTCGAGAGTTGTTGAACCATGATGCCGGCCTGTAAGGCGCTGATCCCTTCCGATCTCACTACCCCCGTGTTGTAACGATAACCTCCTCTGTACACAAAAGAATCCGTTTTGTATTCGAGGCCGACTGCGGCGGCCCAGGAATCGTGATAGGCGATATTTTGGGAAATCGTGTTTGTCTTTCCAAAAAAGGTCGGAAACCAAGGGTCTTCCAATGTCTGTTTAAACGTCTGATTGTAGGAATTGTAATTGTAATAAAGAAAATCCAAACCGACCCGTAAATGTTCTCCGCCGAAGGAAAAGCCGAGCCCGTGTTTTTCCGGGAGATTAAAAGTGGCGGATACTCCTGTCCTTCTATAATAACTTGCGTCGTTGATTCCTATCTGTATTCCCCCATCCAAAGGAAGAATATTTCTGGCTTGGTAGGAATACGCAATCCGAACCCGCTCCGTGAACGTATAAGAAAGTCCGAATATGGCTCCCATAGAATACGCGTTCCGACTCCTATAATCGAAACCTTGTCCCGGAATTTCCAGAGTATGAGTGATATCGTAAAGTTTTTGATAAGCGATTTGTTTGGAGTAGATCGTTTCAATTCCGAGACCCACGGAAAGATTTCCGAGTCGATACGAGAGCGCGTTTGTCATCTTTACGACATAAAAGGTGGTCGACAGATCTTCTTTGATTTTTCTTGAGTCTCCGATCGGTCCCGAAATATCCAAACCGGACCAATCTCTCAGAGATTGGCCGTTGGGAGTCACTCTGAGAATTCCATTTACATGGCCGCTTCCCCCTCCTGGAACATAAATCCCCGTTCCGTAGTTCAATCGGTCCGTGATCGGAACGTTCAGGCCGAAGTAGGGTAAGGGCGCAAGAATATTATAATTTTGAGAATTATTATATGCGGTTTCCGGATCCGCATCCATAAGTCGATCCGTATATTTGGAACGAATGTAGGGAAGGCCGATTCCGAATTCAAGACCGCCTTTTTGACTTCGTGCGAGGTTTGCGGGATTGGTCGCTATATCCATCGGAGAACCGCCGATCGCAAGATTGACTCCCGCCATTCCGGCGTATCGGGTATTGTGAGAGGGTTGGAAGATTCCCACGCCTAACAAAGGACTTACGAATGCGATCCCGATCAAAAGTGAAATTTTAAAGCCGAACAAAGAAGGGAGTTTTTCTTTTTGCATCGGTAAACTCTTTACAGATTTAGAATTCTGGAAAGTTATTTTTCTTTTCACATTTCGGAGGTTCCGTAAACTTTGTGACTCGAATGGGGAATGTCGAATGCAAAACTTTACTAAATATAGATCCGTAACCGACGTTTATGCAGATCAGGTCATTCGGGATTATTTTCAATCCGACGAAAAAGAAAAACTGAAAAGTTTAGTTTTATTCAATATACTAACGCAAAATTTCGGGCCTATACCTACGTCGTTCCCTTCTTACTTTAAGGAATACTTCGAAAAGACAAACGTTCTTCCCGAATGGGCCGATTTTAAGAAGATTCGGATTGCGGAACAAATCTTCGCGACGTATGGGCCTCAGATCCTTATGATTCTTTGCTGTAAATCTTTACCGATGGCATATACTTGCGGCAACGGAGCGGAGGTTCTTGTTCATACGGGAAGACTTGTGGAAGAGAACGGTTCCACGAAAAAAGTATTCAGAAGACTGATGGAAACGACACAATTCGTCATATCCGTTTTGCAGGAAGGCGGACTTTCCCAAGGAGGCGAGGGAATTAGAGTCGCGCAAAAGGTAAGGCTCATGCACGCGTCGATTCGTCATTTCATAATCGAATCGGGAAGATGGAAAGAGGAATGGGGCAAGCCGATCAATCAACAAGACATGGCGGGCACCTTACAATCCTTTTCGAGTTTGATCTTGGAAGGGCTTATGTTTTCCGGAATTACGTTAAGCGAAGAGGAAAAAAACGCGTACATTCATCTATGGAAAGTAGTGGGACATATTTTAGGAGTGATTCCCGAATTGTCTCCGGACAATTACGAAGATTCTTACGCACTAGGACTCTCTATCTTTCAAGATCAAAGAAAAGAATCCGAGGCCGGTAAAATTCTCGCGAAATCACTTTTGGATTTTATGGAATACATGCTGCCCGGGAATTTATTGGACGGAGTACCGTTGTATTTCCTTCAAAACTATTTAGGGAAAGAAAACTGTGAGATTCTGGGGCTTCCTCGCAAAGAGGAGGAAGTGTTAGGCGGGATCATAGAAAAAATCATGTTGGACTTTGATGAAACCTTAAGCGAAAACGATCATTTTCAAAAACTTGTCTCTCATTTTTCATCAAAGCTTATCTTAGGAATGGACAACTTCTATTACAAAGATAAGAAGGCAAAATTCGAAATTCCGCCTTCTCTGAAGGGAAACTGGGGAGCGTAGTCGATGGGATTCTGGGAAAAGTTCCTAACCGACCCTTATTATCTGGGAAAATTCACTCTTATTGAAAATGTCTTTTTATTTTCGGGAGTGATCCTATGGGCATATGTTTACTTCGCATTGATTGTGGACTCGAACCGCAAACAATTCGTAGAGATGCCCGTCTTCATTGCTTGCGGAAATATCGTTTGGGAATTTCTCTGGGGTTTTGTCATCCAGGAGGATATGGGAATCGTTTTGAATTGGGGTTATAAAATCGCATTCCTTTTGGACGTTCTGATTTTTTACAACATATATAGATTCGGTCAAAAGCAGTTCAAAATTTCCATTAGTATATTAGAATATAGATTTTTACTTCTGGTCTTATTGCTTTCTTGGGGGGCCTTGATCTATACTTACTATGCCAATCGTTACGACCTGTTCACCGGGTCCAATTCTGCGTATATCCTGAACCTATTCATTTCGGGCATGTATCCGGTTTTGTTTCTTTCGACGAATGATAACAGATTATTTTCTTATCCGATCGCATGGTGCAAATTTTTAGGAACCGTATTCTTTACGTTATTTTTGTTTCTCTATTTCCCGAAGGAATATTTCGTTTTATGTTTGGGCGTATTGGTTTTTATAGCGGATGCGTATTATGTTTATTTATTTGCAAAGACTAGAAAATAAAAATGTCGACTCGAACGGATCTAACCGCATTTCAAACGAACGAAATCTTACTGCAAGATCATGTCTCGACGGTTTACAGAGGGATCTTAAAGGGGGAATCCGAAACAAAAATCCTTAGAATTCAGAAAGAAAAAACCAAAGAAGAGGATTCTTTTTACTTTTTGAACGAGTACGAAATTGGGAAGCTGATTTCCGACGACCATATCTTAAAGCCCGAGCGTATATTAAGGATCCAAGATAAATACTGCCTCGTCTATGAAAATCTGGAAAGTGTCCTTCTGTCGGATTATATATCCGAGGTTGGTCTATTATCCGTGGAGGAATTTCTTCAAGTTGCGCTGTCGGTTACGGAAAATGTGATTCATCTACATTCGCAGGGAGTCCTTCACAATCAGATCGGCCCTAATTCCTTTTTTTACGACGCCGGTACTAAAACTTCCGTTCTTGCTTGGCTTGGTTCCTCTTCTTTGCTCATAGGCGAAAAAGGAAATCCCGCCCCTTTACAGATATCGTCTACGTTACTCGCTTATTGCTCTCCGGAACGGACCGGAAAACTCAATCGCTCCGTTGATTTTCGATCGGACGGTTATGCTATTGGGGCTTTGTTCTATTGGCTTTTAACTGGTAAACCTCCTTTCGAATCCGACGACCCGTTGGAAATCATACATTCTCACATAGCTCGCGTTCCCATTCCGGTATTTGAAAAAAGAAAAGAGATTCCGGTTCCAATTTCGAATCTCGTAATGAAATTACTTTCCAAGATGCCCGAGGAAAGATATTTCTCGTTGGAAACCTTATTGTACGATTTGCAGCTTCTCTGCGATTCCGTTCGGTCCCAAAGAAGCATTTTGGAATTTATTCCCGGTTTTACCGAAAAAAAGGATAAGTTCCGAATCTCCGAAAAATTATACGGAAGGGACAAGGAAAAGGAAATCATAGAGGAAGCGATTTCTTCCGTTTATTCAGGAGTAAAAGCATCCATTCTGATCAAGGGAAAGTCGGGGACCGGAAAAACCTCCTTGATTCAGGACGCGATTCTTTCTAAAGAATTGAATACATTACGAAGTTTTAAAGGAAAGTTTGAGGAGGACAAAAGGGGGATTCCTTATTTTGCTCTCAGACAGGTTTTGGTAGAATTATCCAATCATCTTTTAACCCAATCCGAATACGAAATTCAGTCCTTTCGAAAAAAAATTCAGGAAAAACTCGGAGGTAATATCCAACTTTTGGCCCAACTCATACCCGAGATCGAAAATCTGACAGAGATCTTTCCCGTTCCGTCGAAACATCAGAGTCAAAAGGACGATCAATTTCTATTCATCGTAATCCTAAGATTTTTATCCGTCTGTTTCAACCGGCGAAATCCGGCCTTACTTATACTAGACGATATTCAATGGGCCGATCCCGCGTCTCTTGCTCTCATCGAGTTCATATCCAGACAGACCGAGTGGGAAGGAATGCTGTTCGTGTTTATTTCTAGGAACGAGGAAGAATATTCCGATTTCTTAAACTCTTTTCGGGAAAGTATTTTGAATTCGGAAATTCTTCTTCAAGAGATTTCCTTGAATTCCCTCGATCAAACTATGATTCGAAGTTATGTGATGGACAGTTTGGATTTGAAAGAGGAAGACTCGGACAAACTCACCGAAATTCTTTATCAAAAAACGAACGGAAATCCATTTTTTCTCAATCAGTTTTTCAATACGCTTTATACGGAATCCTTCATACGATATCAGAAGAGTTCGGGAATTTGGAGTCTGGATTGGGATCAGATTATTAAAAAAACCGTGACCGAAAACGTTTTGGATCTTCTCACGGAAGAGATTACGAGACTTCCGGAGGATACGCAAAAATTCCTAAAGGTAGCGGCGTGTGTGGGAAATCTTTTCGATTTGGGAATTTTGTATCGGTATTTTCAGGAGACTCCGGAGATCGTCGAGACTGGAATTAGGGAATGTATCAAACAGGGAATCATCATATATCAGGAATCGCAGGTAAGTCTTTATCCGGTTTTACAAATATTAAAAAAAGAGAATGCGAAAGAACTGAATAAGAATAGGGTTTTCGAAGGAATCACATTTCGTTTTTCGCATGATAAGATCAATCAGGTGATCGGGGAATCGATGGCTCCGGATCAAAGAGTCGAAATTCATAAAAACCTCGCCTGGCTTTTGATCGAATCGGATCGACTTTCTTCCAAACAGGAACGGATTCCTGAGATTGCAAACCACCTGATCAAATCCCAAAAAATTCTAAGTTCGAAGGAAGAAGTCGAGATCTTCAACCATTACATCATCCTCGCCGGAAATTCGGCCAAACTTGCCGCGGCGTTTAACACCGCTTATAACCTTTTCACTCTTCTGAAAAAAAAGATCACAGAGGAATCTTGGAAGAATAAAAAGGAACAATGCGTTCAAATTTATAAGTCTTTTGCAGAGTCCGCGTATTTCTTTTCCAAAACCCTTGAAGCGGAAGATGCGGTTCAAGTTCTGCTTTCCCGATTGCAGGATCGGATCGAAATCGTCGACGTTTATCTCATGCAGCTGGAAGTGATGAACGCAAAGAACGATCTCGAAGGGGCCTACAAAGTCGGTTTAAAAGCGCTTCAATCTTTGAACGTCGGATTTCCGGAAAAACCCGGAATCATGGTTCTCATCTTCGAATTTTTAAAGATGATTTATTATCAAAGAGGTAGGAGTCCGGAACGATTACGGGAAGCGAAAAAAAATCAAGATCCTTATAAAATAGAAACCATCAACATCCTTACGAATATGTTGAATTACGGAAAACATTCCGACGGTAAGTTGTTCGTATTCCTGTTTTTAAAATTGATGAACATTACTCTAAAGGAGGGAAATTCTCCGGTAAGTTTTTTCGGTTATGCCGGATTCGGTTCTCTTCTTTTCGTGGTGACCGGAAATTTTAAAACGACACTTCGATACTGGGATCTCGGCGAATATATCATTCAGATTTTCAATGCGGATCGCATTCGCGGCAGATATCTGTTCGGAAAGAATATGCTCCTCGATTTCTATAGGTATCCTTTTTCCAAATTGGTCTTACTCGCTGACGAGGCGTACGAAAAGTGCATTCAATATGGAGATTATCTTTGGGCCGCGTTCTCTTTGATCGCACATTCTATTTATTATCTGTATTCTTCGGATACTTCTGAATCGTATTATGAAATTCTAATTAAAAATGCGAAGCGGGGGGAACAATTAGGTTACGAGACCGTTTATACGGTCATCGCAAGTTCCGATTTCTTGATTCGAAGTTTAGCAAGTCCTTCCAAGCAGAATTTGATTTATAAGGATCAGGAAATGCCCGCGGAAGTTTTCGAACGGGAAGTCCTAGTGCCGAACGCGAACGGGACCGCAAACGCTTGGTATGCGGTTCTGAGAGGAAAGGAAACTTATCTCAGCGGGGAATGGAAAGATGGGTTGGGAGTTTTCGAGAGATTTGCAAACGATTTGGAGAGGTCCAGAACGATTTTCATCTATTCCGAATACAGATTCTATAAATCTCTTCACTTGATTCGCTCTAACGAATTGAAAAGGAGGCTGCGTTGGCCGGATTTGTTTTTTATCAAAAGATCGATTTCCTTGTTTAAAGTTTGGTCGAAAACTTTTCCCGATAATTTTCAATCGTACTATTATATTCTAAAAGCAGAATATAATAAATATAGAAAGGATTTTGCGAATGCGGAGATGTTCTACGAACTGGCATTGTCTTCTCTTCGGGAAAACGAAGGTAATCTTAGAAAAGCGATCGTTCACGAACACGCGGGCTTATGGGAACTTGAGAGAGGAAGAAAACATTACGCAAATTATCTTTTAAAGGTTTCGGAAAGACAATATCGAACCTGGGGCGCAACCGCGAAGGCGGATCAAATTCGGGCGATGAGGCAACACGAGAAAGATGTGGGAATACTTCTCCGCATGAGAGAAGAAACTCTTTGGGATACGATCCTGAAGTCCGCCGAAAAGCTGGATTTTAGAAGCGTTTTAAAGTCTTCTCAATCCATCTCTGAAATTATAGAACAAGACGAGCTTCTAAAAAAATTAATGCGAACAATCATGGAAAACGCGGGAGCGACTCGAGGATTTCTGATACTTCCCAGAAAAGACGGTTTGTACGTGGAAACGGGACAGGATATCGAAAGAGATGACATTCTTCCTCGATCTCTGATTTTGGACTACGCTACGGAGTTGCTACCGATTGAAATCGTCTATTATTGTTATCGTTCGGGACAAAGAATACTTTTGAACAATACGTCTTCTAAGGAGTCTCCGCATTCTTTGAATTCTTATATCGGAGCGAAACAACCGAAGTCGCTTCTTTGTCTGCCTATCACGAAACAAGGAAGAATTTTGAGTGTTCTTTATCTGGAAAACGGACTCACTTATGACGTGTTCGACGAACATAAGCTGGAAATCCTCGAAATCCTGTCTTCACAGGCCGCAATTTCATTAGAAAATGCTAAATTATATGAAGATATCACGAGTTTAAACGCCGAGTTGGAAAAGAAGGTGGAACTTCGCACACAAGAGCTGATGCAATCTTTGGAAATTATACGGAAGGATCTTCTGTATTCCAAAAAGATCCAACGTAGTATTTTACCGGAACATCCGGTTCTCCCGGGAATTCTTTATTCGATTTCCTATCAACCTATGGACGAGGTCGGAGGGGATTTCTACGATCTTTTCGAAATTCGTCCCGGAGTTTACAGATTTTTCGTGGCGGATGCGACAGGGCACGGGGTTCAAGCCGCTTTGATTACTATGGCAATCAAGAGCGAATATGAGCATCTGAAAAAAATCCAAAAAAATCCCTCTTCTTTATTAGGGGGATTGAATGCGGTGATTCTTGAAAAATTTAAAACCTTGTATTTCACCTGTGTCGTCGCGGACATAGACGTAAAAAATCATACTTTGGAGTATTCGTCCGCAGGTCATCCGCCTCAGATTCTTTTGAGAGAAGGCAAAACGGATCTCTTTCATAAAACCGGGGCGATTCTCGGACTGAAGAAGGACTTCGTATATTATACCGAAAAAGTAAAATTAAAATCGGGTGACCGGATTTATCTTTTTACGGACGGGATTTACGAACAATTTAATGCGACTAAAAACGAATTCGGCGAAACGAGGTTTTTAAGTTCGATTGTTTTGTCTTCTTCTTTGAGTCCCGAAGGCCAAATTTTCAAGGTTCAAAAAGACTTGAATCTATTTTTGCAAGGAGAGCCGATACAGGACGATTTTACTCTTATCGTCGTGGAAATCGTCTAACGTCTATTTCAAAAAAACTCATATTCGAATTTTGCTAATGGGATTGAGAAAAATTTCCGTTCCGAAAAAATTCAAGTGTAAACTCCGAGCTTGGACTAAGAGCGTGTTCCAAAACCATTCGATCTTATCAGAATCTTCGCGGATCGCTGCGATTGTTTCTACGTTTTGGGACAGATTCTAAAAAAATTCTGATGACAAGTTTTTTCGGGGATTTGTCGTATAATACGGACATTTTGCGGATAAGACCGGATTCCCGAAAATGAAAAATGGAATTCAAATTTTTTCTTTTACTTTAAAGCTGCTTCTATTTTTTGAATGTAACCGATATGAATTCTAAAATTTCAGAAATTAGAAAGAATTACAGTTTATCTTCTTTGGATATGAAAGATATCGGAGACGATCCGATTTCATTCTTTCAAAAATGGTTTGAGGAAGCCGCCTTGTCGGAAGTTTTGGAAGTCAACGCGATGACTCTTGCTACGGCGACCAAGGACGGAAAACCGAATGCGAGAATTGTTCTTCTCAAGGGAATCCTGGAAGACTCGTTCGTTTTTTATACGAATTACGAAAGTAAGAAAGGACGGGAATTGGAAGAGAACCCGAGGGCTTGTCTTGTTTTCTTTTGGTCCGAGTTGGAACGTCAGGTACGAATCGAAGGAAGCGTAAAGAAAGTTTCTAGAGAAGAATCGAACGTGTACTTTCATTCCAGACCCAGAGGATCCCAGATCGGCGCGGTTGTTTCTCCTCAGAGTTATGAAATTCCGAATCGTAAATTTTTAGAAGAACGTTTCGAAGAGTTTTCGAAATTATATGAGGGTAAGGAAGTGGATCTTCCGAATCATTGGGGAGGTTATGCGATTTGTCCTAGCCGAATCGAATTTTGGCAGGGACGTTCCAGTCGTTTGCACGATAGAATCGTGTTCGAGAAAGATGGGGATTCTTTTTGGAAAAAATTCAGAGTCGCTCCGTAAAACGCGATTTGAAATCGGAGTCTGTATTCAAATATTAAGATGTGGGAATTCCTAATAAAAATTGAACAACGAAAAAGAACCGTTTGAAAACACGTAAATTATCGGTGTTTTCAGTAAAGGTAAAGTATTTTCGAGATAGTTTCTAAGCGGTCTTCTTGGCGTCGCCACAGAAAATAACTGTGACTTTCCCGATTTATTCAAAATATCTAATGTGATTGCGCACTTTTGGCTATCAACGGTTTCGCCGTAGGTTACGGTAAAAGATTTTCAGCTAACTAAAAGTAAGTTATGTTTTCATTTATAATTTTTAGTCAGAATGATATTCAAAAAAATCACAATCTATTTCTAATCCTAAATCCTTTCGAGGCTTTATAGATTTTTTAAAGCCCTCTATTTCTTTTTTGCTTATCAATGTTCCTTTGCAATGTACTCTTGCTATACTTTTGGAACCCATAAAAGATTCCAGGTTTGGCAGCGAAGTATTGTTTGCATAAAATTTGGTAAGACGAGGAAGTGACTTGAGAACATCAAATGAGTCGATCTTCGTATCGGAAATATCAAGATCGCTTAAATATTTTAATTCTTTAAGGCGGGAGATATCTTTCACATGTGTTCCTTGTATTTTTAAAGTTCTAAGTTGCCCTAAAGATATTATTGGTTCAATGTTTTTCACAGATGTTCCTGAGATCTGTAAATATTCAAGGTTTTTTAATTTCGCAAGCGGCTGTAGATCTGTTATTAAGGTACCTTCTAATTCCAATCTATTCAAGTTGGAAAGGGAAGTTAAAGGGCTAAGATCATTTATCTTTGTATCATTTAAAATAAGCTTTTTCAGTTTTATAACATTTTTAAGGGGGCTGAAGTCTTTTACTTTTTTACTTGAAATACGTAAATAAGAAAGTTTTTTCCATGAGCTTATTGTTGAAATGTCTGTAATATGAGGCGCATCGCAATCAAAACTTGATAGGTTGACGAATTTGGAAATTGATTCTAAGGATTTAATTTTGCTGTTTTCGTTAACGTATAAATGCTCTACGAGTTGAATTTTTTTAGAAAGAGAATCTGTATCACTAACATAGGGTTCATTCTCAACAGCCTCCTTCAATTCAGAATCCAAATTATTCCACCATTCCTCTGTTATTGCATCATTTTTATTTTTGGTATGAATGGGCATTTCGATTTTTATGCCCCATGCTTCTGCTATGAGCTTTAAAAACAATGCACCGGCATTAACTTCCTCTGGATCGGTGCATTCTCCTCCACCATCGTGGGCAAAGAAATAAATAACAGGTTCTCCAAATTGGTTTTTTTCTTTGGGGTGAAACAACCATACATCAGAATTGTAATATAAAGGTGTTATTATTTGTTCAGGCTTAACATATTCCAACAGTTCTGAGTCTAAATTTTCAAACCATTCGGATTCAAACATATTATGAATACCAAGGTAGAATTCTCCTGTCCCTTCTGTTCTCAACAGGCTGCTTTTATTTAAAATTTTTTGAAAGTTTCTTGAATATTTTTTCCCTTTTTCTTTAGCAGGCGCATAGGTAAATAATTTGTTTTTTCCGGGAAATTCAATGATCAAAGTCTTTTCATCTTGATATTCGGGAATGCCTATTGTTGCTTTTACTGCTTGATTCATCACCATTTGCAATATTTTATCATATCCTGGCGTATCGGCCAGATAGGAGAAATGATTGATCAATGCTTTATGTAAATTTTCGGAGTCGACTATTGCTTGCCATTCTTTTAGGTAATCGGCTTTGATTTGAGGGTTGATTTTTTTTGGAGGATTGATCTCCACATATCCTTTTTTTAATTTTTCATTTAACAGTTTTTGAACCTTTTTCAAACACTTTTCTTTAGTGTCAAAAGTTTCGATTTGAGATATGCCGACTGTTCCGGTTTCGCCGTAGGTTAAGGTAAAAGATTTTCCGGATATTTCAATATTCCAGAATTTATTTTCTTTGTAAGTAAGGTAGTGTTTCATTTGGGTAACGTTATGGTTTTTCAGGTCTCGTACAATCTTTTTTTAAAAAAGGGCTGGAATCTGAACTTGTAAATCTATTCTTAAAATGTGGAAATTATCGTAAATTATGATCTTAAGAACAATTCTAAAATTCTAGGAACTCCTATTTTAACGTGAGCAGGATCGTAAGAAATCCATGATTCGGAAGTTGGAATCTGAACTTGTAAATCAATTCTTAAAATGTGGAACTGCGACAAATCGCGATTTTACGAACAAATTCTAAAAGTAGTACTCCTACTTTTAGAAAATTCTTTCTTATTTTCAACCATCGAACCTAACGTTTTATAGTTTTATTTTGGTCAATTGTTTGGAGATAAAATTAGATCTTATTAAAATTGATTCGATACCTTTGATCGTCCGATAAAACCCCAAAATGGATTTGAGACAAATTCAGACCCAAAGATTCAAAAGGTAAAGAATCAAAACGATCGCAAAACCGAGACTGAAAAAAAAACCTATTTTTACAGGTTGTGTGTGAGTCCGGTATCCCGAGAGAAAAATGTGAAGAGATAAGAATCCGACAGCGATTATTTCCGCAATTAAGGTCGCTATCACCGGAGGTTGGGGACCGAAGAGCAAAATCAGAATCGCGGGAAGAAATCCCAAGAAACTCATAAAAGCTCCGGTAGTGATCCACATCATTAAGATCAAACGAGATTGTCTTTCTTCTCTGAGTTGGAAGAAACCGACTGCGCCTCCTACGATCAATTGATGAATCAAACCATGCAGAGCATAAATGATTCCGGACGCGATAAGGATGATTTCGGCGAAATGGATGTGTTCGAATGAGCTCAATGGAGATTCTCGTTTTCGGATTTATTTTTTCTAAGCATATACGGAGTGTTCCGTTCCTCAATCAAAATTCATGTTGACCCGGCCTTTTAAAAAAATGTAATAGAGAATGAAAAAACGGAATCGAGTTTTTACATGCATCAACAATTATGGGCGCCTTCCACCGCTCGGATCGAATCTTCCAATTTAAGCCGATATCAAAAGTTTCTCAGAGAGAAAAGAAAACTTCATTTTTCTTCGTACGAAGAACTCAGGGCTTGGTCCGTAAAGGATGTCGGAGTTTTTTGGGAAAGCATCTGGGAGTTTTCCGAAGTCGTTCATTCAAAAAAATACGAAACCCCGTATCGGACCGGACTGAATTTTACGGATTCTAGATTTTTTTTGGGAGCTAAGCTCAATTTTGCGGAGAATCTGCTCCGAAGGACTGATTCTTATCCGGCTTTGATTTATAGAGGAGAAGACGGCTCCAGAAGAGAAATCAGTTATTCAGAATTGCGCTCTTACGTGGGAGCTCTCGCAAAGGATCTGAAAAAAAAGGGAGTGGTGCCCGGGGATAGAATCGCAGGGCTGATGCCGAATGTCCCCGAGACCGTGATTGCAATGCTCGCGACAACTTCCATCGGAGCGATTTGGAGTTCTTGTTCGCCGGATTTCGGAGTCAAGGGAGTGTTGGATCGATTCGGACAGATTACCCCCAAGGTTCTGTTTACCACGGATCGATACGCGTTTAAGGGAAAGGATGTATCTCTTGCGGAGAATCTGACTCAAATTCTTGCGTCCATTCCTTCACTCGAAGCGGTGATCGTATCGGACTACAAAAAAGGAATTCTGCATCTTAAAAATCAGACGAACACGGAACTTCCGGAAAACTATCCTAAAAAGAATATTCATTTTTTGGAAACTATTCTTCTGGAAAACCAAGGAGCCGAACCGGAATTCCACCAAACCGATTTCGATCATCCGGTGTATATTATGTATTCATCCGGAACGACCGGACTCCCTAAATGTATGGTACAGGGAGTGGGCGTATTGATCAATCATTGGAAGGAATTGGTACTCCACTGCGATCTCAAAGCCGGAGAAAGAATTTTTTATTATACGACATGCGGCTGGATGATGTGGAACTGGCTCGTAAGTTCCCTATCCGTAGGGGCGACAGTCGTCTTATTCGACGGAAATCCTTTTTATCCCGGACCGGAAATTCTATTTCGTATCGCTTCCGAAGAAAGGGTCGATGTCTTCGGAGTGGGAGCGAAGTACATTCTTACTTTGGAAAAGTCGGACTTTCAACCGAAGGATTTCGATCTTTCATCGATGAGGGCTGTGTTGTCCACCGGTTCTCCTTTGACTGAGGCGGGCTTTCGATACGTATATCAAAATTGGAAGAAGGATCTTCAACTATCTTCGATTTCGGGAGGAACGGATCTCAACGGTTGTTTCGCGTTGGGAAATCCGGTTTTTCCAGTTTACGAAGGAGAGATTCAATCCAGAGGTCTTGGAATGGACGTAGAGGTCTGGAATGAGTTCGGAAAATCCGTGGTTGAAGAAAAGGGAGAACTTGTTTGCAAACAACCTTTTCCTTCCATGCCTCTTTACTTTTGGAAAGATCCCGAAGGAAAAAAATACGAGTCCGCATATTTTGAATCCTTTCCCGGAGTTTGGTGCCATGGGGACTTTGTGGAGCTTAAGAAAAACGGCGGTCTTGTCGTTTATGGAAGATCGGATGCAACTCTCAATCCCGGCGGGGTGAGAATCGGAACCGCCGATCTTTACGGTCTGATCGAAACTTTTTCTGAAATCGCCGATTCCGTCATTATAGGTCAAGATTGGAAGGAAGACGTAAGGATTGTTTTATTTTTAAAGATGGCTCCCGAAAAAAAATTAGACGATTCTCTCATTCAAACCTTGAAAAAAGAAATTAAGGAAAAAATTTCCCCTAGACATGTACCTTCTAAAATCCTTGCGGTTGCGGATATTCCATACACGATCAATATGAAAAAAGTGGAGATTGCCGTCAAAAGAACTGTTCAAGGCGAATCCGTAACGAATAAGGAAGCTCTTAGCAATCCGGAAAGTTTAGAATATTATAAAAATCTTTCAGAACTTGCGGAAGATTAAAGTTGCTTTTGAGTTTGAATTCAAAATGATTCGAACTAAGTTTTGTTCGGTTCTGTAGGAGAGGATTATTATAGTGAGTCAACGGAAATATTCTGAGGATCTATTTGAAATCAAAACTCTCCGATCGCATATTCGATGGATTTTAGGGTCCGTCCTAAAGCTCAAAACAATTGCAGCGACCCGAGAAGATTCTGATAAGATCGAATGGTTTTGGGACGGGCTTTTCGTTCCGTTTTTAGGAATTGTAAACCGTATTAAAAATTCTATAAAAGGAATTTCGATAAAACCTTTTCTTTTCGTTTTTTTTGCGGTTCTTTGCAATATAAACGAAGTGGGATATTCCTCTTTGGGAGCGGAGGAAAACACATTCAGATTTTACAATTTGTCCAGGCTCAAAGAAATTTTGGAAAAAGGGGAATTGAAAGTCACCGGTGATTCCGCGTACGAACCTTTTTATATTGTAAACGCAAAGGAGGGTTATCCAGGTTTTGATTACGAGTTGGGAAAAGCTTATGCAGACTTTCTCGGAGTAAAATATAAATTCGTTTCTTATCAGGAATTCAATGAATTTGCGGATGCGATCAAAAAAAAGGAAGTCGATATTGCGTTATCCGGAATCTCAAGTAATCTTGAAAGATCCAAAAAAGTGAAATTCAGTAAGGCGTATTTGGTTGCAACTCCCGCCGCGTTGATTCGAAAATCCGCGCTTCCTCCTCCCCCGGAAGGAAACATTATCACGACTCAGAATTTCAGAAGTATCCTCGATTTAGCGGATGTGAATGGAGTTACGTTTGCGGTCAGATCTTTTTCCAATCGTCACGAATATCTTCTGAAAAAATTCAAGAACAATCGTATTTTTACTTATGGAGATACTTTTGCCGCTTGGGAAGCGGTTAAGAATGGAACGGCAAATTGTTTGGTCGCGGACTCTTTCTATATCAAGGGACTTTTACTCAAGGACAAATCGATTGCTTCCAACTTCCGGCCCCTACTCGAACTTGTACAAAGGGAAGATATAAGCGCCGCATTCCCTTACGGAGATTTGGTGTTTATTAGGAATTTTGAATTCTTTCTTGAAGTGTTGGAGCGATCCGGGACCCTTCGGGAGTTAGAGGACAAATATTTCAATAAATCGGATTGGGTCTTATCGAACGACTTGAAACGCGATCCATAGAGAGCGTTTCGCTGAGTTAACGCGATCCGTAGAGAGCCATCACCTTACCCACAAGTACTTGGATCCGAAGATAAATCCGTCGGAATTCCGACAGTGAAACTTAGTTCCCACAACGCGCCCTAAACACCGACCCATAGGAAGGTGTTTACTGAGTTTAGGAAGCGTTGTGCCTGAGTTTCCCCTTATTTTTGGGTGGGGATGACGAGCTCTGCTGAAGAGCGAGGCGCTGAGTTTGGAGGCGGAAAGACTCGGGAAATTTTTCTCTATCAGAAAATCATACTTCTTGCAAGTAAAAAGCCTCATTCTTGTCGGAACACTTGAAAAATATCAGTTTTGATTCCAAAACCCTTTATAACTTATGGATAGCCACGGCAAAGCGACGGCTCTTTAAAGAAGTAAGGATCGGGAATTTATGGAATGGAATTGGCAATTTTTTCTCTTAGTTCCAAATAATGGGATTGGTTGGAAAGAATGATTTCGTTGTATTCAGGGATCCCACCCCAACGATCGACCGCACTGGGGCCGGCGTTGTAAGAAAGGAGGGCCTTAGCGGTATCTCCCTTTCTCAGATCCAATAGATAATTCAGGTAAGAAACTCCAAGGTGGATATTAACTTCCGGTTTGTGGAGATCGCTCAAGTTGATTTTCCAGCCTTCCTTTTGGGAGATCCAATTTGCGGTTGTAGGCATAATTTGCATAAAACCACGAGCGTTCTTGGGTGAGCGGGCCGTTGCTTTGAACTGGGATTCTAGATGAATGAGACCGATCAGTAGGCTCACTTTGTCTGTGTCGGAACAACGAAAGTTACAGGATTCTATATTCAGTCTTCTGGATTCTTGGAGAATGACTTGGGAGAGTTTTTGGAGTGATTTCGAGGAAAGGGAGGGGCGGATCTCCGAGATGTAGGCTTGAATGGTTGCGATTTCGATAGATTCTTCATCCGGAATGCTTTTCTTTTGATTGAGCGCTCCCGCAAGTGGCTCCAAAAGCAATTGGAAGCCGAAAGGTAAGAGCAGAAAAATTACATATCGGAAACGAAATTGAGTCAATCTGCGAAAATTCACTGTGTACCTCCGAGAATCTTGATTTGTGCGTCGCACAATCGTATTTTTTTGGCACTGCACTATGGGTCAAGTATTTCCAGTGGTTTTAGAGAGGTTAAGAGACAGAATTTTAGTCGGAATTATGTCCAAACTGAGGCTGGATAATCCGGTTTCGTTGCTACAAATAGTTATCAATGACTAACAAAAAGAAGAATGGGATCTCGAATTACAGGCTGGAGTTCCAACCGTAAACTTCTGGAAAAAATTACCCAGAAAAGAAAAACGATTTCTAGAATACTTTTAAACAAGTTCAAACCGCCCTCAAACAGGCTGTTTTCTTTACAACTTCAGATTACATCAATTCTCATTTTTTTGAATTTGTTCATTAGGTTTCATATTCGTAATATGTGCCGACGTAGTTTTAGGACTCATCCCTCGCAACTCGAAGCGTTGGAACTCTGACGTTTTTTTGGATAGTTTGTAACTTTCAAAACAATCTTTTCAGTTTTCGGAATCTTTTTTCCAAATTTAATCATGCAACGTGGGTTCAGTGTAACAAAATGCGAAAGCGATTCTATGTTTCGCTGAGTTTAGGCAGCAACACTTTAGTTTCTTATTCGCCCAAACTTTCAACCGCCGAATTCACGTTAATATAGTGTCATTAACGGACTTTCTCCCACCAGGCTTCGGAAACAAAAGTCGTTCCTCCGACGACAACTTCTCCCGGTTTCGGAGTGACTAAGTCGATTTGGTATTGTTTTGCGGATTTTACAGTTCGGAGAATCGGTTCGTCCCAGTGATGAATCGCCAGATTGAATGTTCCCCAATGAATCGGAAGCATTCTTTTGGCTTTTAAGTCGAGATGTGCC
Source organism: Leptospira weilii (assembly GCF_006874765.1). Lineage (NCBI taxonomy): Bacteria > Pseudomonadati > Spirochaetota > Leptospiria > Leptospirales > Leptospiraceae > Leptospira > Leptospira weilii. The sequence continues at coordinate 1,823,631 of NZ_CP040840.1, forward strand.
TGAACCGCCTTTTCCGGATTCATATGAATTCCTTCCCAAGTGATATCGTAGGCTCCGACCTTAATCGAAGTTAGGTCGAAGGGACCGAGGCGTTTACCGATTTCCGCAAAATGCGGAGAATAACCGGTATCCCCGCTATGAAAGAATTTATTTTCAGGACCGATGATGCTCCAAGAAGCCCAAAGAGTGGATTTGCCATTCAAGAGTCCTCTTCCGGAATAGTGAACCGCAGGAGTGCAGACGATCTCAACTTTACCTACATTTCCCTTTTCCCACCAATCCAACTCGATGATTTGATTTTCGGGAATTCCCCAATGTTCTAAGTGAGCGCCGATTCCCAAGGGGACAAAATATTTCGTTCCCTTGGAAGCCAGATATTTGGCGGTATTCATATCCAGATGATCGTAATGGTCATGTGAAATTACGACCGCATCGATTGAAGGAAGATTCTCCAGAGAAATCGGAGGCGGGAAAAATCTTTCCGGACCCATACTCTTGAACGGAGAAATCTTATTTGAAAATACTGGGTCCGTGAGAATTCTCACTTCGTCGATTTCGACCAAAACGGAAGCATGACCAAGCCAAATCGTTCTTAATCCCGGAGCCGTGTTTGGAGAAAAACTTTTTGGATCCGGATAGATCACCGGAATCGAAGAGGGAGGGGTTCTTTGTTCGTTTCCGAAAAGTTGTCTCCAGATGATATTTGTATAAGTTCCGGAAACAATATTGGGAACGAAGGGATCATTTTCGAATTTTCCATCTTTGTACATTTTAGAGGTTCGCATTCTTTCGAGTCGTTTTCCTTCCGGAGTTCCTCCGAAAGAACTGAGACAACTTGTTTGTAAAATGACTAAAATAAAAATTCCCAAAAAAAGGATCAGAGATAAGAAAGAAATTTTTTGAATTCGATTTCCGAACATACGATTCACTCCTAAAATCGAAATTACGCTACCTTTGCGGATTTGAGCAAGGCAAGTTTAATTATTCTGAAAAAGATTCGATCAGAAAGAAATTTACGCAATCCTAAAAGAGCTACGGCGTCTGTTCCTACGACATAACGAAATCGTTTCGAAGGACTTTTGGCAGCCTTAAAAATTACTTTAGCTACGGTTTCGGAACGGGTGGCCATCATCGCATTTTCCATGTTTTTGAAAACCGTTTCGGAGAATTTTTTATATTCTTCGGGAGCTTTCTCGGAGGTGGACTCGGAAGAACGACTGATAAAATCAGTGGCGATCGCTCCCGGTTCGATAAGTTTCACTCGGATTCCGAGAGGATGTAATTCGTATTGAAGCGATTCTGTGAATCCTTCCAAAGCCCATTTTGTAGAATGATATAGACTATAAAGGGGGATTGTAATTCTTCCTCCCATGGAAGCGACGTTGATGATTAGACCTTTTCTTTTTTTTCGAAAGTGAGGGAGGATTTTTTGGATCACATCCATTGCTCCAAACAAGTTTGTATCGAACTGTCTTTGGATTTGTTCTTTAGCGGCTCCTTCAAAAGGGCCTATGAGTCCGTATCCGGCATTGTTTACTAGAACGTCGATTTCGCCGAAGGTTTTGATTCCTTCTTCGATTGCTTTTTCAATCGTGTTTGGTTTGGTTACATCGAGTTTTGTGCAAAGTAGATTGGAAAGATTTTTCAAATCCTGATCATTTTCGGGATTTCTCATTGTTGCGATTACGTTCCAACCTTTGGTTTGAAAATATATTGCGGCCGCTTTTCCGATTCCGGAAGAGGTTCCGGTTATTAAAACCGTTTTTTGTTTCATTTTGATCTTTTCCTTTGTGACGACTGTAAGTCATTTAAAAATGACTTTGGTCAATTTATGGTAACTTAAAGTCATTGTCAATTGAGACTTGTTTCTTGGATTGGGATTCTCTAAAGGAAAATCGGAGAATGATTCGTTTGATGGCGATCGCTTCCGCTCTTTTAGAAAAGAATGTTGTTTATGAAAGCGCTCTTCGGTTTCAGAATTCCGTTCACACGAGTGTGCTCGAACCTACTCGGAACTTTGCAGGGTTCTAAAACTTAGAAAGTCGGAAGGCGTCGTTTTATTTCTGACCTACCTTCACGCTTTGATCGTCGGTCTCGGCATCATGCCAGATCGCAACTAACGTGAGCAGGGTCGTAATAAATCGATGATTCATTTTCTTACGCCAAACTCACGTTATTCCGTAGAGATGAGTAAAAATGAATGAAATTCATTAAAATATTTTGAAAAACTAACTCAAAAACTTTTCATTTAGATTTGAAATGGCGCTTTCCCGATAATATCAACAGAATTATTTTTGGGACAGACTTTGCTTATTTTTTTGGGAAGATTCTAATTGTTGTGTAAGCTAGGAATCCTGGTTGACCTGCGGTTTCAGTTTGGGTATCTTCCCTTAAGGATCCCGTTTTCCAAAAAGCGAATTTTTGTAACCTTAAATCTTTTTAAAAACGAAAGTTTGAGTTTGGTACGGAATATAAATCAGGAAAGTTCCAAGATTTGAAAAAAGCAAATCAAGCGGCTCTCGGATTTGTTAAAGGTCTCTGATTTTGAGGAAGTGTGCGCATGAAAGTTTTTCGTAAATTTTTATTTGTTGGAATTTTTACAATCGTGCTTTGGAGCGTGTTGTTTGTCATAACTTGCAAGAAGAAAGAAAACGACGACAACACGAATAACGCAATTCTTCTTTGGTTGGCGACTCAACCCTATGTAGAACAAAGTAAGGCCGGTTTTTTTATTATCGTTCCCAAAGGCATTGCTCAGTAAAGGAAAATTCAAATGAAGAAATCATGGATTCTTTTTCTTTCGGCGGGAATCGTTTTGTTTGGAATGGGGCTTAGCTTTCGTTCGGACAAAGTTCCTTTTTTTGTGAGAGAAGACTCTCCCAAACCGTTTCCGATTCGTTTAGAGTTGTTGCAACCTTTGAAAGCGAATGAGGATCGCTGGGGATTTGTAAGGCAGTCCGCAACTTGGGCGAGAGGGAATTCCCTTTTTATGGACGATTTGATCGCCGGGATTCGTAGAAGTTTTCCTACTGGAACTGTAGCGAACATCACTCTTGCTAACCAGAACTTCAACGGACAATCTTATACGCTGCGTCTGAAATTAAATTCCGGTAACGTTTCTTATCAACCGAGTACTCTCGGCAATCCAGCTTTCTATACGAACTTTTTCGAACTTCGTTCTTCTTCCGACGATCAACCCGCTCTTCAATTTTTTTTCGACGATAATCCGAGGGATGCTTCTGGAGACGGGGCTGTTCTTGTGTACCAACTGAGTAGACTCGATCCGACTCGCTGGGCGGGAGCGACAGCGATCATCGAAAGTTACGTTGTTCAACCTGTGGTTACCGGATTTTCGAATCAGGGTTTGATTCAAACTTATTCTTGGAAAGGACCTCTTGGTTCCGACGCGCTTGGGCGGGATGTGGATACTGGTAGGGTAATTCTAGAAGAAATGGACAATCGTACCGTGTTCTGTTTTAAATCGGTTGTAAGTTTCGGCGGAACTACGGATCTGGTTCCGATCAATGCGGGAACACAAGCTCTCGGTTACGCCCATAACCAAGGACTTTGTCCCGGAGCGGGAAGGGAATACTACAAACTCGCTTACAGTCAGAAACTTGATGGAAGCTTAAACGTAACCGCAAAAGCCGGATTAGAACAATTTGCGATCACTTCCGGCCAAGCGATCACTTGCAATGCCACAGTAAATCAGTTTGTGAATTTTACACCGACCTATGGTCTTTTTGATTTCAACGGATTGGTTGCGGAAGGGGTTGCGGCAAATGCGATTCCTTTGGATTTTATTCAAGCGAATCGAGTCGATGGATTGTATGATCGAGTGGGAACCGTCGGAAAATCCGGTGCTACCACAAGTCCTGTAGGTTCAAGTTGGGATACTCTAACAAAAGCGTATATTGATTCGATTACGATCCATTTCGCGAACGTTCCTTAAAAATCATGTTTTCTTAAGCCGAACTCACGTTATTTAAATCTTGGGAAAGGAAACCGAGGACACTTGCTTGGACTGATTTACCTCAATTCTAAGACAAGGTGCTTCCTTGAACGTTTACTTTCTAACAACGACTTTCCACTATTTATAAATGTTCCGATTCATATTAGAGTTGTTGAAAAATTACTTCTCCATCTATTTCATTGAAACGGGCAATTGGAATGCTTTGTTAATCTCCACTATTGAATTTTTCAACAACTCAATTGTGTTCGCTATCCTGTTCGATAGGATAGCCGAACCTAAAGTCTGTGATTTTTTAAGCGGTCCTTTTTAGAATTTCCTGAACCGGATTGATTTCCTGGATGAAAGCAAAGACGCTTCTATGGCTTAGAAACCACATCATGGAAACCGCACCTAGAGCAAGGGTACCTAATGTGATATTCATTTCTTCTGAAAGCGCGTAAGCGCCCGCGACTAGAATCGCCATACGGATCGGCTCCACAAAAAGAGCCCAGCGTTTTCTTTCCAAAATTCCGCCGATCGCAAGCAAAGAAATTAAGGTAATCAGACTGATGACTCCTATGTTGAACCAAGAAAGAGATCCTATCTTGACGAGCATTCCGAACGCCAATGCTACGGAAATAATAAACCACACGAGAGAATACAGACTTAATCCTTTGGGAAGATCAATATCATATTTATGGAATGTATTTGGGGCGACTTCTGGAATCGGATACTGACCACCGAGTTCTTCCGGCCTCCAGCCGGGAAGGGCGAAGAAAACTTTGATCTTATCCGACCAACGAGGACAACGCCAAGCGAGTTCGATCATTTCCCACCAGTAGTGAAGATTAGCCCAAATCGGATTGAAACTACGAAGAGGTTTAACGGTTCCGTAAACCGGTTCCTCCGATTCTGGTTCAAAGGTTCCGAACCATTTGTCGAAAACGATCAACGTTCCGCCGTGATTTTTATCGATGTATCTTGGGTTGATTCCGTGGTGAACTCTATGATGAGAGGGAGTGTTAAAGATCGCCTCAAACCAACGAGGAAGTTTATCGATCGCTTTTGTGTGAATCCAGAATTGATAAATCAGATTGAGTTGTCCGTTCAGAAGCATAACGATCGGAGAAAAACCGATTAGGGCCAAAGGGAGATAAAACACCCAGGTGAAAAGTCCGTGAAGGCTCGCCTGCCTTAAAGCGACCGTAAGATTATATTCTTCACTTTGATGGTGCACAACGTGTCCCGCCCAAAGAAAATTAACCTCGTGACTCAGACGGTGAGCCCAATAATAGGCTAAATCGTAACCGATAAAACAAAGGATCCAAACTGCTACGACAACGATCCAGGCCCAAGTTGGAGAACTAAGTCCTAACATAGCTCCGGAAACAACTTCGCTTGGCCAAGAAGGAAGGTTGAAGATTCTAAAATTTTGATAGATATAGATGTAAGCGGCTAAAGTAATTGTTTTCGAAAAAACTCCCACAACCTGGCTTGCAGTTCCCGTTGAGAGATCGTTGATCGAATCGTTCAGTCGATAGAGTTTGCGCTTGTGATACGCGGAAAACCCAATTTCCAAAAAGATTAATAAAAAGAAAAATGGAATTGCGATCGTGACAAGATTGATTTCCATAACGCCTCTAGTAAGTTCTTCTTTAAGATTGTTCCTCAATACTTTCTTGGTCAATTCAAAAACATCACTCAAGTGCGGTCGTTTTTCGTCACAACCGTTATGGTAAATCGAATCATCCTAAATTGGGATGTCGTGTAATAACTTCTTTTGGAAAAAAGCGATCTATTGGGGAAAAAATCGGAAAGAATGGGTTTTCTGATCCCGGGAAAGGAATACCGATTCATTTTCAACCGCCGAACTCACGTTATTTTATAGAAATCGGTAGTTGTTCGAAAACTTTTTCGTAGTTAGCCGTTTTCGATATATTCGGAATGAGAGGCGAAAGTGCTTGAGTGACGATATGTGATTTTCGTATTTTGCATGATCCTAGATCCGTTTCGGATATGGGATCAAAAACTAGGAAGGGCGTCTTCGAACGAATTTTGGTAGAAGTCTATCTGATTTTAAACGATGATCAAGAAGTGAAATGATGTCGGACCGTTTCAAAGTCAATTCTCGGAATAGATTCTTGGATCGTACTTGTGAAAATTTCCGTCAAAACTTGACGAATTCTTCCGATTGAGAAAAATCTGGCCTTTATGGCGGCTAAGAAAAAAAACTGGCTTTTATACGGAGCAAACGGCTATAGCGGAGAATTGATCGCAAGAAAGGCTGTTGAAAGGGGGCAAAAACCTATCCTTGCGGGAAGATCCGAATCGAAGATTCGTCCTCTTGCGGAAGAACTCGGTCTCCCATACAGGATTTTTTCTTTGGGGAATCCAAAAGAAGTTCAGGCTCAAATCTTGGATTGTTTTTTGGTTTTGCATTGCGCCGGCCCTTTTATAGAAACTGCACTTCCAATGGCGGAAGTTTGTATCGAAGCCGGGGTCCACTATCTGGATATCACGGGAGAAATTTCCGTATATGAAACGCTTCATTCTCTATCTTCTAAAGCGCTTGCAAAAAAGGTAATGCTTCTTCCGGGAGTGGGCTTCGATGTCGTACCTACGGATTGTCTCGCGGTGATGCTCAAGGAAAAACTTCCCAAGGCACATTCTTTGGAACTTGGTTTTTCGGGTTTTACGGATATTTCCGGAGGAACCTTAAAAAGTATGCTCGCTCAACTTCCTCACGGAAGTAGGGTGAGGAGAAACGGAAAGATCGAAACCATTCCTCAACTGAGTTTGAAAAAGGTCGTGGAGATCAGTGGGAAATATGCGGAATTTTTTGCGATTCCCTGGGGAGACGTTTTTACTTCTTTTATCTCCACCGGAATTCCGAACATCACGGTATATTCTTCTTTGCCCGAGTTTCAAACTAAGATTTTAAAACTGTTACAACCTACGGCTTTATTTTTAAAAAACTCTCTGATTCTCAAAGGAATGCAGAAACTCGTAGAACTGACAGTTCGAGGCCCCAATGAAGAAAAAAGAAAAAAGGGGGCGGCTCTTCTTTGGGGTGAGGCTTGGACCGAAGCGAATTCGAAAAAAGTTTCGATTCGAATGCGTTGTTCGGAAGCCTACGAGTTTACGGTCGAATCCGCATTAGCGGCCGTTGCCAAAGTGGAGAAAGGAAAATTCCAAGCGGGTTTTACGACCCCCGGTAAAGTATTCGGTTCCAAATTCGTATTAGAAATTCCAGGCACTAAGATTTTACCTTAAATTTCGAAAGTGTTTGTCAACCTACCGTAAGAAAGTATCGATTCCCTTCGGCGTCTGGGAGATGAACTCCGAACACAAATACATTTCGTCACTATACTTCGACTTTCGGATTGATTTTCAGAGACTGAGTACGTTTGCTGTTTGAGGACACAGCAAATGAACTTTCTTTCCAAACGATCTTTGCCTCGAAAAATATGCGGGATATTCTTTTTCTTAGGTTTGACTTTCTCCTACAATTTGATTTCGGGGCAGGAATCCGAAACGAACTTAAAAAAAACGGAAATTCGGGCCGGAAAGATCTTTCTTGCGGGTCACACAGGAGATCATAGTAAGGATACGGCTGAAATTTTACTTCTGATAAAAAATCTGGTGGAAGATACGGTAGGGAAAAATTTTTCAAAATTACCGGATCGCGTTTCTCCAAAAGACGGATTGCTCTTGGATCTGAAAGGAATTTGGACCCGAGAAGAAATCAAAAAGGAACTTTCCAAAAAAGGAAATTATTTCGAGACTTATTTTTTCGAGCGGGAACTTTTGAAAAAGCAGAAGAATTCTGAAAACGTAAGAACGGTTCGGGATTTGTTTTTGCTTTCGGGGGGAATCGAGGTCGAGTTCTATTATGAAAGTATGACGGAATGCGAATTGAAACTTAAATTTAAAGATAATATGCAGCTGGAGAAAGAACTCATCAATCCATACTTTAAGAAAGTGCAGGGGAAATGGTATCTTCACAGAATGTTTTAAGAACTCCAAGAGGAGAATCGTTTTTTAAAAACGAAGTAAGGAATTTTCCGAAGCAATATCGGAATGAAGTTGGGGCTTGGGTTCGTTTTAAACTTCCGATTTTCTTTTTGGGGAAAACGGAAAATAGAAGAATGCGCGGGTTCAAACCTGGAAAGTTCGCGAATACAATTTTTGTTTTTGGTTTTCTCGGATTTGTTTTCCCATTGTCTTGGATTTACCCGGAAGTAATTCCTTTCGAGCCTCATTTCGTAGCGGAAGAGAAAAAATCGGGCCCCTCCTTTGACGAAAAAAAGTCTCCCATTTTTCAAGAAGGACAAACGCAAACGGAAGTTGAGGCGAATCCGATTCCTTCTTTTTCCGGAAAGGTCATAGACTGGGATGTGGAAAAACTGACGGAGTATGCGGTTTCCAACAATCCTCTTTATCTCGCGGAAAAACAAAATATGAGAATCGAAAGGGGAAAAGTGATCACAGCTTCTCTCTACAGAAATCCGACCATACAACTCCAACAGCAGTTCATCGGAGTCCCCGGAGGAGGGGGTTCGTCCGGTCCACAAATTCTCGGAGCCAACGGCTCTCAAGGAGGACATATGGAAGTGGCACCGGCGCTTTATCAGGATCTGGACGTGTACGGAGTGGTTTCGCTTCGCTCTAAGGTGGCAAAAAAATCTTTTGAAGCGGTTTTGGGAGAATTTGACAACTTCGATAGGCTTTTTCGGCTCAGGCTCAGACAGAACTATTGGGCTTATATCTTTCTTACAAATTTAGTAGATTATAATAAAGAATTTTATGAAAATTATAGCGATCTTCTGGAACTTACGAAATTTCGAGTTGAAAAGGGCGACATCTCTCCTCTCGAATACGAAAGACTCGAGTTGGAAAGAATTCAGGTCGAAAAATTCTACCGCGACGCGCTTGTTCGTAGACAGCTTGTGGAAAAAGAACTTCGAATTCTTTCCGGAATTCGGGAAGCGGAAGGAATCTTTGCGTTTAAGACGGAGATGAGATTTAAATCCTTGGAAGACTTGGGACTCAGGCTCAGAGAGATTACCACGGTCAACCGTCCCGATATCGCCGCACTCGAAGAAAGAGTCAAAGAGAAAAAGCTTAACATCGATCTCCAGAGAAGGGAAGCGCTCGGTTACGTACAAGTCGGGGGAGAATGGAGAATCAAAGGCAATGAACACTATGCGGGTGTTTTTGCGACCGTTCCTCTCCCTTTAAACGACAGAGGTCAGGGTAAGGTTCTTTCCGCAAAAGAAGAACACAAGAAATTCGAACTTGCACTCGAGGCAAAAAAAAGAGAAGTCGACGAAGAGATTGAGGCTTCCAAGAAGGAACTTCTTGCGAGAGAGGATCTTCTTGCAAAGTACGAAAGAATTAATCTGTTGCAAAAGAACAAACAGTTGGAGCAAAAATCCAGAATAGCGTATGTCCGCGGCGCGTCCGACCAGGTAACCTTTCTCCAAGCCGAGAAAAATTATCTTACGGTTCTCAGAGATTATTACGAAGTGTTGTACCTCTATTACAACGCGGTCGAAATATATAAGGCGGCGGTCGGAAAAAAAACGGAGAGGGAATAAATCCTATCTCGGAGATTCGTATGATCATAAGACGATACAAGATTATTCTCGTTCTTCTCGCGGCCTTAAGCGCCGGATATTTCGGATACAGAAAATTCTTCTTTAAAAAACCGGAAGAGAAAAGGCAAACCGTCGTCGATAAAAACAGATTTACCGTATCCGAAGAAATATTAAAAAGACATCCCTTGACGTTTGTCGCTCTGAAAGAAATTTCAGCGGTCGATGAGATTGCTCTTCCCGGAAGGATTTCCTACGATCCCGAAAGTATGGCGAGAGCCGGTTCGACGGTCGAAGGGAGAATCAAAAAGGTTCTCGTGAGAGAAGGGGATCGTGTGAGTCAGGGTTCTCCGCTTGCGATTCTTTCTTCCGTGGTGCTCGGGGAAGTAGAGGCTTCTTACGTGAAAGCGAGAGCTAGTCTCGAAGCGTTAAAGTTACAAGCCGATCGTGCAAAAGAACTTTTCGATATGAAGGTAACTTCCGCCAAAGATTACGAGTTTGCGAATATGCAATACAAAACGGCAAAGATCGAAGTGGAGACAACTCGGATCAAACTTGAAAACTACGGGCTTACTCCCGCGGAAATCGCTGGGATTGAAAGAGGGGTTTACGTTTCTTCCAATCTCGTTTTGAGAAGTTCGATCAACGGAGAGGTTACCGAAAGAAAAGCGGTTCAAGGTCAACAGGTCACAAGAAACGAAGATTTGTTCACCATCGCCAATCTTACCAATTTGATGGTTCTTTTGGAAGTGTATGAAAAAGATCTAGGCACGATCTCCGAAGGAGCCGAGGCGCATATCTATCCTCTGGGAGATAAGGAATCTCCCGGTATCCGCGGCGAAGTCGCATACGTAGGAACCGTTTTAGACAATGTTAAAAGAACTGCGAAATTGAGAATCATGGTTTCTAACCGAAACGGAAAATTAAAACCGGGCCAATCCGTAACCGCAAAAGTAAAGGGAATCGTCGCCGATACGGGAGCGGAACCGAGACGAACTGTTCCTCTCGAAGCCGTTCATGAAATCGAAGGAAAGTCCATCGTGTTTCTTCAGAACGATGACGGAAGTTTTGAAGCCGTCGAAGTGATCACGGGAGATACCGTGGGAGACGAGATTGTCATCAAGGTCGGTCTCAAAGAGGAGGGGGCACGGATCGTTTCGAAAGGATCCTTTATTCTCAAAAGTGAATATTTGAAACTGTAAGGGTTTCGGTATTCGAAAAATTTGGAATAAAATTCGGATTTTTGCCCTCATATCGTATGCGTACATTTGCATTCCTACAAAACTCAAAGAGATCCGCCTCTTACAATCTTGCCATTGAGGAAGCCATCGGACTTCATTTCGTATCGTCCGGTTACGGAGCGGGACTTAGAATTTGGAGAAATCCGCTTTCCATCGTGCTCGGACTTTCGGAGCGGGCGGAGGATACGGTTTTGCCGGAAATTCTAAACATAACTTTGGAATCCGAAAAGAGCCGAACAAATTCGACCGCGTCAGAAAATCGAAATTCGATTTCGAAAAACCCGAAAGAAATTTCCGGAATAAACGATTCGGATTCCATTCGGGGTTTTAAATCTAGGAAACGTTTCGACAAAGAATTTCCCACAATCGTTCGAAGAGCGAGCGGGGGAGGGACAGTCGTTCATCATCCCGAAGAAAATCTGAATTTTACTTTTTTCGTTTCCCTGGACGTAAAACCTGAACTCTACAAGGTAAAGGAATCCTACGGCTATTTTTTAGGCCTGGTAATAAGCGCGTTAAAGCGACAAACGTTAAGCGCGTCTTGTCGTGGAAAATCGGATCTTGCTATTTTGGAACAAGG